>NZ_JBQEIL010000001.1:0-139065 GCF_052102835.1 Vagococcus sp.
GTTTGCTAATGCTTCTGCCGTTTTGGAAGCATTCAAAACAGCATAGCTCTAAAACTCCTAGGTATATTGGGGATTCTTTTGATCGGTTTTGGAAGCATTCAAAACAGCATAGCTCTAAAACAACGTGGTCTTGAAGAACAAGCATACCTAAGTTTTGGAAGCATTCAAAACAGCATAGCTCTAAAACACCTACTTAGACCCTCAAAACGATAAAGAAGTTTTGGAAGCATTCAAAACAGCATAGCTCTAAAACCTCGTAGGAAATTTGAGGTCCCGTAATCGCGCCATTCGTCCATAGCAAGACTTCAGTTTTGAATACTTCAATTTGATTTTATAAATTGTCAAAGGACAACAATAACTTAATTATATTATAACATATTTTTGACTGTTAAATAATAGTCTTTATCAATAATCGCTTGACTTACTCCATTGATTTTTCTTGGTTCTAAGAACAGAACTTCAATATTCATTAAAGAAATATAATTCATGATCTCCTTTAATTCATCCATCGGAAAATAAGAACAAACATTAACAAAAACTAAAACTTTTTTCTTAGATAAATATTTGAAAATTTGAATAATCTCAAACATCTTCTCATATAATGTATCACTTTGAGTTTCAATTTTGATACCTAGCGCTTTAAAAAGTTCAAGTATCGTAATTTCATCTAGCTCTAAATCAAGCTCATGTTCTAGTATTTCTTGTTCTATCAATTGACTTATTTTTAAAGCCAATTGTTCAATTTTAGTTTTTGTTTCTGGTTTTTCATTTAACTCTTCTTTCAAATCTTCATAAATTAACTTTAAAATGGGAGCTGAATTCACTTCAAACCCCATAATATCAGTAACTAATAATAGTTCTAATGCTTTTAAAGGTTTATAAGCTTCATTAAAAATTTTCAATTCACTTTTTTCTTCGTATTGATAAAGTTCTTTTACTATCTTTGAAAATAGTTCGATTTCTTCAATTACTAAACAATTTATCTCTTTTAAATCAACTGGTTCATCTAATAAAGGAAAATTAAATTTCGTCATAGTTTTCTCCTAAAAATACTATCCTAGAATCCGTGTTACCTACACAGTTATCTTGCTCACCATTCAGATACATCATTCGTGAAAATTGTTTCTCGGTTACAGTTAAAATCGTTATTAAGCCATGTTTAGGATTGTTCTTTTTCAGACGAGAAATCATAAATTTACTCGCCGAATTATTCAATAAAATCTTACTATAAACCGAATATTGATGCATAATAAAGCCTTCACTCAATAAAAACTTTCTAAACACACGATAAGCCTTTCTTTCATCTGCTGTTTCTGTTGGCATATCAAACATTACTAACATTCTCATATATCGATAACTCATATCCTGAACACAGGAACGCCTTCTATTTCATTATTTAAAACTTTAACAATCTTTTTTGTATAATCACTTACAATATTAGTTAAAAACATTTCTTTATTATTGTATGCATAAGTTTTTGAAAACAATTCGAATAGGTAGTTTTTCATTACTTTAAAAGGTTCATGATGATGTGTATAAATAATTTCATCCACCAGTGGACGAAAAGGTTCCATTAAGTCACTTGCTAAGTTAAAATCGTTAAATTGATTGTAATGTTTTAGCGCTAGTTGAGTTAAGCAACCATTTCTCACCACTTCTCGAGCAAATAAACTCATTAATAAAGTATAGCCATAATTTAAGCCCGCATTGATATCGTTATCTGCTTCTCTAGAAAAATTAGTACCAAATAACGTATTAAAATAAATTCTCGCCGCATGTCCTTCTCGATTACTAGGATCAAATACATCTAATTGATCATGTAACTTTAAGATAGCTTCTGATTTATCTGAAAAAGCATTTGTTTTTAAATAACTACTTTGATTTAATATTTTCTGAGAAATAATTGACGTCCATACAAAACCTTTTCGTTCTTCTCGCCAAGCAATTTGCTTTGATAGCTGTAAACTGCTATCGTGTCGTCCGTAAAAAGGGAGTAATTTAGCAACCGGTAAACGTTTGTCATCACAAAAGAGAACTAAAATGTTCTCATCAACCAAACGCTTGATCAGCATTGTGGATAACGTAATATCTGTCGTTTCTAACAATAAAACATCGATCTCGGATAAGTGAATCATTTCTTGTTGATGAACAGATTTAAAAATCAAATGATTATTTTTATAAGATAACTTAGAATGCAGATTGACAACCACTGTACGCCACCCCATTATTCTCCGCCTACTTTCCAACGACTTTCATAAAGACCTGTAATGGATTGATTAATCAACGTTCCTTCAAAAACATCTATAAAATCTTTTTTAGTTGTGTAACGTCTCCTTGAAATTGTTGTTCCAAAAAAATTAAATTCAGCAGGAGCCCCCATTTGAGTAAAACGCATAAGATTCACAAAAGCTGTCGCTGTTTCCTTAATAGATACCTCTTTATGTTGTCTAAATAGTTCATTTATTTTTTCTAAGTTTTTCGGAGCTACAGTAAAATTCTCTGCGAAACTAGTAATATACTTTAGAAGCTCTTCATATTCAGAAACATGGTGATTCAAATACTCTAAACTTTCTTTATTATTATTTTGAACTTTATTAGAATGATAAAGTAACGTGACTAGTTTTTTCGGTAAGATCAATTGATTTCCTTTTTGAAGTTCCCCTGCACTTGAAAGTAGCCTTCTTCGCCCATTCTCTCCTTCAAAAAGAGAATATTTTGCCAATTCAAATTTAATCGTTGGATTCATATAACCCCGTTTTTCAAGATAGTCTATCTTATTCATCTCATACTCTTTTTGGAACATTAAAGGAATACCGATAATTTCAAAAGTAATTTGTTTCTTTTTACCCTTTTCGTATGAAAAAATAACTGAATAAACAATAGTTGGACTTTTTAAGCCACCATATTTTTTGGGATCTAATCCTCGTTTTCTTGCAATTAATTTATCAGAATTACTTTTCTTAACTACTGTTTCCTCAGTAAACCTTCCTTTTTGTCGCTCTACTTTTTTCACAATGTTCATTTGATGAGAATTCATCACCTTATTTACTGTGATTAAATCTTTTTGAGACCATAGAAGCTCCCCAGTTTCTTGATTAATAACTTCATCTAATTTGAAAAATTTCATAATATTTAAATTAAATAATTTCTTTTGAGTTCCTTTGAAGCGATTAATTGCACTCATATGCTGAAATTCACCATAAACAAATTCAGGTCTTAACTGAGGATAAACTTTCAACAAGGTATTACCAACAATTGCATTCAGATAAGCATCTTGTGCATGATGGTAATCATTTATCTCTCTGACTTTATACAATTTAAATTCTTTTCTAAACTGACTAACTAGAGCTGATTTTAAAGTCAAAACATTAACTTTTCTAACGATTTTCCCTGTGTCATCTTTTTCAAAATTAAAATGATTATCTAAAATTTGGGCAACATTTTTAGTGATCTGTCTCGTTTCAACTAATTGTCTTTTGATGAAGCCTTCTTTATCTTTATCTGTTATTCCGCCTCGTCTTATTTTTGTTAAATGATCAAATTTACGTTGACTCATGAGTTTACAAGCTTTTAGTCTTTCCCAATTCTTTTCTTGACGATTAACAATTTCTATTCCTAATGCCTCGTCAGACTTCCCTCTATTTTCCTTAGAACTAACTAATGCTAAATTATCGAGAGAGTCATCTTTAATAAAACTTTGGGGAATAATATGATCAACATCATAGTTGAATAATTGATTAATATCCAAATCATTTCCTGTATATAAATCTTTCCCATTTTGTAAGTAATATAAAAATAGACGATTATTTCTTAACGCTTCATTAGATGTTGGATAGACAGTTAAAAGTTCACTATTCAATTCTTCCAAAGCTTTTTCTATTGCCTTCAATCTTGATTCTGTTCTCTTACCTTCTCGATTCTCTCTCGCCATCTCAACGACGATTGATTTTGGAGCATACCCCATAATTTCTACAATTTCATCGACAATTTTCAAACTTTGAAGAATTCCTTTTTTAATCGCTGGACTGCCTGTTAATTTACTGACGCTTTCTTCTAAACTGTCTGTCTCTTCAACCAATTGAGCCTTCGCTATCTTTTCTTTAAAAGAAAGAGCCGGATCATTAATTAACTGCATTAAATTTCGATTTATATTTTTCTTAGGACCATCATCCTTAATTAAATAATCCATAATAGTTTTTCCAGATTTTTCATCTCTAATACCATCTAATAATTTTTGAGACAATCTCCCCCATCCTGTGTAATGACGACGAATTAATTTTTTCATCGTTTCACCTGAAAATAAATCGTTATACTTCTCTAGTTGTATTTTCAACATTTTTCGGTCTTCAAAAATAGTTAGAAACTTAACGATTTCCTCTAACACTTCTTGATTTTCAGCGTCATTTAAAAACTCTCGCTCAATCCCCATTTTAATAAAATCATGATACACACCAAAGCTAGCATTAAAATTAGTTTGCCCCTCATCAAAACCTCTTTTGATTGTTACACCATTTAGTTGATATTGATTTTCCAAATAATTGATTAATTTTTTCTTACTTACTTTACGGTCAACTTTAAATAAATCCTCGAAAATTTCTTGTTTTTCTTGACTCGAAAAATTTTGTTCAATCCCTTGTTCATTCAAATATGATACTTTAGTTAGTTCATTAAAAATAGTATATTTTTGATAAAGAAAACTGTTCTTGGGTAAAACATTTTCCTCTGGTAAATAAGTATCTTTATTTGTCATACGCTCAATAAAATCAATCGATGATAACACAGGATCTACTACCTCATCAAAATTCCAAGGCGTTATCTTTTCATCTGATTTTCTTGTTAGCCAAGCAAACTCGCCTTCTTTATCTTTTTGCGCCAGTGGTCCTACATAATATGGAATTCTAAAGGTTAAAATCTTCTCTATTTTATCTCCATTTTCCTTTAAAAACGGATAATATTCAGATTGTTGCTTCAGTATTTTTTGTAACTCATCTAAATGAATTTGATGAGGGATAACTCCATTATCAAACGTTCGTTGTTTTCTCAAAAAGTTTTCTTGCTCTATTTTATTTAAGAATACGCTCGCTTCTTCATAACCACTTAACTGTTTTTTTAAATATTTATAAAACTTTTCTTCTGTTGTTTTTCCTTCAATGTAACCAGCATAACCATCCACGGTATCAGCTTTAAACATTTCTACAAACTTCTCAGGTATCTCATTCTTAACGAATTTCTTTAATTTGGCTAAATCTTCTTTATGTTCTTCATAGCGATCTACCATACTTGAAGATAATTTAGCTCGTGTTTTTTGATCCGTTGTTGTTAAAATTTCAGAAAGTTGCAGTGCATCATAGGCATTTTTAGCTGCGACAAAAACGTCAGCATATTCATCACCTACAATCGCAAGCAAGGCTTCGACTTCTTCTTCATACTCTTCTTTTGAAAACTGTAGTTTCGCATCTTCTTCCAATGAAAAAGTTTTTTTAAAATTACCTTGATTGCCCACAATCATTTTTATAAATTGAAATAATGTTCCATTCGATTTTTCATTAGAAAATAAAGTTAAAACATTTTCTGCACGTCTACTTTTTGACCCTTTTGCCTTTAAAACAGCTTCGACTGCAATACTTTCATCCACTAAATTAACAGATGTTCCATCTGCTTGCTTAGTAAATACTTCATTATATTCTTTTAAAAATAATGAAAAAGTTTCTTGAACAGAGGTATTTTCTGCGTTTAATTTTCCTTCTATCAAGAAGTGACCACGATATTTAATCATATGAGCCAAAGCCAAATAAATAATACGAATATCTGCCTTTTCATTACTATCCACTAGTTTTTTTCGCGAATGATAGATAGTTGGATAGTCCTTATGATAGCTGATTTCTTCTTCTATCGTACCAAATATCGGATAACGCTCTGCTGATTTGTCCTCAGGTACATAAAAGCTTTCTTTTAGTCGCATGAAAAAATTAGGATCGATTCTCTTAACTTCTTCACAGAAGATAGCTTGCAAATACTCTAATCGCTGACGACGTCTGATATAACGACGACGAGTGGTTCGATTCAACCGACGAGCCTCTGCCGTCATGCCTTCATCAAATAAACGAACGCCCCAAAAGTTTTTTTTAATTTTTTTTCGTTCAGTATTACCTAGAACTTTCATATTTTTTCTAACTAACTCATAGTTATCTTGAGTAACCGCCCACCCAACAGAATTCGTCCCGATATCTAATCCAATCGTATAGTTTTTCATTCTTCATCCTCCAATTTCCAAGCTTTTTTGAATATTTACTTGTTTTATTTTGTTATTTTGATATAATGAATGTGTTGGTAGCATTCAAAACAACATAGCGAAGTTAAAATAAGGCTAGTCCGTTATCAACTTTATGTGGCGCTGTCTCGGCGCTTTTTTTATTGTCTTAATTTTACCAATGATTACAATTAAAATTATAACATATTAGTTATTTAACCTATACGATTAATTTAAAAAAGCACCGTAAAATGGAATTTCATTTTACGGTGCTTTGATTTAATTTAAATTTGTTTCACTTAGTAACTTTGCCTGTCCTTCGTTATCGATTTCAACAACCATCCCTTGATTAATGATTTGTTGTTGGTCTAAAATATAAACCATCGCTATTTTGACATCACCTGCTTCATACACAATATAATGTGTTTCAGTTTCTTCAGCTGGACCAATAGTTGTATGCCAACCTACAGTGCCTTCGATTTTTTTCCCTTGATATTCACTCAATTTAGCTTTTTTTGAATTTGTAATATCTTTATCATTTTTACCAGTAATCGCTTGATAAATTTCTTTTCCATACTGCCCTGAACTTTCAATTACGTGAAGCTCAGTATTTGTAGAAAGTAAACCACTACTTTTTAAGTCACGGTTTTCTTTTTCTAATTGTTTCATTTTCTCCTTATAGTTGTCCCTTTGTGTTTCAGCTTTTTTTAACTTGTCGTTAAACTGATGATCGTCGTCCTCTTTACTTTTTAATTCTTTCGTTAAACTCTCTATTTCTAATTCTTTTTGAGCGACTTCTTTTTTTCTTGTAAAACCACAAGAGCTTAATAAAAATAAAGAGCATAATAATAATATGACATGCGGTGTTTTTCTCATCAAACCAACTCCTTCTGTTATATACAATTATAGCTTTAATTTTCATTATAACCTTATTTTATTAATCAGACAATTCAGTATCGGATTTAGTGTCATTAAAAAACAACGAATCACCCCTCATTCGTTGTTTTTATGTTTGTTTTTTCGTTTTCTTTTTGACTTTTTTTTATATCTAAAAATCAAATAAATTAAAATCAATAAAACTAGTAAAATAAATAAAAGGAATAAGCATAAGGATCGATCTTTCCTTACTTTAGGTTGTAAAGTTGTTTGTTTGATCTGATTTTTTTCTCCTTTTATAAATAAAACTTCATCAAACGACCACTGCTCATCATGTGAATTGACAATAATTTTAACCAAATATTCACCTGGTGCTACGTTCGATGATAGGGGAATTTTAATAGGAAATCGTGCATAAGGTGCTAATTTTATAGCTTCCAATTTTAACTCAGAAATAATAAGGGCTTGCTTTCCACGTTGTAAAATTTGTGCTGATAGTTTAACCTTATCCATAATCATAGGCTCTTCATTTTCAAGCCACACGCTAACATTAGAATGAGAAGCTAAATTAGCTTTCAAAGAATACAAAGATAGACTTGGTTTGATTTTTTCAATTTTATTCGTCAAGCGAACTCCTTTAACGACAGATTGTGTCGTTCTGATTCCGGCTTCCTTTTCATTTTCTTCTTGTGATTGGGGCTGATAGATGTAAAGGCCCCCTAAAATCAAGCCTTTAAACCCTTCTTTAGGAATAATTAAATCAATCAAGATTTCCTTTGTTTGATTTGGCTTCAGCGTTATCTCTGGTTCTCTCACCTTAGCAATATCGGAAAAGAAAATAGGTGCAGCAACGGTCTTCGGTCTTTCTTTCTGATCGTAACTGATCATTCCATGACCATTCGTATAGGCTGAATTAGCTTCAACTAAATAGGTTTGTTCTGTCGTTGAATCATTCATTAAATTCAAACTTAACGTTTGTTTGTCACCTGCCTTAACTTTTAAATCAAAAAAAGTCTTTTCTTGGTCGATTTGATTTTCAGGGAGGTTGGCAACAACTGAAAAAGAAGAACTTTCAGCTAAGACAACTTCTTGTAAGGCTAAAAAAAATAATCCTAAAAAAACCAAAAGAAAGACACCTATCTTTTTAATCATTTCTTTTTACGCTTCTTCTTACTTTTTGTTTTATTTTTATTTTTTTTATGCTTTTCACGTTCTTTTTGTTTTTCTTTTTGATGACGATAAATTAAATAAAGTATCAATAAAAGTAAAATTAAAAGTAATAGAGCAATCATAATCATCCACCATGTAATTTTGGCTTTTTCTAATTCGATAAGCGATTCATCATTCATTCTTTTGGCTTCTTCCCGCGTAATATTAAAATCACGTTCAAAAGACCATTTTTGTTTTCCCTCATTTGTAGCTACTAAATATAAAGTATGAGTCCCTGCTCTAAATCGTTTATTTTTTAAAGAAATTGGTAAATTAAAATTTGAATTCGGCGCCATCTGCATTCCCTTAGCATTTAAAAAGCAGAGTAAATCATCTGTTCCTTTTCTCACTACTTTTGCTTGAATTGATAAGTCTTTAACGAACGCTGGCTTAATATTTTGTAAATTCGCTGTAATCGTATTCTGACCTTTAATCTGTGTTGCCTTTACCTCATTTAGTTTCAGTTCTGGTTTCACTTTAGTATCTTGTTCTGTTAATAAAATAGGAACAAGATAGCGAATTTTATTTTTCATACTTAATTTAGATTGAGAACTATTTTTATCTTCTTTTAAATTCGTTTGCTCTAGCTCCAACGCTCCTGAAATAATACCTTGAAAAGACTCCTCTGGAACTTTTATCGTTACTGGCAATTTTTTCTTACTTTTTTTAGGTACTGTCACTTTATTTTGAACGGTTGTTATTGTATCTAAAGGTGTTTTTAATGTTGAATCATAAGGTTTTTCTTTCGTTTTAGCAATATAGTCAATCACTCCGTTTGAATTCGTGCTTCCGCTGTAAGCATGGATCGCTAGTTCAACGGTATCATTAGAAGTATTACTTATTTCAATTTCTACTTTTTGTTCCGTTCCTTTTTTCACTCTTAAATTAAATAAAGTTGGTTCTTTCCCCAGATTATTGCTTGGTAAAATGGGTTGTACAGAGAATGTCGCTAAATTTTCAACTGCTTCACCCTTTACAAAAGGTATCAAGGAAAGTAGAAAGATTAAACAAAATACTAGTCCCCGTTTTACTTGTTTGCTCATTTTTATTTTCTCCTTATTAGACGTAAAATGATGGCTGTGATACGTACTCACAACCATCATCTAGATCATTCACTTGCTACTATTATTCTTCTTCAGTGTCTGTTACAACCGCTGTCGCATCGCCACTGAGCGTCCAAGTAATATTTGATTTATAGGTTTCATTTTCTCCGATAGCTAAACCACTTGTAATATCTAATTTAACTTTATTAAAGTTAAATGAATTAATCGCTGATTCATTCGTTGTTCCAACATATTTACCGATATTAACTTTTTCATTACTTTCAAGTGTAATTAAACTATTTTCAATTGTAGCGGTTGCTACTGTACTTGAACCAACATTTTTAACCGCATCAGCATCATCCAGTACAATTTTTGCACCATCTAGGATTTTAGTGCCACCTACTAGTTTAAAATCTGACGCTTTTGCGGCTAAAAGCCAATTCGCCACTTCTTTAGAATGATAGACTTGAGCAAAGTTTGGAAATTCGCCAGCTTCTTTCGTTGTTTGAACGATGGCTTCTAGTTTATTCCCTTTCATAAAATCATATTTAATACTTGTGTTTCCATTATCTGCAAAAACAAAATTAGGAACATATAATAATTTTAAATTCATATCCGAAGTATCTGAACCCCCACCAGGCTTATCACCTGGCTCAATTACTGTTCCTGAATCATCATCTGGTTTAACTGGTTTTGCTTCCGTCACATTAGAGAAGTTGACAACTCCTTCTGTGTCTACATTTACGTCAGCTGCTTGAGCTATTGTGCTACCTAAAGTTACTATTCCTAAAATACTTGTTGCTAATAACGTTATTTTCTTCATTATATTCTCTCCTTGTTCTTTTGTTTTATGTCTACTTCTTCAGCCTATTAGTTTCTAATACCTAGACTTTAAGAAAGGAACGACCATTTTTTAATCAGCATCCATTAAAGTAAATTCGAGCATACCTTTATAACTATCATTGGCTAAACCTAGCGATTCTAAACGAGAAATATCTAAGATTAGCCCTGTATTATCTTGCCAGTTGATATCATATTCAATTTCATTTTCTAATGGCGTGGCCTGGCTGACATCTGCAATTGGTAGCATTTCTTCCGTCAAGACCAAAGGAATACTCTCTTTTGTTTTCTTATAAACCAAGATATCTTCCGCCGATCGATTCTTAATTGTGTTAGCCGTAAAAGGCTCTTTTAAACGTGCACTGACATGCCATTCTTTCGTACCAGGTGAATTGTCAAAAACCGTAATTTTCCAATCCGTATCTTTTCGACCTAGCAATTGAGGTTTGTAGACACCACTTACCCCATTTTTAAATATCAATTTATCAGGGATTTTCAACCCTTGTTCAACCTCCTCACGATAATAGGTCCCACCAAAGCCAGGTTGAATCACTTTTTTCATCATCTCAGCACTCGATTTAAAGCGATGCTTACTACTTTTCCAGCCTCCAGTAAACGTTTCGTTCATAGGTAATGCTGGTAAAGCAGAGGCTATTCCAGCATTAAAATAAAAATCATTGCCGAAATGAAGAGTTTTCAACCCTGTATTTCCTTTAAATAAATTAACCATTTGATGAGTTCCTGTTATCTTAAAACTATCTGGTAATACCAATGACTGCAAATTAGTCATTCCACTAAACATGCCATTGATATTCACCGCTTGCCTTGTCTCAAATGTTTCGGGAAGAGTGATATCATTTAAACCTGTCATATCTTTAAACATTTCAGCCATATAAATGGTATCACCTGTTTTCATCCTAGATAGATTGAGTGATGTTAATTGTTTTTGACCCGAAAATAAACCTGTCATATCTGTTACTCCAGAGGTATCTAACCGATCCAAGTCAACAAGCATTGATAATTTTTCAAACCAAGGTTTACCGCCATATGTCGTAGCGAAAAGATAAGAGGAATCTTCGGGTAACTTTACCTTATCAATCGCATTTGAAAAAAACATCATCGTAACATCTGAAGCTTTAATCGAATGCTTATTATCCAATGTTCCATCTGAATTAGGATGGCCTAAATAATTTTCGATTTCTTCATTACGCGGAGACTGGATAACCAACACGCCATTTGCCATCTGAACAGGAACACTGCCCCAATACGTTCCATTATCTTTTTGATGTTCCGCTTTAAACGAAACTGGCTTCTTTTTACTTTCTGACATCACGAGTGGTTGGATTTCTTCACCAATTAGTAAACTTTTTAATTTCGAATTATCAACCAACCAACTCTGAATTTCTTTAAGACTATATTTAGATTTTATCGTTTTTGGTAATTTTAGCATTTCCAAATCTTTCATCCCTTTAAACTGCTCCGATAGAAGGTTAAAATCATCGACTGGAAATCGATCTGGTAAAATCAACGTTTTTAAATGTGTTAAGCCATTCAATAGTTCAATCCCATCCGTCGTATCGGCAACTGAGAAGTCAGCAGGAAAAACTAAGTGTTCTAACGCCTGTAAATTATCAAATAAATGAGCGATCTTTTTTGTTTTCGATAAATTTAAAACCTCTAACCCTTCAATTTCAGACACATTTTTAAAAGCCGTTATTCCTTTGGGACGCTCACTTGCAAAAAGATACCTCGCATCTTCTGGTAAATAAAGTTGACCTTTTTCACCAACAAATTTTATTTTTTTAACGTCGATTGCCTTTATTCCATTAATTTTATCTAGGACAAGTTCTTTTTCTTTTCCATTTTCAAAAAAAGTAGCTGTCTTTATCTCGGGTAATTCTAAATGTTCTTGATTTGCATAAATCGTCAAGGTTCCGATACTATTTAATTCAATTGGAAGCTTTTCCCAATAGCCTTCTCTTTTCACGTTCGCCTGAGTAATCGTTTGATTTTCATCACTTTCAGCAAAAGACGAATCGGAGTAAGCACCCATTAAAAATAAAAAACAAATCATAAGATAAACAAGTTTTTTTTTACTCATTATTTAATTCGCTCCTTTAACAACAGTCACTCATGCAAATCAATCGTCCACATTACCGATAAAAGTATACAAACCTTTGATTAACAGACTTTATAAGTCGTTTTTAGCATATCATATTAAATATACCATCTTTTAATAATCATTTCAACATCATAATGTTTAAAAAGTAGCGTTATTATAACTAAATATTTTTAAACGTACTTTTGTTGTAACAAAAAAAAGAAACGAAAACACTTTTTGATAAAGTGTTTCTGTTTCTTTCGAGTTATCTTTAATTTTATTTTACGCCTAATAGCTCTTCTTTAGTATGAATTAATTGCGTTAAGAATGAACAATAAGGAGTTGCAATTCCATATTCTTTCCCTTTACGAACAATCGCACCATTGATATAATCAATTTCAGTTAAGCGATGATTAATACGTAAGTCTTGATACATTGAAGGATGGTGTAAACCAATTGTTTCTGGATTATAACAGCCTTTAATTTGCGTTAAAATGGCTTCACGATCAAATGGTACTTTTTCATAATTAGCAATCGCTTCAAATTCTAAAACAATTTCTTTGACCATTTCATCTGCAAAGGATGTCGCTCCTAAATCAGCCATATTAGAATTCAACAACGTACATAAACCGTTCATTGTACCATTCACACACGCTTTTTTGTAAATCGATGAAATAATATCTGTCGAGAAGTTGGCGTGTAAGTCAGCTTTTGACAATACAGCGACAACTTCTTTAGCGATTTCTTCTTGACCCTCACCTAAATTTTGTAAGTCTAGTGAACCAGTTCCAAATAACTTCACTCGTCCTGGGCCTTCCATACCAGCTGTCCACATGGTATTACCTAGTAAAATATTTTCAAATGGAACATATTTTTTAATCGTATCCTCATGCCCAATCCCATTTAATAAGCATAGAACTTTTGTATTCTCACTAAGCATAGGTTGTAATGATTTTAACATCGCATCTAATTGCATTGCTTTTGTAAATAAGATCACTAAATCTGCTGTAAAATCAACCTCTGAAAGTTTATCTTGTTGATAAGCAGGTATCTTGGCAATGACTTCTTCTCCATTAAAATCAGCACGTAATCCATTTTTATTTATTTCATCAACATGTTCTTGCCATCCATCAATCAAAATCACGTCATTTTTAGCTTGATTTAACATCAAACCAAAACGACTTCCCATGGCTCCTGCACCTGCAATAATTATCTTCATTTTTCCATCTCCTAAAACATTTTTGTTTATTTTTACATGATAAAATTATTGAAACAAACGTTTATTTTAAAACATTTCTAACGATATTATGTTAAAATATAGTGTAAGATACTTTTACTAAATGTCTTTTTAAATTGACATATTTTATGTTTACATTTCTTTATTTTTTTATTAAAACTGCTTACAACTTTTTAAAAAAAATTATTGAAAAGGTGATTTCATGAATATTCAACAACTAAAATATTTTATCGAAATAGCCGACACTGAAAATCTATCAGCTGCGGCTCGTAATCTTTTTGTTACCCAACCAACCCTATCACTTGCCTTGAAAAAAATGGAGAGTGAGTTAGGGACTGTTCTTTTTAATCACAGTGATACACCCTATCAATTAACCGATACGGGTGCCTATTTGTATGAACATGGTCAAGAAGTCGTTCAACAATTTGATCAATTAATCGATAACATTTATAACATGAACGAAAAATCGGGTAAAAAGAAAATTAAGCTTGGGATTACCACTTTATTTTCTGTTCAGTTTATGAAAGAAATTTCTCAATTTCTTTCAACACATCCTCATGTCGAATTAATTATCAAACAAGATGGTTCACCTTACTTACAAACAATGTTAAATAATAAAGAAATTGATATTGGATTAATTTCATATCCTAATCTTTTTCCAGAAACCATCAATATGGAAGTCTTAGAAACCTCAACTAAAGGCTATCATGTTCATGTCGTTGTTCCCAATAGCAATCCACTTTCACAAGCAGAGGAATTAACATTTAAAGATTTGAAAGGACAACGTTTCTCTTCACTTTCTACCAACTTTATGATTGGTAGAGCGTTAATTGATAGAGGTCGCTTTTTTGGTTACGAACCTAATATCGTTTTACAAAATGATGACCTTCAAGTCTTGTTACACAGTCTACATAAAAATGATTCCATTACTCTTTTACCAATAGAATATAGTCAAGTTGGCAAGAGCGAAAACTCAAAATGGATCCCACTGAGAGATAAGTATGACTACTTCCCCATTGGGATCGCACTAAGAAAAGATTTTAAATTAACTGAAGATTTCATTGATATCATCAAGAAAAACTAAACTTAAGATTATCCTTGGTAAGCAAAGACTACTTTACTATCATATAATTTTAATACTTTTTCAAATAAGAATTTAGAGAATAAACCAGCAATAATTGGGATAACAAACCATGAAAGGATTAGTAAACCAATGTTTAGTCCTGCATCTAGTGACGCTAATGGTCCAACTAAACCAACTAAACCAAATCCAGCTGATTGTGGTACTCCTGAGATTGTAAAGATTGAAACTGGAATAGCAGAAATAGCTGCTGTAAATAAACATGGAACTAAGATAATTGGATATTTGAATAAGTTAGGCATCATCATTTTCATACCACCAAGTGCGATTGCTAATGTTACGCCTGACTCATTCACTTTCCAAGAGTTGATAACTAATACTACTGTTGTTGCTGCAATTCCCATTGCTGCAGCCCCAGCCGAGATACCATTCAATTGAATCGCTAAACCAATAGCCACTGTCGTAATCGGTGAAATAATTAAAGCTGCAAAAGAACATGCAATTAAAATCGTCATCACAATCGGTTGGAAATCAGTAAAGTTATTGATTAATTTACCAATAGCTACGGTAATTTGTGTCACATACGGATAAGTTAACATACCAATTAATCCAGCACCGACCCCAATAACGATTGGCAATGCAATAATTTCAACGGAACCAAATTTACCTTCTAACCAAATTAACATCAAAACAGCAAGAGAGGCAGTAATCATAATATTGATAATATCTCCGGTCCCTTTACCTAGAAAAGCACCTGCTTCAGCATTGAACTTAACGACTCCGGAACCTGCAAAAGCAGCTCCTCCAGCCATCATCATCTTAGCTGGCGTTAAACCAAATTGGTGAGCAATAAGTCCCCCAATAATCAACGGTGTTGCTAGTTGGAAGATTAAAGCAGCATCAATAATCATCGCAATCAATTTATATTCAGCAAAATATTTTAAAATAGCTCCTAAAACAGCATTAGGAATTAAAGCAATAATTGTTCCTTGAGCCGTTCCAGCTAAAACTTTGTTTAAAAAAATCTTTGGTGTTAACTTTGGATTTTCTGTTGTCATTTTAAATACCCCTATTATTCGTTTTTTTTCATCAAAAGATTTTAGTTTGAGAATAATTGCACTTGTTATTATTGCATAAAACAATTAGAGGAGAGGAATTCTCGCATTTAGCGAGAATTCCTTTCTTTTTCTAATTGTCTTTCATAATTTTTAATTAATAAATATCTGCTTCACTTGAGAAGTTAGCTAAATTCGCTTTAACATCTTTCAAGAATTGACTTGCTTGTTGACCATCTAAAATACGGTGGTCAATTGATAGACATAAGTTAACCATGTCTGCAGTCTTGAACCCGCCATCACTTGTTGGAACAATACGTTTGTTGATTGATTCCACTTGTAAAATAGCTGCTTGTGGGTGGTTGATAATTCCCATTGATTGAACTGATCCTAATGAACCAGTGTTATTCAATGTAAACGTACCACCTTGCATGTCTTTACTTTGTAGAGCGCCCTTACGAACATCTCCAGCAAGACGGTTGATTTCTTTAACTAATCCTGTTAATGAATAGTTATCTGCTTGATGAATAACTGGGACAAAAAGGTTTTCATCTGTTGTTACTGCGATTGATAAGTTAACATCTTTATGATAAACAATGTTGCCATTATCCCATGATGTGTTCATCTTTGGATTTTTCTTCAATGCTTGAACTACTGCTTTTGCAAAGAATGGGAAGAAACTTAGAGACATACCTTCTTGTTTCTTAAAGTCATTTTTAGCTGCATTACGTAGTTTAACGATGTTTGTTACATCAACTTCAATCATAATCCAAGCGTGTGGAATTTCATTCACACTTTGTGTCATTTTCTTAGCAATTGCTTTTCTTACACCGTCAGCTGGTACTACCGTTGTTCTATCTGAACTTACAACTGTTGGTTGTGGTGCTGCTTTTGGAGCGGCTGTTGGTGTTGCTGCGACTGGCGCTGCTGCGACAACATTCACTTCTTCAACCGGTGTTGGTGCGACTGTACCTGGAGTAAAGTTAAGAACGTCTTTACGAGTAATACGTCCACCTTTACCAGTTCCAACAACTTGTGCTAAATCAATATTTTTTTCTTGTGCAATACGCATCACTGCTGGAGAAAAACGAGCACCTGCAGGATTAGCGTTTTGAGTTGGTGCAGCAACAGGTGCTGCTGGAGCTGGAGTTGCTGCGACTGGCGCTGCTGGTGCTTCAACAACTGGTTCTGGTGTTGCTGTAACTGTTTCTTCTGCCCCTTCAACTTCTAATGTCATGAATGTCGTACCAATTGGAACATCAGTATCTAATTCAATTAATAACTCTTTAACGACACCATTAAAATCTGATGGTACTTCTGTTGTTACTTTATCAGAAACCACTTCTACTAATGGGTCATAACGTTTAACAGTGTCTCCTGGTTGAACTAACCATTGAACAACTGAAGCTTCTGTTACACTCTCGCCTAAGTTAGGCATTTTAATTTCTTTTATTGCCATGATTATTTATTCCTCCTATTATTACTTAACTTTAGAATTCTGCTAATTCTCTCATTGCTTCTGTCACTTGTTCTTGATTTACTAAGAATTCACGCTCAAGTGTTAATGCATACCCCATACTTGGAGCATCCGGTCCAGCTAGACGTTGAATAGGAGCATCTAAATCAAATAATGCATCTTCTGAAATCATTGCTGCGATTTCACTCATTACTGTACTTTCTTTATTATCTTCTGTTACTAATAAAACTTTACCAGTTTTCTTAGCAGCATTAACTAATGTTTCACGGTCTAATGGATATAATGAACGTACATCCACTACTTCTGCATCGATTCCTTCTTCAGCTAATTTTTCAGCTGCAGCAATCGCATATTGTAACATCATTCCATAAGCAATAACTGTGATGTCGCTACCTTCACGAACAACATTAGCTTTATCAATTGGTACAATATAATCATCAGTTGGCACATCTGCTTTTAGTAAACGATACAAACGTTTGTGTTCGTAGAAGATAACAGGATCGTCTGAACGAATTGCCGCTTTAATCATCCCTTTAGCATCATATGGATTTGATGGTGTAACAACACGTAAACCAGGTTGTCCAATGAAAAGTTTTTCTGTTGATTGTGAGTGATATAGTCCACCACGAACTCCACCACCATAAGGCGTACGGTAAACGATTGGAGCAGTCCAGTCACCTTTCGTACGGTAACGCATTGTACGAGCTTCTGATAAAATTTGGTTAGTTGCTGGTAAAATGTAGTCCGCAAATTGGAATTCACCAATTGCACGGTAACCTCTTAAGCCTAAACCAATTGCTAAACCACCAATTAAACCTTCTGTTAATGGTGTATTGAAACAACGGTCATCACCGTATTTTGCTGCTAAACCTTTTGTTACTCCGAAAACGCCACCTTTGTCTCCACCAACGTCTTCACCAAAGATCACAACTTTTTCGTCTCTTGCCATTTCTTCAGAAATCCCTAAATTTATTGCTTCTAAATATGTCATTTCAGCCATAATGTCTCAATCCTCTCATTCTCTTTTATTTATTTAGCGTAAACTTCTTCTAATAATGATTCTGGTGCTGGATCTGGCATTGCTTCTGCTTCATCTGTTGCTGCATCCACTTCTGCACGAATTTCTTCGTCAATTTTATCCATTTCAGCTTGAGTTAAGTAACCTTCATCAAGTAATTGTTTTTCCATGAAGTTCAATGGATCTCTGTTCTTCATGTCTTCAATTTCTTCTTTAGAACGGTAGATTGTTTGATCATCATCCGCTGAGTGAGAGGTTAAACGAGAAACCATTAATTCAATTAATTTTGGTCCTTTTTTGTCGCGTGCATCTTTTACAGCTTTTTTGAAAGCTAAGTAAACTTCTGTAAAGTCATTACCATCTACTCTGATTCCTTCAAATCCGTAACCATGTGCGCGGTCTGACATTTTTTCGTTTGCATATTGCTCATCGATTGGCGTTGAAATAGCATACGCATTATTTTCAACAACAAAGATAACTGGTAATTTTTTAACACCTGCAAAGTTCATTGCTTCTTGAACTTCACCTTGGTTAGCTGATCCTTCACCTGTTGTTGTTAAAGTAACATCGTCTGAACCTTCTAATTGAGCGGCATAAGCAACACCTGTTGCTAAAGGCATTTGTGTACTTACTGTTGATGCAAATGAAACGATGTTATGTTCTTTAGAACCATAGTGGTTTGGCATTTGACGACCATGTGATGATGGGTCAGCATCTTTACCAAATGATCCTAGTAAAATATCTTTAGTTGACATACCCCAAACTAAACATGCTGTCATATCACGGTAATAGGGTAAGAAATAATCTTTCTCGTGGTCAAAAGCCATTGCCATTGCTACTTGAGCAACCTCAGCACCTTGACCTGAAATATTAAATGATGTTTTACCAATTCTTGTTAATTGCCATAAACGTTCATCTAAACGACGACCTCTCACTACCTCACGATAAGCTTGGACGATTTCTTTCTTAGTTAAACCTGATTTTTTAAGAGCTTTCATTATTCATCAACCTTCCTTTTATTTATGAATGGCTTTGCCATATGTATCTAAAGCGGCTTCTTGAATTGCTTCTGACAATGTTGGATGTGGATGGATGGCTTCGCCAATTTCAATTGGTGAAGCATCTAGATAGATAGCTGTACTTGCTTCTGAGATTAAATCAGTGGCATGTGGTCCAATGATTGACACTCCTAATAAGTCGTCTGTATCTACATCTCTGATAACTTCAACAACACCACCGTCTCCACCATATACTAAAGCTTTTCCGTTACCCGCAAAATTAAAGGTTCCAACTTTGACTTTTTTATCAGCTGGGACATTTTCTTTAACATAACCGACACTTGCAACTTCTGGGTTAGTATAAACACCACGTGGAACGTTTACATAATTAAGCGGCTCAACAGTTTCCTCTAAAATATGGCTAACTGCTAATTCGCCTTCTTTCATCGCAACGTGTGCTAATTGTAATGTATCAATACAGTCACCAATGGCATAAATATGGCTTTCTGTTGTTTGATAGAATTCGTTAACTTCAATTCCTTTTTGGTCATATTTTACTGATGTATTTTGTAAGCCAAAACCATCAACATTTGGTGTACGACCAATCGCTACCATTACTTTTTCAACATTTAAAGCATCTTGTCCTTCGATTTCAACCGTAATGTCTTTTTTGTTAATCGTTGCTTTTTCGACTTTACTTTTCACAAGAACTTTAATACCACGTTTTTCAAGACTTTTTTTCAATTCTCTTGAAATTGTTGCACTTTCATTGATTAGTAAGCGGTCTAGGAATTCAATAATGGTTACTTCAACACCCAGGCTATTTAATAATGAAGCCCACTCAACACCAATGACACCACCACCAACAATTGCAATTGATTTTGGTAGTTCTTCAAGTTCTAACATGCCATCTGAAGATAAAATGTTTTTCTCATCTAATGGTAAGTTAGGTAAACTACGAGGTGTTGATCCCGTTGCGATAATCACGTTCTTAGGAACAATGATTTCTTCTTCTTTACTCTTATCTGTAAATGTAACAGCAACCGCTCCAGAAACTGGTGAGAAGATAGATGGTCCAAGAATAGCACCTTCTCCTTCTAAAACGCGGATTTTGTTTTTCTTACATAACCCTTGAACACCGGTATGTAATTGATCGATGATTGACTGTTTACGTTCTTGAATTTTACCAAAATTCACTGTCATGTTTGTCACGTCATCAATTCCAAAAGTTGCTGCATCTTTGATTGTGTCAAAAACTTCTGCACTTCTTAATAATGCTTTTGTTGGAATACATCCTTTGTGAAGACAAGTTCCACCTAGTTTATGTTTTTCAACAATCGTAACATCCAAACCTTTTTGTGCAGCACGTATAGCTGCTACATAGCCGCCCGTACCTCCACCTAGGATCAATAAATCTGTTTGTTCTGCCATCTTTATTTCACTCCTACTTCTGTTAAGTTTATTGTGCCATAACTTAAAGCTGCTTCTTCACCAGTTAAAACGCGTAACGCTCCATTATAAAGAGCTTCCATTTCCATTTCACCTGGATAAGCTTTAACTGGAGCAATCCACTCTACGTATTCAGCAATTTTGCTAAAGTTGTAGTCTGAATAAATCGCACCACCAGTTAAAACGATGAAGTCTACTTTTCCTTTTAATACAGTCGCCATTTCGCCGATGCTTTTCGCCACTTGATAGCACATACCATCTAAATAGTATTTTGCTTCGTCGTCGCCATCGTTCATTCGTTTCTCTACTTCACGTAAATCTGTCTCGTTAAGGTATGATTTCAAACCACTGTTACCAGCGATTAATTTCTTTATATCTGTTAAATTTAATTTTTCTGTTAAAATTAAATTGGCAAAATCAATTAAAGGTAGTGTTCCACTACGCTCTGGTGAGTAAGGACCTTCACCATCTAAGCCATTAATCACATCAACAATTTTACCGTTTTCGTGAGCACCGATACTAATACCCCCACCTAAGTGAGCTACGATCACTGAACTTGTTTCATATGTTTTTTGACTTTCGGTTTCAATTATTTCACGTGCTACTGCTTTTTGGTTGAGTACGTGACTGACACTTCGACGATTAATTCCTTTAAGTCCTGAAATTTTTGCTAAAGCATTCATCTCATCGACTACGACAGGATCAACAATATAAGCTGGAATGTTTAAACGTTTAGAAAATGTATTCGCTAGAATACCACCTAAGTTGGAAGCATGTGTGTTGTATTTCTCAGTCAACAAATCCTCTAACATTGCTTCGTCTACTTCATACGTTCCACCCGGTATTGGTTTTAATAAACCGCCACGGCCAACAACTGCTGCTAACTTATCCATCATCTCGTGTTGATTAACAAAAGCTTCAATCAGTTCTGCTCTAAAATCAGTTTGACTGATGACGTTTTCAAAAGAACTGATTTCTTCAGCAGTGTGACGAATTGTTTCTTCGGCTACGATTTGATGATTATCAAAAATAGCTAGTTTCGTTGATGTTGAACCTGGGTTAATGACTAAAATCGGTTTCATCTTTTATGACTCCCTCCACTAATCGGTTATACTTGTTTCATTGCAAATTCTAAAGAATGAAGTTTACTATCGGTAGAGTCACTTCTTGACGTTAGGACAACTGGAACTTTTGTTCCAACAATTGTACCGCCTACCTTTGCTCCTCCAAATAATGTCAGTGATTTATAAAGACTATTTCCAGCATCAATGGCTGGAACCACAATCACATCTGCATCTCCTTGAATAGGTCCTTCATAACGTTTATGCTCAACCGATTCTTTAGATAATGCTAAGTCCAATGAAATTGGCCCAAAGATAGTACTCTCTTCTAAGTTTGCTAATTCTTCAGTCACTTCTGTTGCCAATACTGATGATGGCATCTTCGGATTAAAGTTTTCTGCTGCACTTAGCAAAGCAATTTTTGGATGAGTTATGCCGATTTTATGAGCGACTGTTCTAACATTCTTAACAATCTCAATCATGCTTTCCTTAGTTGGTGCAATATTCATGGCGCAGTCCGTTAATAAAAATGAACCTTGATCATTTGGTAAATCAACCATGGCAACATGTGATAGAACGGATTGTGTTTTCAATCCATGTTCTTTCTTCAATAACTCTTTTAATAAAGTGTGTGTTTGAATAATTCCTTTTAAAAGAATTTGTGCCTTGCCTTCAGCCACATAAGAGACAGCTTGTTGCACTACATCTTGTTCATCATGACACTGTTTGTATTCCCATAATTCATCATTTCCAATATTTTCATTTGAGTCAAAAACAACAAACTTTACTGGTTGAGAAAACTGAGCTTTAGCTTTTTTTACTAATGCTAATATTTCTGGTTGCGATCCTCCCGCTACAGAAATGGTTATCATTTATTTCACCTCATTTATTAGTCCTGCTTACATACTTACTGTAACCTTAGATGTAAGCGGAAACAAATTGTTTAAATTAATCTATCTATTAAATTAATTTATACCTCGATATTTCGTTGATATATCAACGTTTCAAAATAGCGTTTTCATAACGCTCATTTACTTGCAACGATACACTCATCATATTCTAACGAATTTAACAACTAACCTTGTGAAAAATTTATCTAATACATCACTTTATTCCTATTATTAGTTATTTTATTCACAATCTTTCTTGTTCTTTTCACTATTTTTCTGATACTTTTGAAAAAGAGATGATTTTTTCAAAGAGTTTTACTCCGCTCCTTTCTCTATTTAATGATTAATGTTATTTAACTCTTTTTACTCTAAAAAAGCAAACTTAAACAACTTAATCTTTTTATGTGTATCTTATACGCTAAAAACAAAGAATATGCTGTTTAATTTCCCTTTTAAGTACATTTGTTGTAAAATGAATTAATTAATAAAGGAGGAATGACTATGTTTTTAGCATTTAATGAAATCCGTTACTCTAAACTAAAGTATTTATTAGTTACCAGCGTCATCTTTTTAATCGCTTACTTGGTTTTCTTCCTAACTGGGCTTGCATATGGTTTAGCGCAAGACAACCGCTCGGGTGTTGACAAGTGGGAAGCTGATTATCTACTCATTACTAAAGAAGCCAATGATAATTTAAATCTTTCGCTTTTTCCAGATACCCTTATCAAAGAAGTCAAGGCTAAGGATAAAGCCTTACTCTCTCAATCTCCCGGTGTCATAACAAACGAAAAGAGTCAAACAAAAGTGAATATCAGCTTATTCGGGATTGATTCACAACAGTTTATTACTCCTAATATCAAGGAAGGACGTTTGTTTTCTGCGCATCATGAGACCGTTGTTGACGAAAGTTTAAAGAATCAATATGGCTTTAAACTCGGCGATAAAGTCCTTTTAACGGGACAGACTGATGAACTTACGATTGTAGGTTTTACAGATCATGCTAAATATAATACAGCTCCTATTCTTTATCTCTCTATTAATGATTTTCAAGATATCCGTTTTGGTTCTGAGCGTCAAAATAATCAAATTAATGCGATTGTCACACGTGGCAACACCTCAAAAATTCCAAAAACTTTAAAAAAGACGACAATTGCCAATTTTATCAAAAAAATACCTGGCTATAATGCTCAAATTTTAACCTTTGGATTGATGATCGGTTTCTTAATTGCGATTGCTGCGATTATCATTGGTATTTTTATTTATGTCTTAACGATGCAAAAAATAGAAGTTTTTGGTGTATTAAAAGCACAAGGTATTTCGAATCGGTATATCTCAACTTCAATCATCAATCAGACCTTTTTACTTGCATTTACTGGTGTTATGGTTGGGCTTTTAGCGAGTCTATTAACTGGTTCACTCCTTCCTAAAGCTGTGCCCTTTCAAATTAACTTGCTCTTTTTCAGCGGGATTTGTCTACTTATGATATTAACTGCTGTCATCGGCGCCTTCTTTTCCGTAAAAACCATTATTAAAATTGACCCATTAAAAATGATTGGGTAAGGAGGAATTAAATATGAATGCGATTGAATTTATTGAGGTAACAAAAGAATTTAAAGATGGCGATGATGTTATTATTGCCTTAAAACCGACCACTTTAACTGTCAAACGAGGAGAATTCATTGGTATTATTGGCCCCTCTGGCTCTGGTAAGAGTACTTTTCTAACCCTAGCTGGTGGTTTACAAACCCCTTCCAGAGGACAAATCATTATCAATGACACTTCCTTTAGTGATGAATCGGAAGTAAAAAGAGCGCAATTACGTTTCAAACAAATTGGTTTTATCTTACAAGCTTCAAATTTGGTTCCCTTTTTAACTGTTGAAAAGCAATTTGAACTGGTTGATAAAGTTAACAAAGAAAAAAGAAGCTCTCAGATCAAAGATTTATTAGACCAATTTGGTGTTGGGCACTTAGCCACTAAATATCCCGAAGCTCTTTCAGGAGGAGAACGGCAACGAGTGGCAATTGCACGAGCCCTTTACAATGATCCTGCGATTATCTTGGCAGACGAACCTACCGCAAGTTTGGACACAGAGCGAGCGCGTGATGTCGTTAGACTTTTAGCTAAAGAAACCAAAGAAAAAAACAAAGCCACTTTAATGGTGACTCATGATACTCGTCTAATTAATGAGTGTGATCGTCTTTTTGTCATTACTGATGGAAATTTAGTCGAAAAAAAACTAGAGAAGAAATCCTAAATAAGGATTTCTTCTCTAGTTTTTTATTCTAAATTAGTGTGTCTGACCACCAATTACTTTTAAATCTTCTTGACCATCAAATTCAACAATCGCAGCAATCGCAGCCTCAATTCCCTTAACAATATTGTCTAGTGACATTGATGCTGTATTTGGACGCTCTAAAACTTGTTCAGGTAAAAATGGAACATGCATGAACCCAGCTTTGACATTTGGAAATTCAGTATGCGCCAAATATAAACATTGATACATAATATGGTTACAGACAAAAGTTCCGGCTGTATTTGAAACAGAGGCTGGAACTCCAGATTCTTTCATGGCTGTTACCATTGCTTTGACAGGATGTTGTGAGAAGTATGCAGGTGCTCCTTCTTTCTGTATTGGAACATCAATTGGCTGATTTTTTTCATTATCTGGAATACGAGCATCATCTAAATTAATCGCCACTCGTTCAGGGGTTAAATCAAAACGGCCCCCTGCTTGTCCGATATTTAAAATATAATCAACATTTTCTTCTTTTAATAGTGCTTCTTTAACTACTTCGGCACTCTTTCCAAAAACAGTTGGTATTTCTAATTTAATAATTTCTGCTCCATTGATTGTATCTGATAAACGTTTCACTGCCTCAATAGCAGGATTCATTTTATCATTACCAAATGGATCAAAACCTGTGACTAATATTTTCATTCTGTCACTCCTTCATTTCTAATTTAAAATGCCCATACATACATTAACACAATATGCACAATTATCATAAAACTTGCTACAAAAACCTGTTCCTTCATGACACCATATTCATTTTTCATTTCCAATAGACTTGCGGGTAAAATATTAAAGTTTGCAGCCATAGGTGTAAGTAACGTTCCACAATAACCAGCGGTTAAAGCTAAAGCTCCCGCGATGGCAGGATCTGCTCCTTGCATAATAACAAAAGGAATTCCCACACCAGCTGTAATTACTGTAAATGCGGCAAAGCCATTTCCCATAATCATTGTAAAAATTACCATTCCTAGAACGTAGGCGATTGTTCCTGCCAATCGGTGCCCTTCTGGAACCAAACCACCAATCATCTGAGCAATGACATCCCCCACACCAGCAAGTGAAAATATAATTCCTAAAGCGGCTAATAATTGAGGTAGAACACCCGATGTCCCCATTGCCTGTAACATCCGATCACTTTCAGACATAACTTGTTTAGCTGGTGCTTTAAAAACACCCAAGGCTAAAAGAATACCAATAATGGCAGCAATTCCAATCGCTGCTTTACTCGATGGCTTAATCATTGTTGCAAAAAGTACTGAGAATAATGCTAATGATAAAACAGGGATAAATATTTTATTCCCAAAACGTTTTGCATTTGCTTCTAAAGTTTCTTGATCAAACGGAAGAAATTTAGAAATTTCAAATTGTTTGAATAAAGTAATAACCCCTAATAAGACTACTAAAATTCCATTCACTTGATTGGGTAACATCTTACCAAATGCAAATAAAAGACCTAAATCTAACCAAAAGAGACCTGAACCTATTCTCTTGCTATTTTCTTTATTGGTAAAGACTTTAAAAGCCGTATAACAAAGTTGAATACCGATTAAAATGAAGAAAAATTCTAATAAATGATCAAAAAAACGTTGTGATGCTTCTCCGTTTAACATCGCTAATCCTCGAGATATATTTTCGAAACTTTTCATAAAAATCCCCCTCCTTATTTTTTATATTTTCGATTTAAACGTTGATCAAAAATAAAGTTCAAAACAACACCTAAAACAATCATAATCAACGCTACTGGCATTGAAGCTTTGGCTACATCTAAACCAGTGATTTGATACCCTAGATTATCTAACGTTCCTACGATAAGTAAAACACCACCCGCTGCCATAAATGTATTTTGACCATAAAAATTACCATAATTTTCCATTGCAGCTGCTTTAGCTTTAATTTTTTCTTTATCTTCGTCGTCTATTTCTCCATATTTTGCTTCAGCTGAGGCTTCAGCCATTGGTTGCACTAAAGGACGAACAAATTGTGGATGTCCTCCCAAACGAATCGAAAGTGCCCCTGCTAGTTCACGTATAATCAAATAAATTGATAAAAACGAACCAGTGGTTAAGCCTTTTACCTTCTTAATTAAGTTGACGGCTTGCTCTTTTAATCCGTGTGATTCAGCTAATCCAATCAAAGGTAACGTTAAAAAGAAAATAGTTACAATTCGTTGATCAACAAAGGCTTTCCCTAATTCTTCTAAAAATTTCCCCATTGAAATATCCGAAACTAATGCCGTTGCAAGTCCTGCAATGATGACAACTGCAATTGTATCAAGCTTAAGAACAAATCCTACAACAATGATGACAATGCCAATTAGTTTAATCCATTCTAATTCCATGATGTTTCATCTCCTTATAATTTTTTTACATCTTTCATTCTACTATAATCTAAGAATTAAAAGCAAAAACAAAAATGCGTTTTCATTAATTCATCTAATAAAAGTACGATTAAAAAAATTTCAAGTTAATAGTATGATACTAAAATTTGATATAAATTATATATATTAATTAAAAGAACCAAGATAATAACGATACGATAAACATTTATCACATTTTCATTTGACATTTTTCTACTTAGAATTGCTCCCAAATAACCTCCACAAATAGCTGCTGGTATGATAAATAATAAAATTAACAGATCATACTCAATCAAATTAGTTGTTAATAGAATGTTAATTATTTTTGCACCTTGAGAAAAAAAGATAATAATGATTGAATAAACTGTCGCTTTTTTTATCTCTAAACCAAAAAAGAGTATTAAAACTGCTACATTAATTGGACCTCCTCCAATACCTAATAAACTTGCTAAAAAGCCAAGAAAAAAACCAACTGAAACATGAAATAGTGGATGTTTAAACTCAAATTTCCATCTATTTTTTAAACTATACAAATATGAAAAAAATAAAGTTAAAATTGTAATAATTATTTGAATACTTTTAACATGTCTTTCATCGCTAAAAAATATTAAAAGTTGTTTCAATGCTACGTTACCTAAAACACCCCCTAAAATTGCTCCTAAAGATAACTGTAAACCAAAAAGCCAATCAATTGTTACTCTTTTTTTTATTTGACGTTGGGTTGAGACAATTGACATTGTAAAAACAGCTACTGTAGAAAAAAAAGATATTTCTGAAATTGTATGATATGAAGCGAAATCCATCATTGGTTTAATAATAACTCCCCCACCCATACCTGAAATTGCTCCCACTGAATTTGCGATAATGATAATTAGTGAATATAACAAACCGATTTTCATAAAAAAACTCCTTCCTTTAGGCAATGAAAAACAAGGAATCAACTAGATTCCTTGTCTATTTTTAATTCTTATTGTTTAGCCAAATAGGAGAACCCCAAGCTACTTGTCCATCACTTTGAATAACTTTAATAAAATAGGAATCTTCTTCTCCAATGATAGGTTCTTTTACCGTAAATTTCGTAATTACTTCATAATCTTCATTTGTAAAACCTTGATATATTTTTATCTTATAGGCATTATGATACCAACCATCACTTCTTTCAAAATTCGTAAGGCCAGAGAGCTCCTCTACTAGCTTTTTAGCTTCTTTTTCAAAAACAATTAAATGACTTTTTTCTAAAATTTCTTTAACTGAGTACACATACTCTTCATTCTCTAACCTCAGTCTTAGCTCACTCTCAACGGGTGCTTCTATTTCGAATATAAATCCCTCATTCTTCATTGAATTATCTCTCATCCAATGATCATCATCTGTTGCTTTCTGTGATAGGCATTTAAATTTAACATCCTTTTTTTCATCGGAAATACAATAGTCATTATCAAATGAATTAAAAACAGATTCAACAGAAATAATTTTTCCTTCTGTTTTTAAAATCCCTTGCCAATTCTTTTCAAATATGTTTGGAAAGTATCTTACATTAGGTCCCCAACCACACTCAAGTTTAAATTTAAATCTAACAAATTCTTTATTTAATTCTGAACCAATCTTAGTTTTAATCACTTTTATTTCTTCTAACTCTGTATTCTTAAATAGTTCTATTCTTTCAATTTTACTGTTTGCGATAATTTCAGTTTTTATTTCACGGTTCTTACCAATTGTCGGTACTATCGAGCCCATTGGTTGCCCTTCTAGCTCAGACCAAACCGATATTTTAGAATCAGTAAAACCAAACGTACGACGTGCTCTTAATGCTTCCCATATTGATTCTTTAGTATAACTTTGGGCCCACACACCTGCACGACCATTTTTTACTAATGCTGGTACTTCATGATTATCACCTGATGCGATTAACCCAAAATGATAACCTTTTTTTAACCCATCTACAACAGTACTACCATCTACTCTTGGTCCCATATGAATATGACGTTCCATCTTTATATTTGTTTGATCACGTTCTGAGCTACCGTGATGCGAATAAGTTTCAACAAATGGTGAAAAGTCTTCATCATGAGTTTCCCAATTTTTCCCTCTATTCCCAACAGAATATGCTAGATGATGTGGAATACCAATTACTTCTTGATTTTTATAAAACTTAACTAAGTCTTGGTAACGAGGTGCCAAAGATATTTCACCATAATCTTCTTTAAAGTAAATATTATGATCTCCATCCACACCTGATCCTTGCCACTCATAACCTATAAAACTAATAAAATCATCTTTTTTATTTTTTGTTTTTAAAAATTCAGTTATTATATTCCATTGTTCTAACATCTTTTTTTTGTCTATTTCTTCTTCAGTTTTATATTTATTTTCTAATTCAATCATTTGATATGGATAATAAGCGATAGTAAAAAAATCTGTTACTTTTTTACAATGTTCATACCATTTTTCTAAATCATTAATCTGATAGGGATGTAAATTTAAATGCAAATCTGTTATATAATTTTTATATTTCACTTTCTCTTCCTCCTCATTCTTACATAATTCTTAAGGTAACCATAATAGCTGCAAAAATAAGAATACCGAACAGTAATTTATTAGTACTCCATTTTTTCTTATCTACTAAAAAATAACTAACTAGGGCTATAACTAATGGAAATAAGTTTGGCATAATTTTATCTAGTATTTCTTGAAGGCTAATTTTCATTTCTCCAGAGGTAAAGCTTAGTGCTATTGGTGCTTGAATTGTACTAGAAGCAACACCTCCAATAACAATTAACCCTATAATCGTTAAACTTGTTGTTACCTTTGTTTTAATTTCTTCATTCATTAGTATCTTCACTGCATCTAAACCTAATGAATAACCTTTGACAAATAAAAAATATTTCATAGGTACCATTAAAGCTAACCACATTGTTAAAAATGTTAATGGTCCTAAAGCAGAACCTCCAGCTGACAAACCAATTCCAATACTAAGTAAAATCGGGTTAATTGTTCCAACTAATATAGAATCTCCAATACCTGCTAATGGACCCATTAATGCATTCTTAGTACTTGAAATAATTTCAGTATCAAATTCTTCCTTATTATTAGCATATGTTTCTTCTAATGCCAATGTAATTCCCGGAATTATAGCACCTAATTGTGGTTCTGTATTAAAAAATGATAAGTTACGTTGCAACGCTTTAGATAGTCCTTTTTTATCATTTTTATAAAGCTTTTCTAAAGCACCGGACATACTATGTGCAAATCCAGTTCCCATCATTCGCTCGTAATTATGAGCACTTTGATGAAAAAATAGCCAACGCCATGATGCTTTTGCCACATCACCTTTACTTAATTTTATTTCATCTTTCTTCATAATCGCCAACTCCTTCAATATCATCTGAATTCATGAACACTTGATTTGATTCTACTGAACCTTCATTATTATTTTTAGTAAAACGAGCCATAACATAAACTAGTGAAATCGCAATTGCAATGAAAACCAAAGAGGTTGTTGTTAATTCAAAAGATGAATTAATAACCCATCCTAAAATAAATAAAGAAAGCATCCATTTTTCAGGAACAATTTGTTTTAATAAAATAGCAAATCCTAGTGCTGGCAACATTTTTCCTCCTATTTGTAAAAAATGAAGCACCAATTCTGGTAAAGAGTTTAACAATTTTTCTGCAAATGGAGCACCAAAATAACAAGTTAATGTAACAATAAAGAAACGTTCGACAAAAGAAACTGAAGTACCACTGATATTAGCTAATCTAACTCCTCTGGCATCTGCATTTTCAGCACAACGATCTGCTCGGTGAGAAAAACCTGATTGAACTGTCATTGTAAAATTGTGAAGTGCAACTCCTAACGCGCCTAATGGAACGGCTAACGCAACTGCTGTCTCTGCATTTCCTCCCGAAACAATAGCTAAAGGAATACCAATAAATGCAGCTAAATTTAAATCTGACGGAACTGCTCCACCAGGTGTTATCTGTCCGATAAAAATTGCTTGAACTGCAACTCCGCATAAAACTCCAGTTTTTATATCCCCTAAAATAACTCCACATATCAAACCTGCAACAAGTGGCCTGCCAATTCCATACCATCCACCAGTTGTACCAAATAACCACGGAACCTGATTACGTCCTAGATAAGCAAAAAAACCAATTAATATTGCTTGCCAAATCGCCATTTTTTCTCCTCCTTATTTCATTAATTCTTTAAAATCTACTATTGGATCGTTTGGAACCATTTGTGCAGTTATATGAGTACCGCCACTAAAAAGTTTTTTTATTATTAATTCTTCATCGTTTGTTAAATGAATGGTTCTTCGATATTTAGTAGTTTCAGCACGCGCAGGTACATTTCCTAAATTAATTTCATCAAAGTAAAATCCCCCATTCGCTAAAATTTCTAAGGTTTCTAGACGTTGAATAATAACTAATACAGTTTCTCCAAAATAACTATCTTGATTATTTAAACGATCGATAGCTGTTTTTGTAGATAAAATTGATAGTTTCGTATTATTAGGACGTGCCATTTTTAATGCAATTTTTTGCGTTATATCTTCTACAGCAATATCATCTATTACAATAATTCGAGTGATGTTCAAATGAGGTATCCATGCTGTTGCAACTTGACCATGTATCCCTCGTGCATCCACTCGAACATGCTTCAGATTCATTGGTTTTGAAATTTCATTCTTTTCTTTCATAACATTTTTTTTAATCGTCATGTGATCATCAGCTTCTTCTTTTTCTAATAAATTTTTTATTCCATCTCTTCCAACCTCAATCACTTCTTGATTTCCTAACGTTGGTGTTAAAATAGCTGTTAAAACCATTGGAAAATTCATACCTGATATAAATGAATAACGACTATCCTCTTGATATTCTTTTAATAATGTATTAGCTGGTGTTCCACCTAACAAATCAGAAAACACTAAAATTTCTTCATATTTTTCTATTGTTTCTTTCAGTTCATCCAATTTAACTAATAAATCAGCTACTCCTTCTTCTGGATATAAACAAATGGTATGAAGATTACTCGTTTTTCCAATCATCATTTCAACGGATGTTACCAATGCCTCTGGTAAATTACCATGTCCTGCAAAAATAAAACCTTTCATTTTTATAGCTCCTTTCTTTCCCTTTTATAATTTTTATTATACTTACTATTAAACCGCTTTCAATAAAAAAACGTATTTTAGCATAACAAAAAAAATTGTATTAATACAATTTAAAACATATTAATACATATCTATTGGTTTAATAGTATTTTTAAATAAAAGTATTAAATACTAATTATATTTGTTATAATTTTATTATGGAGGTTTTAATAATGAAACAAAATTTACCTTTATATCAAACTATTGCAAATACACTCACTAAACAAATAATTGAAGGTACATTTAAAGCCAATGATAAATTACCCACAGAAGAAAAATTATGTAAAAATTTCAATGTTTCTAGAGTCACTATTAGACAAGCCTTAGCTATTCTTGTTGAAAAAAGAATTGTTGAAAAAAAACAAGGAAGTGGAACTCGTATCATATATTCAGAAAAAACTGAAACAATAAATAAATCACTAAAAATTAAATCTTTTCATGATGATATGATTGAACTTGGCAAAATCCCTTCTTCCAAAGTCAAAAAATTTGAACTTAGAGAAGCTGACAAAAGAATAGCTTCTCTCTTGCAAATTGAAGAAGAAGAACTCGTTTTTTATTACGAGCGTATCCTGCTTGGTGATTCGTTTCCCTGTTCATTTGAAACAGGCTATCTGCCTTTAAAACCCTACCCAGATTTTTCAATTGAACATCTAAATTTGTCTAAGTTTAACTATATTGAAAATATAAAAAAAGAGGTAATCGATTATAGTCATCAAAATGTTGACGCTATTCTTGCTTCAAAAAAAGAAGTTGATTATTTAGATGTTCGTGAAGGTAGTCCGCTGGTTAAAATAAATTTAATAACATACCTAGATACTGGAAAACCTCTTGATTATGTTAGTATTACGTTTAATCCAGCTAATTATCACGCTCATTTCGTTAAATATCGTTAGAATAAATCATAACAATAGATAATAAAAACATATAAAAAACCTAATTTTTTAACACCATAATAAATAGGACCAATGAAAATTTTAAATTTTCATTGGTCCTATTTTTATTTTGAATAGAAAAAATATCACTTATAGCTAGTTGATTAAAGAAGAAATTGGACCTAACCTTTAGCCATTTCATTTTATAGTCTGTTATTCATGATTGATCTCTGGACTATCCTCTAATGTCCAGACAAGTGTTCCATCATAGTTCCCCTGTAAATTTCCTGAATATTGTTTCAACAACAAGCCACGATCCGCTTGCTTTAATTCTAACTGACTAAGTAGCTCATGATCCGTTTGGGTTTCAATTTCAGTTACAGACTGACCAATTATTTGTGGAACCCCTGTAGCATTTTTATAGATAATGTCACCCAAGAAGGCTTGTTTTTTGCTACCTATTTTGGTAATTCCCGCTGGGATAGCCGCTTTTAATTTCCAAGTGCTATTCTGAACAGTATTAATGATTGATAAAGACTTATCACTTGCCTCTGTCAATGGTGTGGTTGAACTATCTTTAGAAACCCTAATGGAACCAAAATCTAAATTCTTTGCCACTTCTTTAAATCTAAGTTGTCCAACGTATTCATAGACAACCGTAAAATCACCCACTGGAATCGTTACTGGTGTAGGCGTAATTTCTACACCATCTTTATAGACTTTATAGGCGGATAATGAAACGGTGTCATAACCGTCATAGTTCAATGTAAATTTTTTGTCCGTGATGAGTTGTTTGATTGCTGCCTCTAAATTATTCTTACTTGTTTCTTCATAAGTAGGACTATTATCAACAGGTGTTTTTTGTATCAAATCACTATAAATAGGATCATCCGTCCCTTGATAGACTTGTTTAAGTGTCATATTTGATCGATTGTATTTTAATTTAATCGTTAATTGTTGAGGCGTTTTATCAACTTCACTCCCTTTATTATCCGTATAATCAAAAATAAAAGTTCCTTCTTCAGCTTCTGACCCTTCCTGCGTAATTTTTCCAGAAACTAAATCATTATAACTCACTTCTTTTCCAGAATAACCGTCAATTGAAATCGGAGAAATTTGATTCTCTAATGGACTACCATCCAAATTTTCAAAAGTAACAATTACAGTCTGCTTATCAGGATAAGCAAATAAAGTGGTTAGTTCTGGTGCTAAACCAACAATCGATTCTTGAGGCTGAACATGACTCTCCAGCTCTTTTGAAGTAGCATAGTGAAATCCTAAAGGTAGATTTGTCACTGTATAATAAGGGTCTGCCCAATTAATTTTATTTTTATAGTTAGCTGGTGTGAGACTCGTTCCAGCCTTTTCTTTTTCTGTATTTAAAAATTCACTGGTTAGAACCTTTCCAGATTTGAGGTCTTTATAGGCATATTGCGTTTGGCTATTTGGCACCCCATAAACGTAAATATTGTAAACATACTCGCTTCCTTCCATTGGCACTATTGCTACGTTTGCTTGTCCATACTTGTCGCCATCATCTGCATTTGTCGTTGTGTCCCCACCACTTTGCGCATCAGATACCGCTGATTTTGGCACTTGACCTGCTAGAGCCCACATATAATGAGGAGGCATCTGTGTCGTTGCATACTCTTTGGTTTTTATTGAAAGATATTGTCCAATATAATTCTCATCTGAACTAACGGGATAATTAACAGTAGTTAACTTGTTGCCATATTGATCTAAGTAGTTTAATTTAACTGTTCCAGGTTCAATCGAATTCGTGCTTAACTCGCGCGTTCTATCATCGACGATATCTGAAGAAGAGGTATTTCCCGCCGTATCTGTGACCGTGGCTTTACTTCCAGACACCGTCATTTTAGCAAACTTTAGGTTACGATTGCCTTCTGGTGTACTTTCTTTACTGTCACTACCTTGCCATGTACTGATTTGAGAATTATTCATCGAAAAAGTTCCTGGACCAGTAAATAATGCCCCTGTAGCAGCCTCACCTGATGCATTGTTTCTAGAAATATTTAATGATTTCGGTGAGATAAACGTCATCGTTGAACCCGCATCCGTCCGAACGACAGGATCATTATTCCATTGTTGTAAATCTAACACCGTCCCTGCATTAAAGGTGACAACTGCACTTCTTGACGCATACAAAGCTTGCTTTCCAACGGTTCGTGTTGCTTTCATACTCAAATTTTGTCCAAAAGTGACTAAACGATTGTTCGCATTCGTACCCACATATCGAGACAAATCGAGTAACATTTGAAAGCCATCTTGAGACCAAGTGACGTTATCTCCAACGGTTATCGAATTATACCCATAATAAACGAGCGGATAACCATTTGAGTGATAAGTGCTCAACTCTTTTGCATCTATCGTTGCACCATCTCCAACAGTAAAGGAGTGAGCATACCCAGTATCCGCACTATTATTCGCGCTAATTCCCATGTAATAAAACATTGAATATCCCGTTGTACCGACTGTTCGCTGTAACTCAACATGGGCTTTGTTTACAATATCCACTTGGCCGATTTGCATCAACTCTTGCTTCGCTGCAACGACGATATTCCCAGACAATCTAACTTGACTATCTTCAGCATCTAGAAGACGACGAGGATGTGAGTTAGCAACTGTTCCAGTTTTCCCATCACGTCCTTCTAATGTGATGTTATCAAGATTATAGTGCCAATATCCATACCCTCCTTGTAGATTTCGACTATCAATGACACCATCAGCCTGAGTACTATTCCCAGAGCTTGTTCCAGATTCCCAGTGAATTAAGTCTACATTAGTTAGAGTAAAAACAGCTCCCCTTACCGTTGAATTTGTCCCAACATTAAAAGCGGCACCTGCCATGTTAATCGTATGACCTCCGCCGTCAATAATAATACTCGTTTCTCGCCACCCTAAATCGCGTGTCGCCACATTTATTGCTGCGGTAATATCACTCGTCACTTCAATATAGGTTTTTGTATTGTCGCTATAGACTGACTTAAGTTCTTCCCATTTATCAACTGCAACATACGTACCATTTGCTTTTGCCTCTTTTTTATAAGTTGCTAAATTCGTAATTTGATCCGCTGGCTTAACCGTGACGGTTGTTGGCGTTTCCTGTGTCTCTGGATTATCAATCGTCTGATTAAAATCTAGGCGGCCTTCATCCGGATCAGGCGCAACATTCGCTCGATTACTCAAGCTATCACCTAAAAGTTTCACCATTGGATCTACCTCTTGCAATATGTCTTTTTTTTCTGCATTAACAGACAAGCTTCCCACAGTAAAAAATAATACAATTAAAATAAGTCGAATTAAAAAATTATTCACATGTCGTTTCATCGTCATTTCTCCCCTTTTACTATACATATTGATATTATGATGAATTCATAAACAATTATTTATCTCACTAATGACAGTATACCCCAAAAACCGTCCATAAACTAACTGTTCTATCTCAATAATACTAAAATATGATTAGAATTAAAAGATAAAATCTTGACTTTTTGATGAAAATAGTTACAACTCGAAAATATGAATGAAAGATAAACCTGACTTTTAGCATAAAAAAAAGCAGAGTTTTTACACTCTACTTTTGATTTAAGTTTATCTTTTTAGTCCTACGATTTACTGAAGTAACGATAACTTCTTCATTCATTTTCTCTTTTACTTCTCTTTTGTCATGCTCTTAACTTTAATGATGCGAATTACATTCGATCTTTCGTTTTCTTCTAATTTCATCTTGATAAAATAAATCGTTTCTTCTAATTGAGGGATTGTTAAATGTTCCAAAGCATTCACACGACGACGTGTTTTTTCAATCTCACTAGATAATAATTGACAGGTCTTTTCCAACTCGGTGAGCTTTAATAATTCTGGGAAAATTTCTAACATTTTAGAAACGGCTACATCCAACTCAGCATTTGAATTAAGATAGCCATAATCTAATGGTGAGCCTGCCAATGATTCATCGTATGAAAAATTGAATTTGGGAACATCAACACTCATAATATTTTTTTTAACTAAATTCAATGTTACTGTATCAGCAGGAATAGCAAATAGCTCTTCGATAAAGGCCTCATTTATCGTACTGATGGCTAACGCAAAATTACGCATTGAAGTCGTCAGTTTTTCATCTACTTTTTCTCTAAGCCCTTTTGTTTCACGAGTAAGTAATACAAATTGGCGAATTAACTCATCTTGTTTACTTTTTAATAGCTTATGTCCTCGTGTCGCTACTCCTAAACGATTGTTTAATTTGGTAAGCTCCATTCGAGTGGGGTTGACATTGAGACGTACCATCTTTAATTAACCCCTTTCTACTAAATATTCATCTAACATTTCATCTTTGATTCGTTTTAATTCAGTTCTTGGTAAAATCTTCAATAGTTTCCAGCCAAGATCCAAAGTTTCTTCAATCGAGCGATTTGTATCAAAACCTTGATTAACATACTCTTTTTCAAAAGCATCTGAAAACTTAGCATAAATACGATCGACTTCACTTAAGGCAGAATCACCTAAAACAACAGCTAATTCTTTTGCTTGTTTTCCTTGAGCATAGGCAGAAAATAGCTGATTCATTGTTGCTGCATGGTCTTTCCTTGTTTTTCCTTCACCCGTTCCTTTATCTTTCAAACGAGAAAGAGATGGTAAAACATCAATCGGTGGTTGAATCCCACTATTATATAATTCACGCGACAAAATAATTTGTCCTTCTGTGATGTAGCCCGTTAAATCTGGGATTGGGTGGGTTTTATCTTCTTCTGGCATCGTTAGGATCGGTAACTGAGTCACTGAACCCGGTAAGCCACGAATACGCCCTGCACGCTCATATAGAGTCGCAAGGTTTGTATACAGATAGCCTGGATAGCCACGACGGCCTGGAACTTCACGACGTGCTGCCGATACTTCTCGTAAAGCCTCACAATAATTTGTCAAATCAGTCATAATCACAAGAACGTGCATTCCTTTTTCATAGGCCAAATATTCAGCGGTTGTCAGCGCCATTTTTGGCGTCGCAATCCGTTCAATCGCAGGATCGTTGGCTAAGTTGACAAACATTACAGAACGATTGATTGCTCCCGTTTCTTTAAAATCATCCATAAAATACTCTGCTTCTTCAAAAGTAATCCCAATTGCCGCAAATACAACCGCAAATTTTTCATCGTCATTTAGCACTGTTGCCTGACGAGCAATCTGTGAAGCTAACTCTTTATGTGGTAATCCTGAAGCTGAAAAGATGGGTAATTTTTGTCCTCGAACTAAAGTATTTAAGTGATCAATACTAGAAATTCCAGTTTGAATAAATTCATCTGGATAATCACGGGCCATTGGATTAATCGGCTCACCATTAATATCTAGCTGTTTATCTGCTAAAATTGGGCCATTTTGATCTTTCGGACGGCCCAACCCGTCAAAAACCCGACCAATCATATCTTCTGAAACACCCAACGTTAATGGGTGTCCTAAAAACTTCGCTTTTGAGTCACGCAAGTTAATCCCACTAGTTCCTTCAAATAATTGAACGAGTGCTTTATCTTCTTCGATTTCTAAAACCTGTCCTTGCCTAATCTGACCATCTTGTAATTGAATATGAACGAGCTCGTCAAACTTAACATCTGTAACTTTTTCAACTAGCATCAATGGGCCAACCGCTTCTTTAATTGTACGATATTCTTTACGCATTAATACTTGCTCCCCCATCTTCTAGTATTTTTTGAATTGTTTCTTTTAATAGTATTTCATATTTATCTATTTGAGCAATCTTATCTTCAGGGATATATTTCATTCGGGCAATCCGATCTCTAACTATTACCGTTCCATCAATTAATTCCTGATAATAAGCACCTAAACTTAAGGCTCGACGACCTTCAGCATTGAAACTCAAAATCAAATGTAACATTTTGTATTGTTTATCTCGTGACGTAAATGTATCAACTTCATCAAAAGCATTTTGTTGAAGGTAATCTTCGCGAATTGAACGAGCCACATCTAAAGTCAAACGATCCGTATCAGATAAAGTGTCAATCCCAACCAATCGAACAATTTCTTCTAATTTTGACTCTTCTTGAAGGATAGTCATTGCTTCTGTCACCATTTTTGACCATGGCGCATTCATCTCTTGATCAAGTTGCTTGCTCATATCATTTAAATAAAGTGAATATGAAGATAGCCAATTGATTGAAGGAAAATGACGTTTTTGAGCCAAGAGAGCATCTAATCCCCAGAAAACTTTAACAATTCGAAGGGTATTTTGTGTGACTGGCTCAGATGTATCTCCTCCTGGAGGCGATACTGCTCCAATCGCTGTAATACTACCTTCACGTCCTTCTTGACCTAAAGCTACTACTTTACCAGCTCTTTCATAATACTCAGCCAAACGACTGCCTAGATAAGCTGGATAGCCTTCATCTCCAGGCATTTCTTCTAAACGACCACTCATTTCACGCAAAGCTTCTGCCCAACGTGACGTTGAATCAGCCATAATAGCCACTGAATAGCCCATATCACGGAAATATTCCGCAATCGTTATCCCAGTATAAATTGAAGCTTCACGGGCAGCTACGGGCATATTAGACGTATTCGCTATCAATATCGTTCGTGCCATAATTGATTCTCCTGTTGTTGGATCAATCAATTCTGGAAACTCATTCATTACATCGGTCATTTCGTTACCACGTTCACCACAGCCTACATAAACAACGATGTCAACATCACTCCATTTAGCAATTTGATGTTGAACCACTGTTTTTCCAGCGCCAAATGGACCTGGCACAGCAGCAGCCCCACCTTTCGCAACTGGAAAGAATGTATCAATGACACGTTGTCCCGTAATTAGAGGATGTGTTGGCTTTTCTTTCCGTGCAAATGGACGAGCACGACGAACGGGCCATTTTTGTAACATGGATAATTTTTTCAAGGCACCACTTTCCGTTTCTAAGGTACAAATCGTTTCTTCGATATTAAACTCACCTGTTTCAATCGAAATGACCGTTCCTGAAACTTGATAAGGAACCATGACTTTATGTAAAACAGACGTTGTTTCCTCAACTATCCCTATCACATCACCCGCTTCTAAAACCTCACCTACAACAACAGTCGGTTGAAAGAGCCATTTTTTTTCGCGATCTAATGATGGAATATGCACGCCCCTTTTTAAATAATTACTTTGTGTCACTTTTTGGAAAGTATCAAGTGGACGTTGGATTCCGTCAAACATTTGAGACATGATCCCTGGTGCTAATTCAACCACCAACGGGTTCCCTGTCATCTTCACCTTTTCACCAGGCCCAACTCCAGATGTTTCTTCATATACTTGAATGGATGCAACATCGCCACGCATTTCTATAATTTCTCCTATTAGTTCAAGGTCTCCAACATGACAAATGTCTTGTATATTGGCATTTTCCATGTTTTTTGCTAAGACTAACGGACCTGAAACTTTTACAATTTCACCATACTGCAACCTGTTCACCCTTTCGCTTTAAAATGTTATTATAAAATATTTTGCCCAATCGCTTTTTCAACGTATTCTTGTAATTTTTGATTAGGATAACCTGTACTACCTTCATGTGTCGGAATACTAATTAAGGCTGGTATTAACTGCCCTTCATAATGTTCCACCACATCGTTCATTTTCTCTAGCAGAACATCATTGACATAAATGACACCATATTTTTCTTTCGCCATTTGATCAATTTCAATTCGTGCTTTTTTTTCATCTTCCACGTACCGGACATCGAAACCCATCAATTTAAAAACCATGATTGATTCTTTAAAACCAACCACACCTATTTTAGTCTGCATATGTTTTTCGAATCCTTTCTTTAATAACTTCTTTTGGAAAATTATTCTTCAAACCAACTAAAATTAAACTAATATTTTTGACTTCTGTATCTTTCGCATTTAAAAGTGCAAGGATAGGTAAAGGACCAAAGGCTTGTAGTTTTGCTGTTTGGTATTTAGCCGTCATTTGATTATCTCGTTCACGATGTAAGTAACTAATATCAATTTCACCCGTTTCTTTATTAAGCAACTGGCGAATCATTTCTTTATAGTCTGTTGTTAATAAATACTCAGTAAAAACAGCTAATTTTTCCGACGCAAAAGAAGCTAATTTTTTTTGTTCCAATGTTCCTTGATCCGATAGTACAGTTTCAAGAAAATTAGCTGTCTGTTTTTCACGTATTCCACGAATAACAGTCGAAATATTTGTTAAATCAATAAAAGTATTAACTACAGCTAATACTTCAGGATAACGAACAGTCTCTGCCGATTGCTTTAAGTGCATGAAAAAGTAACGATCATAAACAATATCAATCACTCGTAATTCTTTATAATTCATAATCTCTCGATGAACATCTTGAATGCTCTCTAAAAAATACCCAGTTAAACTATTAGATGTTTGAGTGGCAATTGCATTTTTGATTGATTCTTTTGTCAAATAACCATCATATAAAAAATACTCATCTAGGTTTTGATTGGTATGATAAGCTTTCGTAAGTAATTTCAAATTATGATAACTATATCTTAAACTAAAGATATCAATCACTTCTTTTTCTGGAGCAATCCCATACATTTTTTTGAATAATCGTTCTTCTTCATTTCTTAGATACGTTTCAAAGCGTAAAGAAAAGTCTTCGCGATCAATAAAGTCACCATAAACCGTTTGGCGTAAACATTCTTTCCCTTTTTCAAAGTTAGGTTGATTTAACATGTCCTCAAAAAAAGCCATCGGTAATAAATTGCTTTCTTCAATACGTACAAGTGGATTCACCTGATTGTAAATTAAATCTGACATGAAATTTATCCCTCCTCTGGTCTGATTTTTTCTAGATAACGGACACCTGCTTGTTCCTTCACATCAGCTAAAATACTAGATAGCGTATAATTGTACTCAATCCCATCTTGAGATAAGATAAAGCCATTTTCAGAAGGGAGCTCTTTCTTTGAAAGTTGATACGTCACTTTAGGATTAAATGCATTGAATTCTGTTAATTTTTCCTGAGTCAATGCTTTTTTAGAAGCCTCTCCGACAATAACTTCAATCTGACCTTCCAGAGTATTCTTTTTAAAAACAGGTATAAATAATGCAAGCTGTTCTTCTATCGTTAAGTCATCTAACTCTTCTGTTACTTCTTTAAATAACTTAGTCAAATAACGTTGTTCCTCGGCGACAACTTGACGCGTTCGGTTAACATGTTCTCTTTGAATTTCTTTTTCAAAGTTATTTTTAAACTGAAAGATGACCTGTTTTAATTTATCTTGTTTTTCTTTCATTAAGAAAGCTTTTTCTTGTTCATAAGCTGCTTCAATTTTATTCTTTTCTTCTTCAAACATTTTTTGATTGTCTATTTTCCCTTGCGCTAAGATGCTTTTGACAATTTGTTCAGCGGCAAGATTTTTATCGTTGGTCATTTAGATGCCACTCCCTTTGTCATAATTAATTTTGTAAAACTAACATCAATGAAATAACAAAGCCTAAAATTGCATACGTTTCAACCATTGCCGCATAAATAATCCCTTTTGTTGCGTGTTCTGGTTTCTTAGCTAAAATTTGAATCCCTGCTGATGCCACACGACCTTGAGCAATTCCTGAAGAAAGTCCTGTAAATGCAATTGGTAATGACGCGCCAAGTAAACCTAAACCTTGAACAATTGTGACATCTCCTGACATTTTACCTAAAATTAAAAAGGCAATAACGAAACCATATAACCCTTGTGTACCTGGTAATAATTGTAGAATTAAGGCACGACCAAATTTTTCAGGTTGTTCTGTCGTTAACGCTGCCGCAGCTTCCCCAGTCATCCCTACTCCTTTGGCTGAACCAATTCCTGAAAAAATCGTCGCAATCGCCATTCCTAAAACAGCAAAAAACACGCCACCGTTATTCTCAACTAAATAATTAAACATCTTTATTTCCTCCTAAAATTAACTTCTATTCTTTATCTCTTATTTCAAAATCAATATATTTTTCTTTCGGTTTCAACGGTGTAAAAGCACGACCGCCACCTTCAAAAAACTTACCAAAATACTCGACGTATTGTAGCCTTGCACTATGAACATAAGCACTTAGTAAACTCAAAAAGATATTGAGTGCTTGTAATGCAATAATCAAAACAATCCCGATACTGTAGCGTGCGAGTGGTGGCATAAAACCGACTAACATATTAAACGCTGCCGCGATACTCCCACCTGAAATTCCCAACGCCATCAGACGAGTATAACTAACTAAGTCACCTACATATCCTGTAATTCCGTAAAAATCATAAAGTCCAGAAGCTAAACCTTTCCCCTTAGATTGGGATTCAATCATTGGTACAATCACAATCATTACCGCACTTAGAATAAGAAGACCTATCGCAATCTTAAATAAAAGTTCGTTTTGCCAAACCAATTTGCTAACGGCCATTAAAGCTCCTGCAATCAAAACTCCTTGCCAAGCAAAACCGTTACTAATACTTTTTAATACTTGTTTTTTCTTGACTAATTGAACACCGTTGATTAGTAAACCAACCAACATTTGAATAAACCCAAAGACAACAGATAAAAGCAATATCGTATTCATATCTTCTGATGTCGATAACAAATGAAAAGGCAATGCTATTCCGAAGAATGAGCCGTAAATCAAGCCCCAAATCATTACAGGAATGGATAGAATTTTAAAGAAATCCAAAAACTTTTTCGTTGATTTACGTAACATTAACACTTTCCCTGCTACTATTGTTCCAATCAACATCAATAAACCATACCCTAAATCCGCTACCATCATTCCGAAAAACACCATATAGAAAGGCATCAAGTAAGGAGTTGGATCAAGCTCACCGTATTTAGGTAGACTATACATTTCCGTTAACGATTCAAAGGGAGCGATGAGTTTATTATTTTTTAATTTCGTTGGCACATCATCTGCCTGTTCTGGTTCTGAAAAAGCAATGGATATCGGTTGATCATCTACTGATAACTGTGCGATTTTTTGCTCAAAATAGGCTTGACGATCTTTTTCAATCCACCCTCTAAAAACTAAAAATTGACGGTATTTTTTAACCTTGAAAACAACACGTTCACGTTCAATCTTAGCTAATAAATATTCTTCATAATATTTTAAATGAAGGCTTTCTTCTCTTAAATCTTGGATCCTTTTTAAAAGTTGATCCGATAATTTTTGGTTTTTTGAAAGTTGTTGCTTCACCATTTTTAATTCTTTTACTGGAAGCTCAGCATAAGGATACTCTTTCTTTTGAAAACTATAATAAGAAAGTTGTGCTTCAAGCGCTTCTGTCACTTCTTTTGAAAAAATAAAAGAGAGATAAACTGTCTTTTCAGTTTCAAAGGCAATTTCATAGACCACCTTATCCAATGTTTCTAAAGCTTTGAGCATCGGACCTTTTACACTCGTTGAAAAACTCCCCATCAAAAAGCGAGTGTAACGCATCCTACTAAGTTCTCTTGGATGATGTTTAAGTCCTTGCCAGTGAGTTAAAAATGTTTCGTCTGTCAGTAAACGTTCACGCTCATCCTTCAAAACTAACTCTTCATTTCTTAACTGAGCGACTTTGGCCTTCATTGTTGTTACTTGAACTTTAGATAACATTTTTTCAAACTCGTCTAGTGTTTGTTTTTCATGATAGACCGGTTTAATCGGTTTAACATTGTGATCCTCTAAAAACAATAATAATTTTCTAGTTTCTGTTAGCTGTTTTTCTTCTTCCGTCACATTAACTAGATCATCAGCTCCCTCAAAATCATGAGAAAGTTGATTTAATATTTCTTGTTCATTCTCTCTTAAGTTTTCAAGTCCATCCATAATCTCTAAGTTTTGTAAAACTTGAATTTCTCTTAATAATTCATCTTTTTGGGTTCGGTGTGCAATAACTGTCACTTTCGTCATCTCAGAAACAGCCATAAATACGTCCCACCTCCGCTTTTATTTCTGTCTTCAATTGTTCTTTTTCCAGAACATAATGTTGACTTAAACGTTCTTTATAGTTCTTTATTTCTTTTTGATTCTTTGCTACCTGAACGGCTAACTTTTCCTCGTCATCAATCGTTGTTTGTTGTTGATACGAAGATATTTCTTCCGCAAAAGAGGTTTCCATCTCACTTAACTTTGAATTTAAGTTTTTTTTCAAATCCTCAAGTTCTTGCGTCAATTGTATTTTTTCTTGCGCTACCGCTTCTTCAGCATCTCTTATCTTCAAAAATACTTCCAATTATTCGTCACCTCTTTGTCAAATCACTAAGTTCACTTATTAAAAAATAAGCGTTCTATCTTTAATTCTACCACAGATTCATGGTGAAAAAACAGAAAATCGTAAATGTCTCTCCTTGCTTTTCCAACTAACGTACGTTTTAGAATGCTTATATATTAACTTTCTTCCTATTAATAGGTGTGGATTACCTGACTACTTTAAATTTTTTTAAAAAATTGATTTTCTAAGCTTTAATTACTCATTTTAATCCCCTTAGAATAAAATACCCCATAAACTCGTTCGTTTTTTATCATTAACGAGTTTATGGGTGCCGTGCTTCTTATTTTCGTGATTTTACTCTTGTTTTTATTCTGCGCTTTGTTTTTTGGTTACTTGACGATAACTTAACTAACTGATTAGCTTTAAAAATCATAATAAAACCTAACATGATGATATTTTGAAAAAGAGTCATGATTGAAATAGCCAGAAGATAGTAAAGATTTAAATGAGTGTAGAAAATTGAAAACAAAATAAAGTTAATGAGTAATGTGATAATAAAACAAACAGGAATAAAATAATTAATTTTTATTTTAAAAAAACTGACAACGTAAGTCGTGGTGAGTTGATATAGTAAAAAGAGAACGAAACGTTTTGCTGCGATAATATTAGTCAATTTCCAGTTTATGAGCCCAATTATTAAAATTAACCCAACAAAAAAAAGAAATTTAGGACTCTTCTCTAAGAAAGCAAAAATTTTAGCATCTTTATATTTTTCAATCATTTATTTCACTTCCCATTTTCCTTCATATAATTTTTCAAAATGATCATCTAACAATTGAATTTTTATTTTATCATTAGGTACAGTAAAAAATTGCCCAACTTTCACAGTTTCATTTGGTTTTACTTCTTTACTCATCCGGTCAATTTCTTTTTTAAAGGTTGAATCATTTAAATCTTTTTTAGTTAATACTGTTGGATAGAGTGGTTCTTCTAAGTCATTAGTTAAAGCCATAAAAAGAATATGCTGATTATAAATACTTTCAGGGGTTATTGCTTTTTTGCTCGTATTTTTAATTTCAGAATGAACAAATAATCCTTCACGTTCATAAATATCTTCATGTCCTTCTGATTTTAAAAAAGTAACTTCAAAACCAGGTCCTTTAAATTGTTTTTTTTGTGGAGAATAAGAATAACCATTTTTAGAAATTTTTTTTCAGTTGATGACTTACCATCAGTCCCACAACTTGATAAAACAAATAAACTCAATAATAAAAAACAATGTGTTATTATTTTTTTCATGTTAGCTCCTTTACTAACTTAAAATTTAAAGCAACCTCAATGAGATTGCTTTAAATAAAGAATATTATTAGTTTTGGTTTTCTATTGGTTTTTTTTCTGAGGTAAATTGAATTTTACCATACTGATTAATTTGGAAATTATCACGCGTAAAATTGTCACGACCAAAAACTTCTGCTGTCGTATTATTGTCTTTCGAATTTCCACCTAAGCCCACATACGTACTAAATGTTTCAGTGACAGGGAATTTATTTGTACTTTCTTCGATTGGGTAATCGCCACCTATTTGATCCCACGTAAAGACATTTCTCAAACCAGTTCCTCTAATAAAGGTACGATCTCCACGGAATAAGCCTTGATTTGGCATGTGGTTCGCAATCGATAAGTTTTTAGAATTATACAAGTTAAAGCTAGCATATTCATAAATACTTTCTACTACACCACGTTCACTATTACCATCAATATAAAGCTCTGAGCTTTTATCCATATTGATTTGCGTGCCGAATTCTTGTAATTTCATAGTTTGATACTTTCCTCCGCCACGACCATTTAGATAAACTTTACTATTAATTCCTAAGTTAAACGAGTGTAGAAACTAAAATCGCGACAACGACGATATGTTTCTTGATAAACGACAAGAAGAAACCAGCGTTATTGAAAGACCTTACAACTTTTCCGTTAACTTGGCTCGCTGCAATTGGAACATCCGAGCCATCATTGGCATCACCTTGAGTGGTAATAAACTCTAGTCGTTCTTCTTTTTTCTTTTGATCAATTTCTTTAACCCTATGTGTTAAATAAACTTTATTATTATTTCTTACAGGATTAAATGTGATAATGTCACCTTTTTGTAAGGTATAAGGATCCACGTTTTTGAGAACTACCAATGAACCACTACTAAAACCATCTTTAAATTTTTCTTTATCCTTACTATTCATTGAATCCGTCAAAACAGTCATGACTTTGTAGCCAAAAATTGTTGTATCCTTATCGCTAACGTTCATTAAGACCGCACTCACCAAAATTAAGATTAAAACAGCGTAAAAGAGGAGGTTACCAACAGCATTTAATATTTTTTTATCTTTCGTCATGGGTAGATTTTTTAATGCAACCTTTTGTGGTCGTCCACTTTTTCGAGAACTCGATCTTCTTTTAGTGTTCCCTTTTTTCACTCTTTTTTTTGAGTCTAGTTGGGATCCTTTTAGTGATGATTGATTATTTCTTTTAGAAGAATGACTCTTCTTCTTAACTTTTTTACGATTAGAAGTTTTCCTCATTTTTTCTTCTTTCATTCTGATATTCCCCCTACACTAATTAAATACTAATAAAAAACGTTTTTAAAGACTTTTTGTGAAGTATTTGTAAACTATATCGTATTTTAATTCTATTGTAGCATGAAAGTTAGTTATTTTACCAATAAATAGGCACAAATACGTCAATTAAAGAGATAAAAAGCTTAGTAAAGCGGATTACATCGGGTTTAACTTCATAAAATAAACACAAAACATAAAAAAAAGACGCTCATTTTTATAATAAGCGACTTCATTCATTAAAAAGTTTAAAGTAGAGCACTCCCTCAAATTAGACTAAAATAAGTGAATCGTCTGTGATGGCTTGACCACTATTTTTTTGGAAAAGAGCTAATAAATCAGAAACGGATAAATTTTGTTTTTCTTTTAAATCAACCACAATTTTCCCGTTATTTAACATAATCAAACGATTCCCATAACGCAGGGCATCTTTCATATTATGAGTAATCATCAGAGTTGTTATTTTTTTTTCTCGAACAATTTTTTCAGTCATCTCTAAAACTAACTGACTTGTTTTAGGATCTAATGCCGCTGTATGTTCATCAAGTAATAATAATTTGGGAGTAACTAACGTAGCCATCAATAGCGTTAGGGCTTGACGTTGCCCACCAGAAAGTAATCCTACCTCCAACTTCAAACGATTTTGCAAATCCAAGTTTAACTGTTCGAGTTGTTCTTTAAAAAAAACACGTTGATTTTTCTTTACTCCTCTGTCCAATCCTCGACTTTCTCCACGTTTATAGGCAATCGACAAATTTTCTTCAATTGATAATTTAGTCGCGGTTCCCATTCGTGGATCTTGAAAGACTCGCCCGATACCTTTCGCTCTTTTAGCTGTACTTAAATTGGTTATCTTTTCACCCTCTAAAAAAATATGACCCTCATCGATTCGAAAACTACCTGCAATGCTGTTTAGTAGTGTTGATTTACCGGCGCCGTTTCCCCCAATGATGGTTACAAATTCACCTTCTTCAAGTTTTAAATTAATTCCTTTTAAAACATGATGTTCATTCACTGTTCCGACTTCAAAACTTTTATGGATATTTTCTAACTCTAAAACTGTTGTCATTTTATTTAACCTTCTTTCTCTATTTCTATCAACCTCTGTTTTCTTTTCCCTCTAAAAAACCTACTGCTTAATAATGGTGAGGCTAAACATAGCGTTAAGATTAAAGCTGAAAACAACTTCAAATCCGTAGGTGCTACCCCTAACTCTAAAACAGCAGCAATGATTAATCGGTAGATAATCGCTCCACATACAATTAAGAGTAATCGTTTTACAAAACTAACATTTCTAAAAATAACCTCACTAATAATAACGGAGGCTAGACCAATGACAATCGTCCCGATGCCCATACTAATATCCGCATACCCATTACTTTGAGCCATTAAAGCTCCTGATAACGCAATTAAACCATTAGAAATCATATATCCTATCATCTTCATCGCATCTGTATTAATCCCATTCGCTTGACTCATCTCATGATTATCACCTGTGGCATGAATCGCCAAACCAAGCGTCGTTCGAAAGAAAAAATAGAGAAATAAAATGACACTACTCACAAATAGAAGGCCGACCACCAATACAGCCATTTGATTTGTCAACCCCAACGAATTAAAAAAGCTCATAATTGTTGCTTTGCCCAATAAAGAAACATTGGCTTGCCCCATGATTCTTAAATTAATTGAATAAAGCCCGGTCATTGTTAGAATCCCCGTCAATAAAGCGGGAATTTTTAATTTTGTGTGTAGTAATCCTGAGATTAGCCCTGCAAATAAACCACCAATCAAGCCTAAAAAAGTCGCTAAAAGTGGTGCCGTTCCTGCTACTATTTGACTAGAGCAAATAGCAGCTCCCAGTGGAAAACTAGCTTCTGCAGTTAAATCTGGAATGTCTAAAATCCGAAAAGTTAAATACACTCCAATCGCCATGATTGACCACAACAATCCTTGTGAAATACTTGATATGATTATTCCCATAATGTTTTCTTCCTTCCTATACGTTACTTATCTATCCATCTTGATACTTTTAGGATCAATGCCTAGAGCTTTCGCCATGTCGTCATTAACTACTAATTCTAAGTCAGTCGATGGTTCAATGGCTAAGTCTGCTGGCGTTGCTTCCCCTTTTAAAATTTTTACTGCTAATTTCCCTGTCTGATGGCCTAATTTATTATAATCAATACCATAAGTAGCAAGTCCTCCTACTTTGACTTGTTCCGTTGCACCTGCTACTACTGGAATTTTTTTATCCTTTGCAATCTCACCAACAGTTTCCATTGTATTTGCTAATGTGTTATCGGTAGGAATATAAATACCATCGACTTCTTTTGCTAATGAGGCCATAACTTGTTGAACATCATTTGTTGACGTAACAGTCGCTTCTTTTACCTCTACCCCATCACGTTCCAATGCTTTTTTAGCAGCTTTTGCTTGAATCACTGAATTTTCTTCACTTGAATTATAAATCACACCTATTTTTTCAGCATCGGGAACAATTGATAATAATAGATCCGTTTGTTTTTCTACTGGAACCATATCACTTGTTCCAGTAATGTTTTTATCTGGTTTTTCATTATTCTTAACTATCCCAGCTGCAACAGCATCTGTAACTGCTGTAAATAAAATTGGAATCTCACTTGTCTCATTAGCAACTGAAATGGTGGCTGGTGTGGCAATGGTCAAAATCAAATCATTTTTATCTTTTACCAAACGTTCACTAATACTTTTAAGATTGGCTTGGTCTCCTTGGGCATTTAATGAATCTATTTTTAAGTTTTTCCCTTCCTCATAACCCGCATCTGCAAGTTCTTCAAGGAAGCCTTCTCTTGCTGCATCTAAAGATTTATGCTCCATATATTGTAGAATCCCCACTTTAACAGTTGCTTGATTGTCTGCTCCAGTTTCCGCTTTTGAGGTACATCCCACCAATCCAAGTAGTCCTAAACTACTAATTAAACTAATTACCATTGCTTTTTTTATCTTCATTTTTTTCATCTTTTTTTCCTCCTAATAATTTATATTTTTTAATTTTTTATTAAAAAGCTAGTAAGTGACCTCCTTTTTCATGAATTCATCGCCCTTCTTTCAACTTCTTTAAATAACTAAAGGAAAAATTCAACAAAAAAAGCATTGACTTAGAAGTAATCATCTAAGTCAATGCTTTCATTAATAGTAGATACCTATCAATAGAATAATAAAAAGCCACTTAGATTAATTTTACAATAATCTATGTGGCAAGCTTTGCATATCGAAATCCTTTAGCCCCATAGATACAAACGTTACGGTCTGTATCCATGATTTGTTCATGTACACAAACACTATCTAAAGAAGCTAAAGAAGAAACTATTCAGTTGTGTTGTTTTTTGTAAATTGCTCTTAATCATAGCAATCCCTCACAATCTAAATTTTTATTTGTTATAAGTATAGTTAACCTTTTTTTATTTGTCAACTCTTTTAAAGCGTATTTGAAAAATCCCATTCTAACGTTCCAACATATTCACCCGCTAAATTACCACTAAATTGTTGTAAAACTAACCCTTCATCCGGTTGACTTGATTTTAACGGTACTTCTTGAATTAACTGATTCACGTTCGTAATGGATGACGCTTCAGTTTCAGAAATGTTTTTTACCCCTGTTAATAAATCTGAACGATAAACTAAATTACCTAAATAAGCAGTATTCGTTTTTTTATTTTTAATCTTATCTCGTAACTTCACCGTTAAATAATAATTTTTGGTCGGCTCTTTAGGTCGTAACGTATTTTCAACCTTAACAACTGGACTGTCTTTGGGCTGATGCTCAGTAACCCCTGTTTTATTAACCGCGATTTGATTAAAATCAATATCAGTAGGTTCTGTAATGCCAATTTTACCATCAAATAAGTAAGTAATCGTAAAATCTTTATCTGGAACTTTTGTTGGAACAGTTGATCCGACTTCCGTTCCTATTGCTACTGATGTTTCGACCAACGTATAACCTGTATAAAAGGGCTCATTTATGTTTAAATCACTACCAATATTTACTTTTTCTGTTTTTACTGTCTTTTCAATAGAGTTACTGTCTTCATTCATTAAATCAGTGTAAATACTTAATTCCGGTTGATCTTTATAAACATACTTTTTAGTCATCGTCACATCACTCGGAACCACTTTTAGTATGATTTTTTTCTTTGTTTCGTTTAATTTAAATTCTACTTCAAATGTCCCACCTTTGTTAGGTATCGTTGGCATTTCATATGTGATACTATTCGTTTTATCAGTGACACCATTCGTTGCTGAATTAATCGTAAAGCCTTTTAACTGACTATCTATTTTTAATTTATTTTTCCTTTCGGAAGCACTTAAAGAAAGGATATCGTTCACTTTCCACTCAACATCTTGAGCTTCGATGACATTCGCAGTATCATAAACACGTAATTCTGACGGGATCGTCGCTTCATTTTGTTCTGGGTAAAATACTTTTTTATCTTTTATAAATAAATTCTGCGGTTGATCTTTTATCATAATATCAACGGGATGAACCCCTAATTCATTCTTTTTCAATTGACTTTCATCTTTAAAACGATAATCAAATCCAAGGTTAATTGGGTTTGAATCCTTTACTTTTTCAACAAAATCTTGAGCTTTTAATTCTGTTGAACTGCCCTTAATCAGATAAATCGCCTTTTTTTGAGCCTCAGGTGGTAAGACATCCTGAACTTGTTTTTCAGCAATGGCTGTTTTACCCGCTTTAAAAGCATAAGCGTGTATAATTGTTGCTGGGTTAAAAACGATTTCTTTGGGTAGTACCACTTCAAACTTACCACCAGAAGCTTCTGTTTGTTCCGGACTGAACGTATAATTACCTTTCATTTCAGTTAATAAATCAGATTCCCCTTCAGAAGTAACAGGTGACTTCACTTCGTGTTTTATTGAAGCTAACTCATTTACATAACTTGGAACAATCTCTTCAGCAGGATGCTTTGCGGTCAAACGAACATAAGAGCCAGGAACTGTTAATCCTTTGATTACTGTTTCTCCTGTAGGTTTTTTATTGGTAACAATACTTAGTGGCGTTGGGGTGGCATTATTTTCATCCAAGCCGACAATTTTTCCGTTTTTATCTTCTAAAGCCGCATACGTATCTGGAATATGTTCAAAGAGCAACCGTTGCGTTCCTTGATTAGTCTGAAAGTTATCTTTAAAATTCTTGACCATCTCATCACTTACCGATGCCGCGATGAAAGGATTTTTACTACTTGCAACTACCTTCTCATTTTTATAAGGAATGTTCATCCCAAACATGGGTGACCAAGAGTACGTCGGTTCGTCCTCATTCAGTTGACTATGCTTCCATATTTTAACTCCTTGAACATCCACATCAAAATGACCATCAGCCATATTAATTAAATTCGAGTTTAGATCAACATTATTTTTTGTAAAACGTAAATCGATTTTGTTAGCATCATTAAAACGGAAAAGTGCCCCTTTCTCCATTTGAAGAATGTCTCTTTTACCAGGAATATCAACATTAACTATAAAATTGCCTTTCGGTTCAACAATGAATTCCGTTCCGGCGGCCGTCCTAATAATCGGTGCATCCTTGACTTCAAATGAATATTCTCTACCATTATAAACGTAAGTTGTACGATCCTGCTTAACATTTACATTTAAAATAGCGTTTTTACCAACTTTAAGCTGTGAACCACTTCCAGCTAAAACGATTGGCGTCGAATCATAAGGTTTTAAATCATTATACTGCATTCGGCTATTAAGAACATCTATATTTAATTCAGCATCATCTCCTAACTCTATTTTTGAATTATCGCCCTCAAAAAATATTGCTGAATAGGATCGCCACTGATACGTTGTGTTTTCATAAGGATGATCTTTTGTTGTTCCTGATAGAATATTAACTTTTGCTTTTTTTTCTAGACGGACAGATCCACCTTTTGATGAACCTGCTTTAATAATGATATTGTTAGGCTGAGATAAAGAACCTGATGAATTTTTAGTTCCGGACTTACCATTATACGTGTACTTAGATTAATAACCGCACCTTCTCCAACTCTAAGCTCTCCATCGCCCCCGACAGCAATATTACCATCCGATTCGCTATACAAGTTAACCTCAGATCCAGGAGCAATAGTTAAATTAGACACTAACATGTTTTCATCTTTATTATTCGAAGTAAACTCGGTGACACCCTTTTCTGTTTCAAATTTAAATTTATGTACGCCATTTGCTTTCAAATAACCTGAAACATAAACATCTGTTTTCAAAGAGTGTAGCATTTGATCGCCAGTATGTTCGATATTGTGATAGGCATAAGTAATATTAGGAAAATCTACGTTCCATTGAGATACTGGACCGTAGTTACTCACAGAATATTGATGAAAATTTTGAAAAACCATTCGATGTGGAGAGTTTTTTACATAAGGATAAGTATTAAGTCCTCTAAAGTTTATTTTAGCATTTCGTGTTGAATTTATTTTTCCATCAATTATTTTATAACGCTTTTCATCTGGTGTCCCTGTCATCTGAACACCATAGGCCCATTTTCCTTCCGTTGCCGTAGGTGATCCCGTAGAATCAATATCCTCAATGACTTTTATATATTCATATTTGATATTCTTTAAAGCATCTATAAAACCAACTTTGTCACCTACAGTATCCCAAGAATCAACCTCAACATAACGTTTTTTCCATTCTTCATTTGGATATAATTTTTTAAAATCTTCTAAAGTAACTTCATAACTATTATCTGCTTGATTCTTTGGATCTAAACGTTCCCATTCTGCTTCAACGGGATTAATTGGACTTGGCGTGTGGTCAGGTGCCGCTAAAGCTTTATCCGTCGACCAACTACCGATGAGAAGCAACATTGAGAACGCTATCAAAATCTGTGAAAAGCAAGATTTCACTAAATAAAAATTATTTTCCTTTTTTAACTTAAGGCTTATTGACATAAAAACAATCTCTCCATTCAAACTTAATGAGTGTTAATTTTTTAGACATCACATTAACAAACACTAGTTATATTTATTTATTTTTATAAGCATAAACATCATAAAAAAACATCTACAACTATTTTAATATAGATGTTAGACAGTATTACTCCATTTAAATAAAACTTTGACTTAATTAAAAGATAGCATAATTGTACTCTTTTTTCAATATTAACTACTTATTTATAATTAATATCATTAAAAAAACACTTTTTAAAGTTCGTGAGGTTTAAAATCTTTTTTGAGGTACGTTTAATAAAAAAGCATGGGATCAACGTTTATTAACTTGTTTATTTTAATCGAACCTTAAATAATTTCACACATCTTTTTTCCTGCTCCTTAGTCCTTCTTTTCCATCTTGTTTTTTTATTATTTAGTTGAGATTATTATCATCTAGTATCTTTTTAGTTTTGATTTTTTGTTTTTTTTCTATTGTTTCAAATAATATAACAAAGAAAGACGAATGAAATCTAGTAATCGTCCTAGATTTCATTCGTCTTTCTTAAAAATAATCAAGCTTAAGTAATAACTCACAACTTTTCTCAATTTGTAGCTGTTGTTTTTTAATTTTCTTTTAAATCGCGTTCATAATTTGTCTCATTAGAACGACTCACTCTTCGCATTCGCCCTTTGATTGGCATTGTCTGTAATGTTTTCAAAACCATTGGCCCTTTACCATTTAAAATTTCGACAAAAGTTGAAATATCCATTAAATCAATGACACCTATATCTTCAGCTGTCATTCCATCAATTTGACATAGGGCTCCGACAACATCTCCTGGTCTCATTTTAGTTTTTTTACCAGCATTGATATGAATTTTCATTATTTCTTGATTAAAATCAAACCCTTTTTCTTTTCTTAATTTAGGCTTTTGAGTTTGCTTTTTACCAAAGGAAAGCTTATTTTTTTCTATCTTAGCCTCTGTTGGAACAGACACTTCTTCAATCAAATGATTTTGTGCTGTTAGAATAGCATCAAAAGAACGTTTATCATGGTAGTTAACTAACGAAATCGCTTTCCCGCTATTTTCAAATCGAGCTGTTCTTCCAATTCGATGAACGTATGTTTCTGGATTATCAGGAACATCATAATTCACAACTAAACTAATATCAGCCACATCAATCCCTCTGGCAGCCACATCAGTAGCCACTAGGTAATTAAAATACCCTCGTTTAAAATCTTGAATAATCTGTGTCCGGTCTTTTTGTTCCAGACCACCATGAAGCATCTCAATCGCCATACCTAAATGTTTTAGCTCTTTCGTCACTGTTTCAACCATAATTTTTGTATTACAAAAAATCAAACTACTATCTGGATTTTCTGCAATCATCACTTTTTTCAAGATTTTTTCTTTCGACTGTTCTCTTTCTATCCTAATATATTGTTGTAAAATACGTTTCTCGGTTGTATTTGCCGATTTTATTTCAATTAATTCCGGATTTTTTAAAAAGCGTTTACTTAATTTTTTAATCGCTTCCGGCATTGTTGCTGAGAAAAGCGCCATCGTCCGATGTTTTGGTAAAGCTTTTAAAACTTGTTCAATTTGTTCAACAAAGCCCATCGCAAACATTTCATCTGCTTCATCAATAATTACCGTTTTTATTTTACTCAAATCTATTGTCCCTCTAGAAATATGGTCCAACAAACGCCCCGGTGTTGCCACGACAATATGTGTCCGTTGTTTTAAATTTTTAACCTGTGACTGATATGAACTTTTACCAAACAAACATTCCACTTTAATTCTTTTATAGCGACCAATATTAAAAATTTCTTCTTTAATTTGTAACGCTAACTCACGTGTTGGAGTTAAAACTAAAGCTTGTGGTGCTCTTTCTTCCCACTCTACTCGCTCACAAAGGGGAATCCCGAAAGAAGCCGTTTTTCCACTTCCAGTTTGTGATTTAACAATTAGATCTTTTCCTTCTAATAATGAGGGAACGACTACTTTTTGAACTTCTGTTGGTTCAAGATAATTTAATACATCTAATGATCGAATGATTGAATCGTCTAAACCAAAATATAAAAATTTATTCATACTCACTTTATAACATCCTTCTATTTCTATTTACGTATATTTTCAGCTTTCCAAGTTTAACACGTTTTGCAGCTAAGCACACTCAAAATAATTTATTTTTTGAGCATATCATTTTACTTACTTAAAGTAAGGAGGTAAAATACAATTATAAACTTAAAGCAAAAGACTTTGTTTATTAATATCATCATTAAATACTGGAGGAAATCACATGAAATTTGGAATTATTTTAGGAAGCACTAGAGAAGGCCGAGTAAGCCCACAAGTTGGAGCTTATATTAAAGAAATGGCTGATAAAAGAGAAGGCCATGAATTTGAAATTGTCGATGTGAAAGAGTTTAACTTACCTTTCATGGGAACTGGAACACCTAACGAAAATTGGAATAAAAAAATCGATGAATTAGACGGCTATATCTTTGTTGCTCAAGAATATAACCACGGTTTGTCCGCTTCTTTAAAAAACGCCTTAGATAGTGCTCGTCCTGAATGGTTTAATAAGGCTGCAGCAATTGTTAGTTATGGTTCTGGCGGTGGCATTCGTGCAGCAGAACAAATCCGTCTCATCCTAGCTGAACAAAAAGTTGCTGATGTTAGAACAAACCCTGCTTTCAACCTCTTTACAGACTTTGAAAACATGTCACTCTTCACACCAGGTGATCACATGCATGCCGGTGTCAATGATATGTTAGATGAATTAATTCTTTGGTCAGAAGCTTTAAAAACAATCAGATAACCAAAAAAAGTAATGGAACGTGAGAAATTAATCATCGTTCATTACTTTTTTTATTCTTTGATTAACCCCTGATAATATTCAATGAGCGCTTTGTCTTCTGCACTATCTAAACCAAATCCAGAGCCATCCTTAACTGTGATTTTTCCTGTTTCTTCATATTTACTTATTTCTTCTTGATTGGTCACCTTCCCTTGAAGGGATTCGGCTGTTAATAAATCAAGTTGTGCTGTTGGGATTGCCTCAGAACTCACATGTAAATCATACCCGGCAATATAATAACGTAGCTCACTAGGAAAAGTAAGCCCAGTAATCACGGGGACTTTCGTTGTTTGTCCTGGTTCTAAGGGTTGCGAATAATAAAAATAATTATCTTTTTCGTTAAATAACCAGTAAGGAGGAGCTTCACCAAAATTGTCTATTCCACTATTAATCACTAAAAGTTCATTGCCAAAGTTAAACTGAATTATACTTTTGCTTAACTCTTCTGGCCAATCAAATAGATTGGCATAGCCCGGTGAATAATTATACCAATTATCTTTTTCAAATTTTTTGTTTTCTTCCTTATCCCGATCCTCAGGTTTAATTTTATAGTGATCTAGTTCATCAACTTCGATTCCTGAATACAATAACTGGGGCCGACGAACCTCACTAGGGTTAGTTTGAGTAATAGGAACTGAAAATAAACGGCTATTTTTATTCTCGTTATCATTTGAGCCAACAGACAATTTAGGAAACTCTGGAACCCATTGCGCTTGTCCAGCCCAATTCATCGTTTGACTACTACCAACGCCAGCACCATAACTATGGTAACCAATATCATTCCACAAATGATATCGAAAACTATCTTTACTATCGGGGAGTCGTCCCGCACTTGAAATTGTATGTTTTTCGTCTACATCCTTTACAACCCCGGTCACTTTTTGAGCAACAACAACATCTTCTCCAGACACCAATTTTTCAAATTCTTCTTTTTCCGCTTCCTTGTAGTTTTGACCAGGATGAAGATCTTTAACAACAAATGAAAAAGTATCAGCATCTGAATTAAAATTATAATTTTCAGGGAACATTTGTTTATTAAGCTTTGTTTCTCTTAATAAGACTTTATCTGCTCCTTTAACAAACAGTTTTAAATGCTTATCTTCCGGTACATTTTCACCAGTAACCGTTAAATTTTCCGTTTCATCTTTCCATCTTGTGGTCTCTTTGTAATATTCTTCAGGACTAATCATAATTGGGAGCTCATCGCTTTCATATGCAGGTCGCCTAATTTGGTCCTTTATACCAACCGTACCTTTCCTCCGTTCATCTATACTTGAGGATTGGACGGCTTGTTTTCTAGATGCTGCTTCAAACATTGACATCCTTGTTGGCACAGCTTCTAAAGGGTATTGTATTTCTCTTAGCCTTTGAAGTTCTTCTTCGAAAGAGACTCGTACAAATACCGAGACAGGTGTTGTATTAATTACATTAACCTCTTTTTTTATATTTACCCCTGGTGTAATCGGCTGCTTATCACCATCATAATCTTCAATAATTGTCACATAGCCCATGTCAAAAGGTAAGGATTGCATATGGTTTTTACGCCAATCTGTATAAGAAAACCAAGCATAAGTTCCTGATGTCCCCATAATTAACAGAAGGCAAGCTAAAACAAAAAGGAGCCTTTTCTTTGCCGAATTCAAAAATTTCAATGGTTTCCCCCTTTCTTAAGACTTATGCATCATGGTAATAATAATTTAATTATAACATAAAAACAATAAAAATTATAAGATAAAGCAATATCAATAGCTATTTAATAAACATTTAAAACATTATGGTGTTTTTTTATAAAAAGAAGGTTACAGCCATAAATAAAAAAGCCTAATGAAAAGACGATAGTTATCCTATCCTCTATTCACTAGACCAGTTATCTAAAATTTAATTAGTTTATTAAAAAAGGAAGGTACTCGACCTCACCCGTTTCGTTCGTTTCATTAAACAACACATTACCGTCACGATTCACTAAAAAAGAAATAACACCCTACTTACGATCAAACGTTTCTAACCTATAATTTTGTCCATCAAAATCTATAAAGACGAGTTCCAACTTTTCTAGGTAATGATAAATTTCGATGACTTTATTTTATTTCTTCAGGAAATTCAACCGTTATTTTTGCATCGGGATCAATTGATTTGATTAAATTTCCATAAAACTCTTGACTTGATTCCTTTAATAATGACTCATATTTTTTAATATATTTCAATTGTGATTTACGATTCAAAATTTGGTTTACCATCTCTGTTTCATCTATTTCAGGAGTCAGCCAACTCAAAATACCACCATCTTCAACAATCACTTCAAACTTTTCATTATCATGACCAATAAAAATAAACTCTGGAACTTTGATTTTAAAATGCTGATTTCCCATATTTTCAATCTTAACTTTCTTGCCATCGATTCCTAACTTGGCGTCAAAATGAGCTTGCATGTATTTATTTTTACCCGTTCCCACCACATCTGCTTCAAATAATTTTAAACTTTTTTCTCGACTATAGATTTCAGAAATCCCGAGATTAACGAGTACAATTTGCTTTTCTTTCGATAAAGTTTTAATAATTTGTGTCTCTTGCGTTGTCTTTTTTTCAGTAAAAAAACCATGTTTACCTAAACGATAGCCACCATAAATTCCTACAATAAGAAGTGAAATTAGTATCAGCCATTTCACTTTATCTTGTATTTTTACTTTTCGCATTTTTGCTTACCACTCTTTTGGTTCGTAATTCAATTCATCAAACAAACGGTTTTTTTCTTTTTTGGATAAGTAGCGCCATTGTCCAACTGGTAAATTACCTAATTCAATATTCATAATTCGAAGGCGTTGTAATCGATAAACATTATAACCTAACGCTTCACACATTCGACGGATTTGACGGTTTAACCCCTGCATTAAAATAATTTTAAAATCATATTTAGACAATTGTTCCACCTTACATGGGAGTGTCGTTGTTCCTAATATTTTTACTCCCTCAGACATCCCTTTTAAAAATTCCGGTGTAATCGGACGGTCAACAGATACAATATACTCTTTTTCATGTTTATTTTCTGATCGGAGGATTTCATTCACAATATCGCCATCGTTTGTTAGTAAAATTAACCCTTCTGAATCTTTGTCCAAACGTCCAATATGAAAGACTCGAAAGGGATGGTTAACTAAATCAACAATATTCCCTTTAACATTTTTTTCAGTTGTGCTGGTTATCCCTACCGGTTTGTTTAAAGCAATATAAACATTATTTCTTGCAACATAAATTTGATTACCACTTACTCGCACATCGTCTCCAGGCTCAACTTGACTTCCTATTTTCGCTTTCTTACCGTTAATCGTTACCTTTCCTTCTGTAATTAATTTATCTGCACCTCGGCGTGATGTCGTTCCCGCCTCACTGATATATTTATTAATACGCATCGTAACACTTCCTTTATTTGAATTCATTTATCTTCTATTAACTATACTTTATATCGTTACTAAATCAAGTCTTTCTCCATAAAAAATCAAGAGTTAAAACAAACGGAGACTGTTTGTATTAACTCTTGATTTTATGATTTAATTTGCTGCTTTTAAAAATTTCTTAGGTACTTTAGCCCGGAACTCCATCTGTTTACCTGTTGTTGGATGAATAAAACTTAAGGTGGTTGCATGTAAGCCTAAACGCTTAAGCGGATTGGATTGTGCTCCATATTTTTTATCCCCCACAATTGGATGGCCTATTTCTTCCATGTGAACTCGAATTTGATTTTTACGACCTGTTTCAAGATTCACCTCTAATAAACTCATTTCTTCATTCGAACGGATTTTTTTATAATGCGTAATTGCTTTTTTGCCTCCATTATCAAATGAGCTCGAATAAACTTTGAACGTCTTACTTTCAGTCAACCATGACGTAATCGTCCCACTTGGTCTTCTTACTTGGCCTTCAACCAAGGCTGTATACATTCTTGAGGTTACACTTTCTGTCCAAGTCTCTTGTAATTTCTTTTTAATCTCTTCACTTTTAGCAACAAGCATGACCCCGGAAGTATCACGGTCTAACCGGTGAACAACGTAGACACGGTTTTTCGGATGATCTTGTCTGACATAATGCATTAGCTGGTTAAAAACCGTTAATTCAAATTTATTTTGTCCGGCAACCGAAAGTAAGCCTGCGTCTTTAATAATAACAAATAAATCTTTATCCTCATAAATAATCTCGAGCCCTTCTAATGCGACTTCTTTGATTGCTGTTTGATTCGTTTGAATCGAAAGCTTTTGACCAGGTAATAATAGGTGATTATGTTGGGTTATCACTTTACCATCAACGGTAACCTGTCCTCTTTTTAAAATAGATTTAACCGAATTACGACTGCTTTGTTTCATCACATCTAATAAAAAAGGGAGTAGCTCCACTTCTTCGTTGATAGGATAAACCCGTTCTCTGTTTATATCTTGCTTTATTGGTTTCTGTCTCTGTTTATTTTTTTTACTCATTTTATCCTCATCTTTTCTGTTTCACCTTTTAATAAATCAATCTTATTCGCTTCACTTTAACATATTCTCTCCAAAAAATAAAAGTCTTCTTTTCATTTTATTGCTCTTTTTAAACTCGTTTTTTTACAATTCAATTGTTTCGCCTATCGCTAATACTTGTCCAACTCCATTAGGCAATAAGTTTATAAAATCCATTGGCTCTTGTTGTATCACTGGGAACGTATTGTAATGAATAGGTATTACTTTTTTTGCCTTCAGACGTTGACTTGCGCGCACAGCTTCCTCAGGGCCCATTGTAAAATTATCCCCAATTGGTAAAAAAGCGATATCAATCCCAAAAAGCTCGCCTAAAAGACCCATGTCGCCAAATTCAGAGGTATCCCCCGCATGATAAATCGTTTGACCTTCAATTTCTAAGATAAAGCCCGCTGGCGACCCCATATAAATCATCTCATCACCTAATTCATAACCCGAGCTATGTTGAGCATGGACCATCTTTACACGCCCAAAAGGAAACGAATAGGTACCACCAATATTCATCGGATGAACATTTTCAACGCCATTTTTAGTAGCAAAATGAATAATTTCCGGAATTGCGATTACCGTTGCTCCTGTTTTTTTAGCAATCGGAAGCATGTCACCCACATGATCATTGTGTCCATGAGTAATCAATAAATAATCCGTCTCTACTTCTGATAGTTTCAAATCAGTTAACTCATTACCGGTTATAAAAGGATCAAACATCAAACGAACCCCATTATTAGTTTCTATTGAAATAATCGAATGTCCATGATAGCTTAATTTCATAAAAAAACCTCCCTCTATCTTTGTGTTGTCACTTTAAGTCTAACCTTTTTAAAGAAACAATACAAAAATAAAAAGAGATTTTATTCGGGCTATTTAATTTTTAACAGCAATAACTTCAATTTCAACTAAACCCTTAGCTGGCAAATTAGCAACTTCAAAAGCACTTCTTGCTGGACAGTCTGTTGTAAAGTAACTCCCGTACACTTGATTCATCGCTTCAAAATCTTGAATATCTGCTAATAAGACCGTTGTTTTTACAACATTCTCTTTTGTTAAATCACATTTTTTTAGCAATAAATCAATATTTTGCAATGAATTTTGGGTTTGTTCCTCAATTGTTCGACCCATTTCTTTGGTTTCAGCATTAATTCCCAATTGCCCTGAAAAATAATACGTCTTACCCTGAGCTTCCACCACATGTGAATAAGGTCCTAAAGCATTTAGTTTTTCTGAATTGATTGTTTTTTTCATTTACGTTGCCTCGTTTCTAAATTAAATGTTAGTTGTAATAAACCTCATCTAAAAATAGTCCTTGGGCAGGAACCGTTATTCCAGCATCTTGGCGGATTTTTTTCTCAAAAACTTCGTCAATGGAAGACAATTTCCTTGTCCCATCACCAATTTCTAAAAGTGTACCCATAATGATACGAACCATATTATACAAGAAACCATCACCAACAAATGTAAAGTGAAGATTATCACCTTCTCTTTGAACAGATAATTCTTTAATCGTACGTGTGCTTGATTTCTTAGTCTTTTTAAGTGATGAAAAACCTAGAAAGTCGTGAGTTCCAATTAATTTTTGACACGCTTGATTCATTTTTTCAAGATCTAACGTCTGTGGATAGTGATAGCTGTAGTGATAATCAAAGGCAGATGGAATCGTCGCTGTCCGAACATAGTAACTATATTTTTTTCCATTACTATTGTAGCGAGCGTGGAAGCGTTCTGCGACTTCCTTTAATTCTTTAACCACAATATCACGTGGTAGGTAACGATTTAAAAATTCAACCATTTCAGCCAAACCTAATGTTGATTCTGTTTTAAAATTAGCAACTTGCCCTCTGGCATGTGCACCTGCATCTGTACGACCTGATCCGATAATTTCAATCGTTTCTTCCGTCATTTGTTTTAAAATATTTTCAATTTTCCCTTGAATCGTTTTGTCAGAATCACCTAGTCTTTGCCAACCTTGATATCTTTTACCATCATATTCAATTGTCATTTTTATGTTTCTCATTTTTTCTCCTCTAGTTCTCACTATTTTAGTCGCCTTTTAGGGCACAAAGTAAAAAAACCTATAAACAATCTGTCTATAAGATCTTTAACCCGTTTATTCTAGTTCATTGTAACAAGTTTTGGAAAGGCTGACAATGAAAAATAGTTCATTCCCTTCAAGTTTTGTTAAAATTTAGTGAAGCCGACTTTATTCATCACCTAAAAAGGGCACACTTCAAATACTCTCCATTGCTTTTTTTAAACAAACTGTATATACTGTATATAATCAGTTTTCAAAGAAAGAGGATACTATGGAAATCATTTTAAAAAATGGAACACTACCTATTTATGAGCAAGTTTATCAACAGATAAAAAAACAAATTATGAATAGTAGTTTGAAAGAGAATACTGAATTACCTTCTATTCGTGGTTTAGCTAAAGAATTAAATATTAGTGTGATTACTATCAAAAAAGCGTATGAATTGCTAGTCACAGACGGGCTCGCATACAGTATTCCTGGAAAAGGTCACTACGTATCGACGATTGACTTGGCTTTTAGACAGACTGAAATAACGAAGTACCTCTGTAATGAATTGGACAAGTTAGAAAAAATAGCCGACTCTTATGACCTGTCACTTCAAACGATTTTCAAAAGGAGAAATAAAAATGACAACGAATGCGATTAATCTTAATAATGTTACGGTTACTTATGATCATTTCAAACTTGACTCTCTCACTTTTTCTATTCCTAAAGGTGAAATTATTGGCTTTGTTGGTGAGAACGGAGCTGGAAAAACAACCACAATAAAAGCCATCTTAAATTTGCTTCGCTTAGATGATGGTAACATCACATTACTTGGGCTTGACAGTCACAAAAGTGCCAGTCAAATTAAAGAAAAAGTTGGTGTTGTTTTAGATGATACTTTCTTTCATGAAGATTTTAAAATTAAAGAAATCGAAAAAATAATGCGACATCTTTATCAAAATTGGGACCAAACTTATTTTTATGATTTATTAAAGAAACATACTATTGATCCCGAAAAAACATTTAAACAATGTTCAAAAGGAATGCAGTCCAAAGTTCGAATTTTTCTAGCCTTAGCTCATCATCCGACTATCCTTCTTTTAGATGAGCCCACTACAGGACTGGATCCCGTCTCACGAAATGATATTTTAGATATTTTTAGAGAATTCATGAATGATGAAAAAGCGATTCTATTTTCCTCACATATCACAAGTGATTTAGATAAGATTGCCGACCAAATTATTTTGATTCATCAAGGAAAAATCAAATTAATTGAAAATCAAATTTCACTTGATGAAAATTATGGCATTTTAAAAATTTCACTTGATGATTTCAAAGAACTAACAGATGTTACCTTTTTAACTGTGTTAAAGAAAGAACACAGTATTGAATGCTTAACCAATGAAAAGCAAAAAATTCGACAAGAATATCCAGATTTTGAAATTATCACCCCAAATATCGAAGAAATTTTGTTAATGTTTAAAAAAGGAGTGCAACCTTAATGAAAGCTCTATTATTAAAAGATTTTTATTTAATGAAAAAAACACTCAAAGCAATGGCTCTGATTATTATTCTTTTCGCTTTTATGGGGTGGCAAGATAAAACAAGCCAAATGATGATTGCGATTATTCCAATTTTTACCCTACTGACCATTAGTCTTTTTAATTATGATCAAAGCGCTCATTTTGAAACCTATGCGATGACGCTTCCCATTTCACCTGCGACCTATGTCTTAGAAAAATTTGTTTTTGGTCTTGCCTTAAGTTTTATTGCCACTTGTATTGCAGTGGGACTCCTTTTTACCAAAGGGCTCATCTTCCCACTGGAAAGCGAATTTATTTGGCAAGCTCCTCTACTTGGTATGTTAATTAGTCTGGTACTATTGACTCTTTCACTACCGCTCTTTTTCAAGTTGCCTGTCGAAATCGCGCGCACTTATTTTATTGCTTTTATTTTAATCCTAAGTTTTGGTGGCTCTTTCGTTGCAAGTAAAATTACTTTACCCCAAATTAGTTTCTCACAACTAATTCTTGTGCTGGTTCTTATGATTTTAGGATTAATGAGTGCCTCCTACTTTATATCATTAACTATTTTTAAAAATAAATTTAACTAAACAAAAAACTCATACATGATGGACTTCTTAGTAGAGCCATCATGTATGAGTTTTTTATTAATTTATGATTGTTTCAATTGTCCAATGACTTCATTCTGTTCAACTTGACTACTTTTATTCAGCTGAATTTCAAAAGAATGGTCACTATTTGGTGGGAAGACAACAATCAAATCATTTTCTTTGTTAGCACTATTTAATCCGTCGAGATCAATGGTTGCAAGCTTTGTCCCCTGCTTTACCTGACTACCTTCTGTCACATGAACTTGAAAATGTTCCCCGTCTAGTTCCACTGTATCAATCCCCATGTGAACTAAGCATTCCAATCCATCTTCTGTTTTCAAGCCAATCGCATGTTTCGTTGGAAAAACTGAGGTCACTGTTCCTTCAATCGGTGATGTCACCTGACCATCTGTTGGGATAATCGCAAAGCCATCACCCATCATTTTTTGAGAAAACACTGGGTCTTTTACCTGATCGATTGAAATTAATGTTCCCTTCGCAATGGCATATAAAGAATTTTTTTTAGCTTTTTTCTTAAATAAATTAAACATTGTTTCACCCCTCTATTAAATTTATAAAGCTTAAAGTTGTTGACGTAAGTAATCCGTATAATATAAATAGACTAAATCAACAGCAATCCTCAAGTTAATCCCTTCAATCAGAGAGGTTTCATATTGATTTAATGCTAAAGAACTGACAGGTAAAATCATTTCATTTTGTTGATTCAGTCCTCGTTCTTGATTAGCTGTAATCCAAATTATTCGACAGTTTTTCTTTTTTAACTTTCGATATAAACGTTTGATATGCTTCGTCGTCCCTGAAAAAGTGACAAACACGACTAAATCATTTGCTGTTATTAATTCAATCGCATTTAATTGTGATTTTACTGATGAAAATGAAAAGCACAATTGGTTAATACGTGTAAATTTTTCACACGCATCTTTTGCGACATTATTAGAAAAAGAACTTCCAAAAAAGTAAATATTTTTAGAAGAATCCAACCAGTGAATGACTTTATTTAAAATACTTGGCGTTAATAATTCTCTTGTTTCTTTAATTGATGGATATAAAACAGAGAAATAATCATCAGAATTAATAACTTTCGTGGTTAAATCACCTTTGACTTCTCGTTTTAAATAGGAATTATATTCCATCATTTCTTCCTTTAACTCTTTAAAGCTAGAATTATTTATTCGGCGGCAAAAACGACTAATCGATGCCTGAGATGTACTACAAGCCAAGCTTAGCTCACTGATTGACATCCCAGGAATCAAGTCATGATTTTCTAAGATATAGTGAGCAATGTAGCTGTCAATCGATCCTGACTTATCCAAATTTTCAACACATGTTTTTAAATTAGAATAAACGGCAAACATTGCTCCCATCCCCTTTTCCTTCAATTAGTTATTCAAACTCTAGAAATTCACGCATTTCAGATTTATAAACAGCAGCTTTGTTTCCATAAGTAATCTGAACCCCATCACCAACATGAACAATTCCACTTGCGCCTAATTGATTAGTAAAGTAGTCATCTTCTGTCAATTCTTTCGCATCGACTAATTTTATACGTAAACGCGTAAAACAAGCATCAACACTGACAATATTTTCTTTGCCTCCTACCGCTTTTACAATAAGCGGAATTAACTCATCAACAGCCCCAGTCTCTTGTGGATTTTCTTCTACTATAACCTCTCGACCTGGTGTTTTCAAATTAAAACGCTTAATACAAAAACTAAATAACAGGTAGTACATGATAAAATAGATAACTCCAAGTGGTAGAATAACCCACCAGTTTGAACCTTTATCTGCATTGAATACTCCATTAAATATCAAAGATAAAAATGGACCACCAAAAGCAGATGGACCTGCTACGTTGAATTGGAAAAGATACGTCAATACATAAGCAACACCAGATAATAAAGCATGAATTCCAAATAAAACAGGAGCAACAAATAGGAACGCATACTCTAATGGTTCTGTAATCCCCATAATCGCACAAGGGATAACTGCTGCAATCATCAAAGAACCAACTTTTTTACGGTTTTCTGGTAAAGCTGATTTATAAATCGCTAATGCAGCTCCAGTCAAACCAAACATCGCAAATAAAACTTTACCATTCATCACATATTTACTAACATCAATATCAAACATCATACCTGGTGTATTTAAAATCTGATTGTAAATATTGACAGCCCCCTCAACGACTTCACCACCAACTTCCATACTTCCACCTAGAGAAGTAAAGAAGAATGGTAAGTAAATAAAGTGATGCAAGCCAAATGGTAGCAACAAGCGTTCTGACGTTCCGTAAATGAAGGCTCCAAAAACACCCGTCCGATCAATTAAATCTGCTGCATTATTCAACACGCCTTGAATTGGAGGGAAAATAAAAGCTAACATAATCCCAACAACACTTGCCGCAATAACAGTAATTGCAGGTACAAATCGTGTTCCATTAAAGATAGAGAGAACAGCTGGCAATTGAATTTTATAGAATTTATTGTGAAGATAAGCAACTACCAACCCTATAATAATCCCGCCAAAAACACCTGTGTCTAGAGTCAAAACACCTAAAATTGTTTTTTGTCCAGTCAATAAGTTTTCCGGATCAATCGTTCCTGTGAAAACTAAGAAACTACCTAAAATCGTATTCATTGTCATATAGCCAATAAATCCCGATAAACAAGCGGTGGCTTTCTCTGATTTGGCAAAACCATAAGCAATACACATGGCAAAAAGAATAGGAATATTGTTATTAATGACATTCCCAGCATCTTTAATTAGCATGCTAAAAAAGACAACGGGTGTACTTTTTAAGAAGGGAGCTACATTTTGTAAACTTGGGTTCGAAAGTGCACTGCCTAGACCAACTAAAATACCTGAAATCGGTAGTAATAAAACTGGGGTCATCAATACTTTTCCTAATTTTTGAAAAGCATTATATACTTTATTATTCTTCATGTCATACTCCTCTTCATTAGTTTAGCTCTGGCCAGAAATCACCATTTGCTTCGATTAAATCGTCTAAAATTTGTTTAGCGACTTTGGTAGATGGAACTGTTTTATTAATTGAAATCGCTTGAAGTGCTTTTTCATATGATTTTTCATAATAAGCATCTACTGCTAATTTTTCTGACGCCACTTGGTTTTCAATCAATCCTTTATAGAATGTTGAGATAGCTGGACGTGAGATTGGTTCTGGTCCCCATGAACGAATATAAGCTGGAACTTCAACCATCGCATCTGCTGGTAAGTTTGGAATTGCACCATTATTTTCAACAATCACTAAGAAACGTTCTCCTTTGTTATAAGCGATTGAAGACGCTGCGTCTACGATAAAGTCTCCAAAAACAGTGAAGTCTTGGATTGGACTTTGGTAACTATCAGGGTTTTCTAAATATTTAGTATGTTCAGCAAACATTTCTTTTTCACGGCCATTAATAACCATATCCGCACGTGTCCAGTTTGGATCCATATGTTCAGCCATTTCTTTAGAATATAAATAATATTGTAAATAACTATTTGGTAAGAACTCAGGATAATCTTTTACGATTTCAACATATTGTTTCCAAGTCTTGTTCCAATCTGGATCTTGGTGATGTTTGTCACTAACTGCCATCCCTTTTTCTAAAATCATTTCACGCAATTCTGGTAGACGGTCAACGCCTTCTTTATCATATAGCTCTGTGAACCAACCAAAATGGTTCAATCCAAAGTAACAAGGATCTAATTCTTGCCAATTTTTTAAGCCTAACATCTTAGTAAAAGATAAAAGAATAGCTGTTGGCATATCACAAATATTTAAAATACGTTCATTGTTAAATTCGCGACGTGTTGCTTCTGCAACAACTGCAGCTGGATTTGAGTAGTTTAAAACCCAACATTTTGGTGAATAACGACGAGCATCTTTTATCAACTCAACTACCCCAGTAATTGAACGAACACCATATGAAATAGATCCTCCTGGTCCACATGTTTCTTGACCAACTACGCCATATTTCAATGGGATTTTTTCATCTGTTGAACGCATGCTTAATCCACCTTGACGGATTTGAGCAAAAACAAAATCAATGTCTGTATACGCTTTTTCTTTATCTGTTGTAACGATAACCTCTAAGTCTGGGCATTCTTGATAGATAAATTGTTTCATTATATCATAAACTAAATGCATTCTTTCACTGTCAATATCATACATTACTAATTTTCTAAGCGGAAACTCATTTTTCTTTTGTAATAAACTTTGAATAATTCCAGGTGTGTGTGTACTCCCCGCTCCAACGATAACGACTGCTTGTTTTTTCATTTTTATCTTCCTTCCATCCATTTGTTTAGTACACCAGTAATGTATCACCAAAGGGATGGAAACGCTTAAAACTTTCATAATTTGAAATTTTTTATTTTATTTTTTTTAAATCGTACCTTTCAAGCATTAACGTTCTTTCGATTCAAAAAAACCATCGAAACGCTAAATTCACTACGTTTCGATGGTTTACTTATTTATTTTTATTCAAAAGCTTCTTCAAACAATTCGATAATTTCTTTTTTAGTTCCTTTTCTTGGATTACTAAAAGCATTGCCATCTTTCAAAGCATTTTCTGCCATCAGTTCAAAATCTTCACGTTTGACTCCCATCACTTTTAAGTTAGCTGGTATCCCAACATCTTGTGCTAATCGCTCAATTGCTTCAATCGCTTTATCAGCTGCTTCAAGTGTCGCCAAACCTGTTGTTTCTTCACCAAGAAATGTTGCAATATTCGCAAATTTCTTTGGATTGGAAATTAAATTATAACGTTCAACAACTGGAAGTAAAATAGAATTCGCCACACCATGTGCCATATCATATTGACCACCTAACTGATGTGCCATAGCGTGAACATAACCTAAATCCCCATTATTAAAAGCCATTCCTGCTAAAACAGAAGCATAGGCCATCTGTTCGCGTGCTTTAATATCTTCACCATTAGCGACAACTTTCCTTAGGTTATCTGAAATAAGTTTCATTGCTTGAATAGCACACGCATCAGTCATTGGTGTTGCATTGACTGAAACATAACATTCAATCGCATGAGTTAAAGCATCCATCCCCGTCGCTGCGGTTAGCCCTTTGGGGACACTCACCATTTAAATAAGGGTCGTTGATTGAAACAAGCGGAACATTACGCCAACTCACGATAACGAACTTTAGATGTGTCTCTTCATCCGTCAACACACAGTGTTTAGTAATTTCACTTGCTGTCCCAGCAGTTGTATTAACTGCAAGAATTGGAGGTAAACTGTCCGTTAAACATTCAATTCCAGCAAAGCTTTTCAAGTCTGTTCCATGACTAACAGCAATCGCAACTCCTTTACCACAATCATGAGCAGAGCCACCACCGACTGTAATTACACCATCACACCTTTCTCCCTCATAAATCTTTAAACCGTCCAGACAATTTTTTATTTTAGGATTGGGTGCGACTTGATCGAAAATCGCATAGGGTAGTCCTTGTTCTTCTAATGCAGATATAACTTGTGCAACAGGACCGCCTTCTAACGTTCTTAAAAAAGAATCGGTCACGATTAATGGCTTTTTCACACCTAACATTTGAGCCTTTTCTCCAACTAACTTAACTGAACCTTGTCCAAAATAATTTAAACTTGGCATTAAAAAATCGGTAACTGACATTTTAACCTCTCCCTTTCTTACAAAATGAATGTAATTTTATTTAATTTCTAAATATTTAGCTGTTTCAAACACAGCATAATAATGTTTCAAACACTCTTTCATCCCTTTGTTAGCTTGTTCTTTCACATCAAGATAATTCTCTGGCTGACCTTCATTTATTTCAGTCATCGCCGCATTCACTAGGTCAGAGAAAATATTAATCTTACTAATGCCACTCGTTGCACAATGTTTCAAATTAGCATCGCCTGAAGATGAACCTCCGTGAAGAACCAAAGGTGTATCAACAGCTGTGGCAATCTCACTTAGACGCTCAAAGTTAATTTCTGGAACACCTTTATACATCCCGTGAGCTGTCCCAATTGAAATGGCTAATGAATCGACATTAGTTGCTTCAATAAATTTAACCGCATCTTCAATTGTTGTATATTTTGAGTCTGTATGCTCATGATTTTCATAGTTAACTCCTGAACCAACATGACCGATTTCAGCTTCAACCACAACACCTCTTGGATGTGCATATTCAATAATTTCTTTTGTTTTGCGAACATTTGTCTCAAAGTCATCTTGAGATGCATCAATCATTACGGAAGTAAAACCTAGGTCAACCGCTTTTTTGATAACACTTGGAGTCATACCATGGTCCAAATGAAGAATAACTGGAACAGATACTTTTTCAGCTAAGTACTTAGCATTCAGCGCTGCTTCTTCTAATGATATTAAATTTAAATGTGTTTCTGCAAGAGCGATCAAAACTGGCAATCCCAGTTCCTCTGCCACTTCAACATATGTTCTCATTGAATCTAAATCGATAAAATTAGGTGCTGGAATAGCATACCCATTTTCTTTCGCTTGTTTGAATAATTCTTTAGACGTTACTAACATTAACATTTCCTCCTAAATTTTCATTCGCTGTGATTGGCTTTTTAGTAAACCCAACGATTAAAGCCATTACTAAGCTACCTGCTAAAATACAACCGATGTAAATAATTGGGTGATTGACTGCAATTGGAATAACAAACAAACCACCATGTGGAGCTGTTAATTCAATTCCAAAAGCCATCGATAACCCGCCACCAACAGCAGCACTGATAATATTTGCCGGAATAACTCTTAATGGGTCAGCTGCTGCAAACGGAATCACACCTTCTGTAATAAAACATGCTCCTAAAACATAAGCTACCTTACCTGTTTCGTGCTCTTGTGCTGTAAATTTATTTCTAAATAATGTTGTTGCTAAACCAATTCCAATTGGTGGAATCATTTCCCCACACATCAATGCTGCCATTGGCCCATAAACACCGCTTGTAATCATTTGAATACCAAACGCATAAGCTATTTTGTTCAACGGTCCACCCATGTCACTTACTAAAATACCACCAAGTAATGCACCGACTAAAATAGCATTAGAGCCGCTCATACCTGTTAGCCAACTAGTTAAGACATTGTTCATATTACTCACAGGCGTATTGACTACATATTGAATAATTAAAGTCGTTCCTAACGTCCCTAATACGGGATACAACAACACTGGATTTAAACCATGAAGTGATTTAGGTAATTTAACTAAAACTTTCTTCAATAACACAACGATGTAACCTGCTAAGAAACCAGCAATTAAACCACCCAAGAAACCTGACCCACCCAGTGAGGCAATCATTCCGCCAATTGCTCCTGGTGCTAAACCAGGACGATCAGCTATACTATATGCCACGTAACCAGCAAAGATAGGGACCATCAAACCAAATGCCGCTTGCCCGCCGACTTCATTTAAAAAAGCTGCAAATGCATTGTATTGACTCGAATCTGGATTAGATGAATTCACACCAAACATAAACGAAATAGCAATCAAGATACCACCGGCAACTACAAATGGTAACATGAAGGAAACACCATTCATTAGATGTTTATAAATATCAAATGTATTACTTTTTGCATCACTTTTCGTTTCAGATACTTGTTTGTCAGCTCCCTCTGCTCTAAATACTTCATTTTTATTCAGAACTTCTTCAATTAATTTTTCTGGTTCGTTAATGCCTTTTTTTGTCGATGTTTTAACTAATTTTTTCCCGTCAAACCTTGATAAATCTAATCCTCGGTCAGCAGCAATAATTACTCCCGCCGCTCGAGAGATTTCTTCCGCTGTTAACATGTTTTCTGTACCACTTGAACCATCTGTTTGAACTTTCATTTCAATGCCTTTTTTAGCCGCAGCATCACGTAAAGATTGAGCTGACATATACGTATGCGCAATTCCAGCTGTACATGCTGTCACACCAACTAAAAAAGTCTTTCCATCATTATCTTCATTGGAAATAAATTTATCTTCGATCTCTTCTTGTTCTTTTTCATTAATGGCTTGTAAAACATCCTCTGCCGATGTTGCTAAAATTAACTTCGCTCTAAAAACCTCATCCATTAAAAATGTCGATAATTTTGACAGCGTTTGCAAATGTTCGTTTGATGCTTTTTCTCCAGCAGCAATCATGAAGAATAAATTACAATGTTCTTTATCATATGTAAATCCTTCTAAACTTCGACCAAAAGCAATTCCTGGCTTAACAACTGCCGCCGATTTCGCATGTGGAATAGCTATTCCTGAGCCAACTTCCGTAGAAATCAAATTTTCACGTTCCCAGATATCTTCACGATATTTTTCTAAATTTGATAAACAACCATTTTCTTCCAACAACAAAGAGAGTTCATCGATCGCTCCTGCTTTATCGGTTGACTTTAATCCTAGTTCAATGGTTTCTTTTACTAACATATCTGAAACTTTCATTTTATCATCTCCTCAAATTTCTAATATAGCGTCAAATTCTTCTTTTGTTTGTGCTTCTAAAATAGAATGCAATATCTTCTTATTATTCACAATTCGGTAGAGTTCCTCCATCAATTGTCCTGTCTCAGCTTGGCGATCTTTTCCAGGAACCACTAAAAAAACAATTCTTACCTCTTCAGCGCCCCAGCAAACTGGCTTTTCTAAAACAAGGACGCCAATACTCACATGATTAAATTCACCCGGTTTTAAAGGGTGGGGAATAGCAACTCCTTTACCAACATCTGTTGTTGATAATTTTTCCCGTTCAATCAAACTTTCGTATAAGTAATCTAACTCCATCTCTTCCATCATAAATTTTAGAATTTTTTCTTTAGTCATTAAATTCGAACGATTGAAGTAATCCACATTTAAATTCTTTTTAGAAAACAGCTTGTTAACCTTTGCTTTTAAACGAATAATATCTTTTTCTGTCGCTAACTCATTGACTTGAATTGTCGGCATAGGTAACGTATCTGGTAATTTAAACGGAGAGATTAACAGTTGGATTTCCTCTGACAACGTCGATAATTGACTATAATCTATAATTTCCTTAATCAGTAAACCTGGTATTTTTTGTTCAAGTTCATTTTTCAATAAAAATGAAGCTGGCTTATTTCTCCCAGAAACTATCAAAGCACGTACCACATCTTTATTTTCTCTTTCAATAAATGATGCAAAGTGTAAGGCAAAATAGCCGATTTCTGCTTCTGGAATATTTAACTCTAGTTTTTTACTGAGCAGATGGGAAAAGCTAATCGCAATATAATAAGCCTGGATGTATTCTTTTTTTATAGTTGTCACAAAAGCATTTTCAATATAAAAATTAAATAAAAGTGGATAGATATCACGTGATAAGTGAAGAATTAAGCCAGATGACAGCTGACTATCTTTTGAAAAATCCATATGGTACTCATTTTCTAACTGTACAAGTGCTTCGTTAATACTAACTCTAATACGTTCAGGTATCTGATGTTCATTTTCCTCATTTGCTTCAAAAAGTAAACGTTGACTCATTAAGTAAAAACTTAAATAAATCATCTCTGCTTCCGGTATTTCAATTTGTTTTTGTTTTGATATTTCAAACATCAATTTTTTTGAAATTGCATACTCTTGCATTTGTGTGATATCGTACTTATCCAATAAATGTGAAGCATCTTCAAGTACATGCTTGTCCTCAATCCTCTTAAAACAAATGACTAAATAAGAGATGATAGGCAATAAGTTGTCATTACTCAGTGGTATTTTCAATTTATCCATGTTTTTTTCAAGATATGTAACATAGGCTTCTAATTCTTCTACAGTTGTCCAGTTTTTAAAATAGTAAGATAATGATTTTATAAAGTTTGAATGAGTTAAAGCTGGCGGTTTGGATAAACTATCTAAGAACAAACGTTTATCAATTTCACTACCTACAAGTCTGATTCCTTGAAAAATAATACTCTCAACTTTAATATCTCTCAGTTGTTCAGTGACTAATTGATGAATTTTTAAAACATCATTTCGAATGGTTTGACTTGAAAAAAATAATTCTTCGGCTATTTCTTCATAAGTTACCCAATCGTTTTTATCCATTAAATATTTAACAATAAAAAATGCTCGCTCTTCAAACTCAATTTGATGAGATCGCTTGATTTCATTAATTTCCCCCGTAAGAATGTAACCTTTATTTTTATTGTTTTTTATTTTAGCATCAATCAAATAGTTCTCGTTTAAATCTTTGATGTAACTTCTTATCGTTCGATCAGAAACATTTAATTTGCGTGCAAGATCATTCCCTTTTACAAATCCCCCTTTTTCTTGCAAAGTCACTATTAACCTTACATACTTATCCCTCATCCTTATCACATCTCCTATGAATTCATCTTAGTCGAAGCACTCCATTCTCGCTAGAATGAAACTCTTCCTATGTAAGCGGAAACTTTTTTTAAGTGTATCTTTATTTAATAGAAGCAATTGATTTATTTTTATAATTAAACGTAAGTATATCAAGGAAAGATGACAACTCAAATAAATCAATTAGAAACCGAAAGTTATTTTAAATGCTGATTTATTACCTTTTAAAAAACAAAAAAACCCTGTCTTTCAATTCACTACTATTCTCAAAAAAATATTGAGATAGTAGAACTAAATAAACAGAGCATTTTATATGTAAATTTATGTTTAATCGATTCTTAACAAATTAATTTTTAATCTTTTAACAAACTAACCCTAGTAATATCTTCCTCACTGATTTGCTTTGGTGGTGACTCGGTCATATAAGCATCCTGAAACGTTTCGATTTTAAGAGAATCTCCTTTGTTTAACTTATCAAAAGCAAAATCTGGATAGTCATGAGCCGATAAAAAATACTGATAATCAATCCCGACCTTGTCATGATATAGGTTGTTTTTATCTTGCTTAATACTCGTAATTTTCAAAGTAATTCGATACAAATCAAGGCCACTATCAGGTTTTGTTAAAACATCGGTGACTTTCCCCTCTAGTTCAATCACAGGCTCTCCACTAGCTATTCGCTTTTCTTTTCGAGCCTTTTTTTCTATTTCTGCTCGTGCGACTTCTTTATTTGCTTCATCGAGTGCTTTTTGAACTTCTTCATCATATTCCCCAGACTTTTCTGAGCTTTGACTCTTTAAAGTTTTTTTATCTATTTGCCTCTCATTTCCTAATTTATGATTAGCAGTGCACGCTGAAAATAGGAAAAGACTAAATAAGCCAATCATTACTAATTTAATTTTCACGTTGTCGCCCTTTCTTGTTCACTTTTTTATTGATTTAATTAAATCACAAAATAAGAAGATGACACCCACTTAAAATCGTATTTTTATAATTTTTTAATCTTTTTCGGAATCAACTATCACTGATACTGTTTTTTCTATTTTATGAAAAGTTTCACGTTCATCCCGATCCATAACAACTGCGGTAATATCTTGTAAATTATAATAAGAATAAAAATCTTCTTTCCCTATTTTTGTCGAATCAATTAATAAATATTTTTCAACTGCATTATCTAATGCTATTGCTTGAGTCCGACCTTCTTCAATCGTCGCTGTCATCACACTGTTTCCTTTTAATGCATTACAACTAAAAAAAGCTTTATTGAAATGCATATCTTCTAAAGCATGATTTGTAATTTCACCAAAAAAAGCTTGGGTTTTCTGACGTAATTCGCCACCTAATAAATAAAGTTTATAATTGGCTTGCTTTTTATCAAGTGCTTTAAAAACAGGTAAACAATTAGTTACTACACGGAGCGACTTAAATTCTATCAACTCAGCTAATAGTTCAATTGTTGTTCCCGGACCTAAGAAAATGGTTTCATCTTCTTCTATTAAAGATAGCGCATTTTGAGCAACTAACTGTTTTTTATCTTTATTAATGATTAATTTAGCATTATGTGATAGCTCTTTTTTATTAAAGGATACCCCTGTAGCACCACCGTGGACTCGCTTTAGCTTCCCCTGCTCTTCTAATTCTGATAAATCGCGCCGAACCGTCATGTCGGAAACATTTAATGCTTGTACAATATCATTAACTTTAACTGTTCCTTTTTTTTCAACTAAAGCTAAAATTCTATTAAATCGTTCATCCTTTAACACAGACCATCCCATCCTTCCTAACGTTCCTTTATTTTACTTTAATCTATCATAAAAAGATAGATTTTATATCCTTAACAGCAAAAACACTCTATACACAGAATGCATATAGCGTGTCTTTTTTATCTTTATTTATTTTCAGCATAAACAGCATTACGTTTTTTCATTTCATGTGCATACCAAACAAAAATTAACAAGTAGATAACTAAAGCTACTAAAGCATACAGAATAAATTTAATTTCTCCTTGTGAAGCATTCCCAACAAGATAACCTAAGAATTTCTCAACAGGACCTTCCATAGTGGTATGTGAAATTAAAGCACTTTTATCTAGCCCTGCTGGAAACGCACCTACTGCTTTTGCTGTCTTGGTTACAAATCCTGCAATAAGTGTACCTGACCATAAAAATAAAGGTAATTCAATAGCTCCGATAACGATCATTCGAATTAATTTACCTCTTGTTACCACTAATAATGCTGGAGTAACTCCCATAGCAATAATACCACCTAAAGGTAATAGTTTATTCCCTGGTAAAATAATTGCTTCTAGTAACATAATTGGTGCTAAGATATTTGCCGCTGCCCAAATTTCAGCACGACCAGCAATAAACGGCCAGTCTAAACCAATGTTTAAAGTACGACCTTTTAATTTTGCATTAGCAAAGTTTGTAATTCCTTGTGATAATGGCTCAACTGCTGCAATAAACCATGAACCAATTAACGAAAACAGTTCCAAACAGACTGCTGCAGTAAAAGCTAATGCGAATATTTGTGTTGGTGTCTGACCGGCTAACATGCCAACAAAAATTCCTAAGTAAATCCCAATCGCAAATTTTGAACCCCAAAAGCCAATTTTACTATTTAACTTGGCTGCGTCAAAATCATATTTATCTAACCATGGAAAAATTTTATCAAAAATCTTATCAAACAACATAATAATTGGATTCATCATATAGTTCATATGTGTGGTTGTCATCGGATTTTTATCATCTGGTGTATTCAATAAATCACTAAATGTCGGTTTCATTAAATCTGAATTGATAATTTTTAAAACGCCTATGAAAACAACCAATAAAGTAGCAACAATTAAATTAGCACCACAAAAGATGGCAAATAAACCGACGATTGAAAGATGCCAAATATCAAAAATATCAACATCTAATGTATCTGTTTTGTTTAAAAACAACATAACAACATTAACAATTACCATAATTAATAAGAAATAGAGCGTATATGGTGATCCCCAAGTAATCGTTGCTAATGGAGCCCAACCTACATCAGTAACATTTAATGCAATCCCCGTCCGTTCTACAAATGATGTCATTGCTCCTGAGAAAGCTGTTGTTAAAATCCCAATAATAGCACCAATACCTGTTAAAGCAATCCCTAATTTTATACCACCTTCCAAAGCTTTAGAAAATTTAACCTTAAAACATAATGCAATAATCGTCAAAATAATCGTCATCAAAGGAGCTGCACCTAAATCAATCAAGGGCGTAAACACCTTATTAGCAAACTCTATTATCATACTCATTACTATGTCTTCCTCCTTTTTCTAAAAGAAACCTTTTATTTTAATGCATCAATCGCTTCTGCTACTTTTTCATACACTGGTTCTGCCATAGCTGGAATTCGGTAAAGGATAGGACCGGCATCAATCACAGGTATTTTTATTTCAAATCCTAGATCAGTATTAGCAATTTGAGCAAAAATATCATAGTGACTTAACATATCTTCATTAATATCTTTAACCATCACTGCATCACAAGTAATAGTGTACCCTCTCTCTTTCATTTCTGTTTCCAATGCATTTTTAATTTGGTGGCTAGAATTTACTCCTGCTCCACACGCTGCTAAAATTTTAATCATTTAAATCGTCTCCTTTATATTTTTATTGATAAGGTTATAAATTTCATGTCCATCGATACTATCAAATAGCTCAAGTAACTCTTGGTAACCGGTTGCATTAATAAAATCCATAATTTCAGCTAATAATCCTGATTGTTCCGATCCGTTTTCGTTTAAAATCATAAATAAGAAAGAAACAGATAAAACTTCTTCTGGATTAATCATATTATGAAATTTTACTGGATGAATAAGTTTTACTGGAACAATACGTGTTGTCTTGACATATTTACTTTCCGTATGTGGAATTGCAATATTTTTTAACTTTGGATTAACTGGTGTTAAATCAAGGCCTGTTGGATACTCACGCTCTCTAATTAAAATATTTTGAACAAAATCAGCTGTAACTAACCCCCTCTCATACAATTGATTCCCAATATTTTTAAAGACTTCTTCTTGCGATTGATCATCAGAAACAAACACTGTGTCTTCATGAAGCAATTCTTTCATACAAAAACCTCCAATAAATTGTTTAAAAATGTTGTTTTCGTTCTTTACACCCTTATTATAGGGACTTAAAACTAAAATGTCAACGCTTTATTTTTGTTTTTGTTCGTTTTAACTGTTGATTAATGTTTGAATTTGTTTTAATATATGTTTGTAAGTGATTTTTATACAAATATCTATTTTATTATTTTACTATTAAAGGAGGATTTCAAAATGAGAGTAGTTATTGGTTCAGATAAATATGGAATGGCTTTAAAAGAAGTTATCAAGGAAGATTTAGTAGCGAACGGGCATGAAGTTGTTGATAAAACTGAGGTTGCTTCAGAAGATTTTATAGAGTCTACCCTAGCGATTGGCCAAGATTTATTGGCTAACCCAACAAGCTTAGGGATTGCGTTTGATGGTTATGGCGCAGGTAGTTTTATGGTAGCGACCAAATTAAAAGGAATGATTGCTGCCGAAGTATCAGATGAACGCTCAGCCTATATGACACGAGAACATAATAATGCACGCATGATTACTTTAGGTGCTGAAATTGTTGGACCTGAACTTGCTAAGAATATTGTGACCGAATTCTTAGCTGCCAGTTATGATGGCGGTCGCCACCAAGTACGTGTTGATATGTTAAATAAAATGGCCTAAAGAAAGGCAAACAAAGAAAGGGTTTTTAATATGAAAATAGCAATCGGATGTGACCATATTGTTACAGATGTAAAAATAGCTGTGTCAGATTTTTTAAAAGGAAAAGGTTATGAAGTCATTGATGTTGGAACTTACGACTTTACTAGAACGCACTATCCTATCTTCGGGAAAAAGGTTGGGGAAGCTATTGTTAGTAACAAAGCTGATTTAGGCGTTTGTATTTGTGGTACAGGTGTTGGGATTAATAATGCGGTTAATAAAGTTCCTGGTATTCGTGGGGCTTTGGTTCGTGACATGACGACTGCTTTATATGCAAAAGAAAATTTGAATGCCAATGTTATCGGTTTCGGTGGAAAAATCACAGGTGAATTTTTAATTTGTGATATTATCGAAGCCTTTGTTAAAGCAGAATATCATGAAACAGAAGAAAACAAACAATTAATTAAAAAGATAGATACGATTGAAGAAAGTCATACTGAACAATTTTCAGGTGATTTCTTTAATGAATTTATCGAAAAATGGAATCGTAAGGAATACCACGATTAAAAGATCAAGTATAGAAAGGAGACGTGTAATGTCAACAATTAGTAAAAAAGAACAATTAAAAGCCTTAAGTGACGAAAAACAGATGATTAATGCTTTAGCAATCGATCAACGTGGAGCTTTAAAAAAGATGATTACAAAAAGTAAAGGGGCTGAAGCAACCGAAGATGAGATTATTTTATTCAAAAAAATCGTTTCATCAGAATTAACTCCTTTTGCCTCTTCTATTCTTTTGGATCCTGAATATGGTTTACCCGCAGCTAAAGAACGTGACACAAGTGCTGGACTTTTAATAGCTTATGAAAAAACGGGATATGATGCTTCTACACCTGGTCGCTTACCTGATTTGTTACCCATCTGGTCTGTTAAACGATTAAAAGAGCTGGGCAGTAATGCTTGTAAATTTCTTTTATATTATGATGCCGATGAAGAGGAGAACATCAATAATCAAAAACAAGCTTTTGTTGAAAGAATTGGTTCCGAATGTCTCGCAGAAGAACTCCCTTTCTTTTTAGAATTACTTTCTTATGATGCAACAAATCCAGATAACCAATCAAAAGAGTTTGCTCATAAAAAACCACACAAAGTCAATAAAATGATGCGTTTATTTTCTGAACCTCGCTTTAACGTTGATGTTTTAAAAGTTGAAGTTCCAGTTAATATGAATTTTGTTGAAGGCTATGGTGATGGAGATGTTCTTTATTCACAAGAAGAAGCTAAAAAACATTTTAAAAATCAGGATAAAGCAACAAACTTACCTTTCATTTTCTTAAGTGCCGGAGTTAGTCCTGAACTTTTTCAACAAACTTTACGATTTGCAAAACAAGCAGGTTCTAATTTTAACGGTGTTCTTTGTGGTCGTGCAACTTGGGCCAATGGTATCGATATTTTTGTCAAAGAAGGCGAAGCCGCTACTCGTCAATGGATGCAAACTCAAGGTCGTAAAAATATTGAAGAATTAAAGATTGTCCTTCAAGAAACCGCTACCCCTCTTTTCTAATAAAAAAACTTAAAGACTCAGCTAAATAAAATAAATTCTTAAAAACAACTGACTGAATGTTTTAGTCAGTTGTTTTTATTATGTTATCAACTTATATAAAGAATTTATTTGCTTCTCTTCACTTTTTCTTTTACACTTTATTTAGTAAGACGAAAGTTATTTTAAAGGAGAGAATAGCAAATGATTCTACAAGAAAACTATCAATTAGCGAACGGTTTAACCATTCCAAAATTAGGTTTAGGGACTTGGGAAATTGATGATGATAAAGTTAATAAAGTGGTCGAAGCTGCGATTGAAATTGGGTATCGTCATATCGATACGGCGCAAGCTTATGGCAACGAACGTGGCGTAGGTGAAGGAATTAAAAATAGTTTGATTGCGCGTGAAAAGCTCTTTGTCACAACAAAAGTCGAAGCTGAAATCAAAAATTATGATGATGCGTTTACCTCTATTAAGCAATCACTTAAACGAATGAAATTAAACTATCTTGATTTAATTTTAATTCACAGTCCACAACCTTGGGATGATTTTAGAACCGATAAAAATTATGATAAAGAAAATCTAGAGGTTTGGCGTGCTTTAGAACAAGCACAAATAGACGGCCTTGTTCGCTCCATTGGTGTCTCTAATTTTAAAATAGCTGACTTAGATAACCTACTCACACACGCTAAAATTAAACCAGTTGTCAACCAATTCCTAGCTCATATCAGTAATACACCAACTGATATCATTACTTATTGTAAGGAACAGGATATTCTAGTTGAAGCCTACTCGCCAATCGCACATGGGCAAATCCTTCAACATCCCGAAATTAAAAAAATGGCTGAAAAATATGATGTCTCCGTTCCTCAGTTGAGCATTAAATATTGTTTAGAGTTAGGGCTATTGCCTTTACCAAAATCAGGAAATCCCAAACATATAACTGAAAATGCAATGTTAGATTTTAACATTGAAAAAAAAGATTTAGATGAGCTAAAAAGAATTGGCGAAATCACTGACTATGGTGATGCGAATGTCTATAAAGTCTTCAGTCAAGGGACAAAATAAAAAAACATCTCATGTTAAAAACGCTTATTTAGCATGAGATGTTTTTATCTTTATGAAATAACTTGAATGGTATACGTTAAATCAGGCATCACTTTTTTTAATTGCTGCACCAAATGTTCCAGTGAAGCCATCCGATCAGAAACCGGAGTCGCTTCATTTCCCTGGATGACAAATAAAGCTTCTGTCGTCGTCTCGTCTAATTTATAGTCTTCTGAATCACGACAGTCAAGATAAGCCATCACGCCTTTTTGATCGCGATAGACATAATCAAAGGGCATCACTTTTTTCTCAGAAGATAAAATCGGTTGAAATACTGTTTCTTCTTTTGAAACGGTAAACTCAATTGGAAACGTTATTTTTTTCAAATCATGTGCCCCGATTGAGAAATAAGTATTTAATGCTTCTACATTGTATAAATCAACGACACTATTGATACGTGGAAAGCTTTGACGGCGTTGACTATTTTTTATCAAGGCTTCTACCGTTGGCGGATATTTTTTCTTGCTCCGCTTAATCTTTTGAATCAGCTCGATATAGCCTTGAATCACTCGGTTTTCAGCCAAGGAGTCAGCCGATACTTTCAATGCTTTTTCTTCGGCTATTTGTAGTTCATGCTCAAGTTCTTCATTCAGGGCAACGGTTGTATCTATTCCTTTCACTATGGCGACCACAATTTTTTCTATTCCCAACGCTTTCAAACTATCATCTAATTTAAATGTCATCCTTCCACGTCCTTTGTATTTTATATAGTGGTGGAACGAATCGTTGTCCACTATTTTATCTCTGATTCTACATGTTCTTAATCACTTTCTCAAACGAATAATAACACGTGCACCACTGATTTCCCCATGCTCTTTTAAATTTTCTAAAATCAATTCACCCTGATGCTCCTGCACTATCCTATTAGCAATCGATAATCCCAAACCATAATGTGCATCACTTCGGGAAGTCATTTCTGTATAAAATTCATTCGTTGCCTGTTTTAAACTCAGCTCCGAAAAACCAGCACCTTGATCGCTGACGATTATTTCAAAGTAATCTGTGAAATCTTCAAACGATAACTCAATACATTCTCCTTCTTTTGAATATTGAACCGCATTAACTAAAATATTTTGATATGCTTTTTGAAACGAATTGACATTAAGCTGTACCTCTGGACAAGCTTCTTGTTTAGTGACTTGGATACTTAATTTTTTTAACTGTCCTTGTTGACCAGCAAAATCAATAAATTCTTGAACTAACCCTGTGTCCAGTGCTCTGAGCGCTGAGGGTTGGTGTTCTGATAACCCTGAAAAATGTCTTAAGTCATCAAGATAAGCGTTAATCTGTTGGATGCCTTTTTGTGAAAAACCAACATAACTTGTTTGTTCTTCGTTTAAATCTGTTTCTTCTAATAATTCCAAATTGCCTGAAACTAAAGTTACCGGCGTTTTAATATCATGGGTTAACGCACGTAATTGAGCGTCACTTTGACGTTTTTGTTGCCACTCTTTTGACAAACTTTCAGTCAAAGCTCCCTTCATTTTATATAAAGAGCTTAAAATATCTTGAATTTCCTTAATAGGGCTCGCCTCTTGCGTTTTATCGGATAAATCTTCAACTAACAACTGGTCTTTAACAGTTAAGATCTTCTGTAATTCTCGATTAATTTGTTTAGCAAATCCTGATAAAATGACGAGAAAACCAATGATGATTATCAACAAGAGCAGGATGAATAAAGAAGCTTCAGCCGATGGTAAATGTGCTCTTAACCACGGGTTTTTAAAATCAGCTGTGACTTGATAAAGTAAAAAAAGGGTTTGCTCACCTCGCTGAACTTTTATTAATTGACGTTGATGGAAGGGACTAAATTTTTGGGGTAATTTTCCAGTTTCAAGCAGTGCTTCTAGCTCCGTTTGATTTTCCAAAGACTTCTCTACAACGTTACCTTGATTATCTACCAAAAGATAATCAACAAAATCTGGAAGTGAATCAACCTCTTTTTTTCCCTCTTTAAAAGCATCAGTAAATTCTTGAGCCACTTGTTGTGGATAACTTGCCATATAGATAACATCTCTATTCAACGCTAAATTAAATAAAAAAAATAAAAGCAATGAACTCATAAGGCTAAATGAAAATTCAACTAAAATAAACTTAACTAAGACTCTTTTAATGGAGCGTCTTGCCATTTATAACCAATCCCCCAAACCGTTGCAATCGGATTCACCTGATATTTCGCAAATTGATGACGTATTTTTTTGACTCGTTCCGTAATGGATGTTGCGCTATCTCCCTCACCGTCATACCCATACAAAGACACATAGATAGCTTCCTTCGAAAAGATTTGTTGTTTATTTTTCATTAATAAAAGTAATAGTTCGTATTCTGATGGAGTTAAATTGACCTTGTTTTCTACGACATAAAATTGTTGTTTCATTAAATCAACACTGACTAAGCCACTAGCTAATCGTTGTGTCTTCTCACGTGTTTCCCGACGGAGATGAGCCATCACCCGAGCTCTTAACTCTTTAATCGAAAACGGTTTGGTGATGTAATCATCCGCTCCGTAAGCAAAACCTTCTAACATCTCAGCTTCTGTGACTTTAGCGGTTAAAAACAAGACGGGAATATCGATTAAAGCGCGGACTTCTTTAAGAAATTCAAAACCATTCGTTCCTGGCATCATCACATCTAAAATAAGTAATTCATAACGATTGATAATTTCAACTGACACATCTGACACATTTTCCATAATACTCACTTGATGGTCCTCTTTTTCTAATGCTTTCTTTATAAGTAAGAGTAAATCTTTTTCATCATCAATTACCAATATTTTTGCCATTTTAATCTCCTAAACTTTTCTTTTCTTCTCCTTGATTATACCAAATAAGTTGTAAAACAAAAATAACGAAGGTTAATAATAATGAACTCGCAAAAAACAAACGGTATTCACTCATAAAAGTAATGATACTTGGGACTCTTTCTAAAAGGTATAATTCAGTAAAGCGTAGTGACCAAGTCAACGGGACGTATTTCCAAAGCGTGGCTCCGAGCCCGGTTGTCCCTAATAAAATACCACTCAGCATCGTAAAGGCTGCAACAATCACCGTTACATTAATGGAAAACAAATAACTTAACCAAATGTATAAACTAAGCATAGGCAATAAAAATAAATAACTAATCAACCCCATCTTTAATAATAAGCATAAAGCCAACCATTCGCCCGTCATTAATTTCCAAAAAAACACAAAAATAATAAGCGTGGCTAAATAAAACCATATGGCCACGGCACAAATTAAAACGAGTTTACTCATAAAAACAGAGTTACGCTTCACATCCTGCCGTTTTTCCTGAAAAAAATGGTGATTGCTTTTTTCGATATCAACAATCAGATAGATAAAAATAGCTGAAAAAAATAATCCACTAATCGTTAAAAGTGTGATAACCATTAGTTCCACTTCCCCCTTAGCGAATTCTCCTTTCCTAAATCCTAAATAACTACCCAACCCTATTGAAAAAATAAGGGGCAAAATAACTAGTAACCAACGTAGGGGACTGCCCTTAGTTTTTAACCACTGACTCGCTAGTTTTTTCATCCTTTTTTCACCTTCTTTTGATAGTAACGTGTTGAAAACCAACTACTGAAAACTAAAATAAAAAGACTTAAAACTAAGACCAAAGGCAAAACGGTCAACTGCTGTAAGGGATCGTTTGCTGCAAGGAAAGTACCATTGGGGTGAATTCCCAATAAAGTCGCAACGACACGAAACCCATATGACCATGGATAAACATACCAATAGACTGACGTCGCCATTGGGAAAACGCCGCTAAAATTCAAAATAAAACTCAACATGATCGTCACAAATTGATTTGTCTTAAACGTTATGACCATCAATACTGGAATCAACGCTAAATTAATCAACAATAATAAAGCACTCGCCAAGATAATTTCACCTATTCGCTCGGTATTACCATATCTCATCGTTTCAATCACTAATAAAATAATTAAATTAAAAAGACTAATCAAACCAAGATCAACCCCATTTACGACTATCTTCGCCAACCAGGTCTTTTGCGGTAAAATGCCTAAACTTCTTTGAAAATCACTATTTCGACCTTTTTTCTCTCTGATGATTGAACGACTCACAATCAACGCTGAAACAATTGGACCAATTAATAATGGGTACCAATTATAAGCAACGGCGACAAAATAACTCACCGGGCCATCATGACTTCCCATCATTCGCACAAAAAGTAAACAAAACAAGGTAAAAACAATTGGGATAATCAGTAACATCTTACGATTACTACTGTTCTTTTCTTTCAACCATTCTGCTTTAATTACCGCTAGCATCTGTCTTGGCCTCCCTTTTGTCACAATACGCGACACCTGAAACAATACTCATAAAAATTTGTTCTAAGTCATGTTTTTCTTGGTCATTTGGTCCTTCAAAACCAATCACACCATCATGTAAAATCCCAATATCATCAGCTATTAACTGAACCTCACTTAAAATATGGCTAGATAATAAGACCGATACTCCTCGTTCGGTTAATTCATGTATTAATTCTCTTAATTCACGAATTCCTAGTGGGTCTAATCCATTTGTTGGTTCATCTAAAATTAAAAGTTTGGGATGATTAATTAGCGCCATCGCGATGCCCAGTCGTTGCTTCATCCCCAATGAAAACTGACCTGATTTCTTTTTTCCTGTCCCTGTCAAATTAACCAACTTCAAGACTTCATTAATCCGCTGTTCCGGTAAATTTAATTGTAATATCAAAACTTTCAGATTATCATAAGCCGATAAATTTTCATAAATTGCCGGTCCTTCAATCATAGAACCGATCCTCAGTAATTGATCTCGCTCCCATAACTTGCCATCAAAATAGATTTCGCCACTATCTGCTTTTAAAATACCCGTGATAATTTTTAAAAAGGTCGACTTCCCAACACCGTTAGCACCAAGTAGTCCATACACCGTTCCTTTTCTAACCTTGATAGAGATATCTTTCAGCACTTGCTCTTTTTTAAAGGCTTTACTAATTTTTTTTGTTTCGATAATTGTTGTTGTCATCTTCTCATCACTCCTTGATGAAGAGAATATATACCAAATCTAACTGAAGATAAAAATTCTTATAATAAATAGGACTGATGAGAATTTAAAATTCTCATCAGTCCTATTTTTATTTTTGATATAAAAAACATATCGTCTTTCTGTTATGATTTAAGTACCAACCAAAACCAAACAAAAGAAAGGACGATATGTCATGTCTAATCATATCAAAAAACTATTAAGAATTGTAGATAAAAATATTGTTTTATCTGATGTGGAAGAAATAAAAAAGAATAATAATAAAATGGTAATGATCTATGGAAAGCTTTCCTACAGTCCTACGGGCTGCCCTAATTGTGGATCTTCTCAAAAAGATGCTGAAGGTCGCCATATTATTGTAAAAAATGGATCTAAATCTTCGCTCATTCGTTTAGAGAACTATCAACATCTACCGACCATCCTTAATTTTTCTAAACAACGATTTCATTGTAAAAATTGTAAGAAACACTGGACGTCTGAAAGTAATTTAACCCAACGACATTGCTTTATAGCTGCTCATGTAAAAATTAAAATTTTAGATTTATTGACTGAAAAAATCTCAATGACCTTAATCGCAAAACTTTGTCAGGTTTCAATTCAGACAGTAATACGTGTTCTTCGTTCTGTTGAGACCAACTTCCTAACCTTGCAAAACCAGTTTCTTTACCAAAGGTTTTAATGGTAGATGAATTTCGCTCTCACGCAACAGAACATCATAAAATGAGCTTCATTTGTGCCGATGAAGAAACTGGTAAATTAGTTGATATTCTCCCAAGTCGTCAATTACAGCACTTATTTTAATCGGTTGCCTATTGAAGAACGAAGAAAAGTTAAACTTCTCGTGACAGATATGAATGCGGCTTATTTTCAGTTAGCTAAAAAAACGTTTCCTTGTGCCGAATTAGTCATCGATCGTTTCCATATTGTGAAACACTTAAATACCGCCTTTAATGAGTTTAGAGTCAAAGAAAGGTAAATAATCATTAGAGTTAGAAAAATCCACTATAAAGCCACTTTCTTGTCCAACTTTCTTTTCATTAAAATACTTATCTATTTTCTTTAATACTACATCCATATAATCATTACATTCCGAATTTTTCAAAGTGTTCATTGTGCCATTTTTAGCCTTTGTTAATGGTAGAGGCCAAAAATTACCTAATTGATGATTATTAAAAATTTCTATAGTTAGTATTCTTTCCTCATTTTTATACATGCCATATGTTTTGATACCAAAACAATATGTTTCTAATTCTTTTGTATGTCTTTTTACTATATTCAAATAATCTTTTTTCTTTGATTCCGATAAGCAAATAAAATCATGTTTACCTTTATTACCACTATCTTTTTCCTTACACCAAATTGCACGTTTATAAGTATTCATTGTATCTCCTGAGTATTTTAAAGGCATCTCTTTATACCAAGGAAATAATTTTTTGTATATTTCCTTAATTAATACCGAATTATCCGGATTCACAGATTCATTGAAAAAATCATACTTAACAGCTTTCTCTTCTCCTAATTTAAGAAACTCATTTAACTTCATTTCTTCCTCCAACGTCTAACAATTTTTTTTATGTAGTATCTCACTCTAATTAATTCTATTTAAAGTTATTTGCTTAAATTAGTTGATTACTTTAATTATAACATGTTCATTTTTATAGCATAATCAAATAATCTACTTTAAATAACCTCATCTATTTATGATACGGTTCTCCCTTAATAATCCGAAAACAACGATAGATTTGTTCGGTTAAAATCAGGCGCATTAATTGATGTGGATAAGTTAATCGACCAAAAGAAATTTGGCGATTACTTCGGCGTAAAACCGCCTTTGAAAGCCCTAACGACCCTCCAATAATAAAAGTAAAATTGCTCTTGCCTTGCGTGCTCATTTTATCGATACTTTCGGCAAATGATTCCGAAGTAATTTCATCCCCTTGAATCGCTAAAGCATACACGTAATCGCTATCATGTACTTTAGCTAAAATCCGTTCCCCTTCTTTATCTTTCACTTGACTCATTTCCGCGTCACTTAAGGCTTCTGGTGCCTTTTCATCTGCAACTTCAATGAGTTCAAACTTGCAATACGACCCCAACCTTTTTTGATATTCAGCAATCCCTTGCTTTAAATATTTTTCTTTTAATTTACCAACTGCTATAATTTTAATTTTCATAAACTATCCCTTTCAAATAAAATAAAGTTATCCACACTCATCCACAGGTTTATACACAGCTAAAAGAGTCTTTTGTCAAAGGTCTTTTTACTTGTGCACAACGTTGTGGATAACCCCTGTGGATTTCATTTGTTTTCATTGTGTCATTTTCTCATTTTTAAAGAACAATGTCATCCTCTTTTACTAAAAAATTAACAAAACAATCTATTTTTAGGAGTCTTTTTTCATGTTTTTTTCAAATTTTCATATTATACTGTTTATATAAACGTTTTTAAGTAATTCATATCGATTATTAAATAAATATTATTTTGACACTAAAAGGAGGCAAGGTGACTTATTCACCGCTAATTATGAGAAAAGACGTAACACCTAGAAGACAAACATCATCTTATCAATCTACACAAAAGAAAAAAAGCCCGTGGAAGCAATTCGGTTTATCCCTACTTGGTGGAGTTATCGGCGGAGCAATTATGATTGGTGGCTATGTTGCTTATACTGACTACATCAATCCAACCGTTAATTCAAGGAGCTCTCAGCAAGTGACTGAGCCAGTCGAAAATGGGAAAACTAAAATAGCCAATGTAAAAATGGATGTGAATACTGATGTGACCAAAGCCGTAAAAAAAATGGAGAATGCCGTTGTCTCAGTAACAACTCTTCAAAAACAGAATTCACAACTTTCTGAATTAGAACAATTCTTTGGACAAATCCAAGGTGGTAATAATTCTGAAAAAGTAGACGAAGGCGATTTAACTGAATCAGGAGAAGGTAGCGGGGTCATTTATCGCAAAGAAGGTAATAAAGCATATGTTGTAACCAATAACCACGTGGTTCAAGGTGCTGATGCCGTTAAAATCATGTTAAATGACGGTGAGAGTGTTTCTGCAAAAATCATTGGAACAGATGCCTATAGTGACTTAGCTGTCTTAGAAATCGATTCTAAACACGTCACAACAGTCGCTGAATTTGCTAATTCAAACGATGTCAAAGTAGGCGAACCCGCTTTAGCGATGGGATCTCCATTAGGGTCAACTTTTGCTAACTCCGTTTCGCAAGGAATTGTTTCTGCTAAAGATCGAATGATTAGTAATAAAACAGAAGATGGACAAACTATCAATATCAATGCTATCCAAACCGATGCAGCCATCAACCCTGGGAACTCTGGAGGGGCTTTAGTCAACCTTGCTGGACAAGTAATTGGGATTAACTCAAGTAAAATTGCGGCAACAGGCACAGGGATTTCAACCGAAGGAATGGGCTTTGCTATTCCTAGTAATGATGTTGTTTCGATTATTAATCAACTTGAAAAAGATGGTAAGGTCATCCGACCAATGCTTGGTGTAACAATGATTGACTTAACCAATGTGAGTTTAGAAGAACAAAGCAGTGTTTTAAAAATTGACCCTGACAAAATAACTGGAGGTGTCGTGATTGGTTCCGTTGAAAAAGGTTCCCCTGCTGAAAAAGCTGGACTGAAAAAATTCGCTGTCATGACCGCGATTGATGGTGAGCCGGTAACAACGGTAACTGATGTTCAAACACATCTTTATAACAAAAAAGTGGGCGATACAATGAAGATTGAATATTACTATAATGGTAAAAAACAAACAACCACTGTTAAATTAGATCAAGATACAAGCAAGTTAGAAAAACAACTAAACGAAGCACAAAATTCTCAACCTTAAGAAACCAAAAAAACAGTCGTTGAAATTAAGTTTTCAACGACTGTTTTTTTATTTTATAAAGAATACAAAGGACACGCTTCTTCTGGATCTGTATCACAAACAAGTAACTGACGGCCGACTTCGACATCATTTTGCAATAATGTTTGTGTCATCGTCAAACTGGCTAGCTCTTTTAAATTATTTTCACGACTTAAATGACCCAAATAAATACGTTTCGTCTTCTCGCCAATCATCTCAGTCGCTGCTAGAGCACCATCGACATTGGATAAATGCCCTCTATCGCCTAGTATCCGTTGCTTGGTACTCCAAGGATAACTTCCAACACGCAACATATTTATGTCATGATTGCTTTCTAAAAGATAAGCATCTGCATTTTTAATAATGCCACGAATTCGATCACTACAATAACCAGTATCTGTCAACATCGCAAAAGCTTTATTATCCTTATGAAATTGATAAAACTGCGGGGCCGCCGCATCATGAGAAACACCAAAGCTTTCAATATCAACATCGCCTAAGGTCATTGTTTCTCCCATATTAAAGAGATGCTTTTGATGAACTTCTAGTTTACCTAACGCATGGTCCATCGCCCGCCAAGTTTCTTCATTCGCATAGACATCCAAATGATACTTCCTAGCTAAAACACCAACACCATGGATATGATCTCGGTGTTCGTGTGTAACTAAAATGGCATCTAAATCTTCCGGTTTACGATCAATTTGTGCCAGTAATCCCGTTATTTTTTTTCCACTTAAACCAGCATCTACGAGTATCCGTTGCTTATTGGTTTCAATATAAGTAGCATTTCCAGAACTTCCACTTGCTAAAATACTAATTTTAAATTGATTTTCAGTCAATCCAACTCTTCCTTCCTAAATTGCCACTTTGAGGTCGACCACCACTCGGTTAATTTTTAACCTCTGAAACATTCGAAGTAATGATTGCGCCAGTAAAAGCATTAACTCGTTCCAATTGAGAATTATTTTTATTAATATCGACTTTTATAAACCATGTCGGGATAAAAACACTTCGTCCACGGACCGTAAAAATACGAGAATACCCTAATTCAACCCAATAAATTTCAGATTTGGTAGGCAAACGGTTATTCGTATATAAACTAATCACTGCTTCACGCTCAGAAATCAACGGCTGTTTTTCACGCAATGGTTCAATATCATCAGCTAACATGGTTTGCTCTAAACTTTCGATAATCGGTTCATTGATTGAATTTTTCTTTGCCTTTAAAGTTAATGTAGACGTTTCATCTAAAAACGGGATATCCTCCCACACTTGATTAAAAACATATTCCTTATTTGCCCGACTTCGATTTTTATTTAAACGATAATCCTCACCATTGATGACATTTTCCTCTTTTTTTACAAAGTTTTCAATACTCTTAAAGCTATCTAAAACGAGTGTCTCTCGACTAGGTGCATTATTCATAAATTTACTGTATAACACATAATTTTCCAGGTACCATTCTTGATTTTCCAATTTAGCTGAGGCTTGCTCTTTCAAATTAACTTCTTGCCCTGACAAATAATAACCTTCTTTTTTGTCATTTGAAAATTTTTCTGGATGTTTAATCTCATCAGCATCCAAACGCATCTCAAGATGATCAGAAATCGTACCTGAAATCGCTGTCTCTTGTTCTGTTTTTCCCTCTTGGTAAATATAATAAAGAAAGATGTTCAGAAAAAGGAAAACCACTAAAAAGATTCCTTCTACTCTTCTAAAATCCATTAGTTTATCCCTCCTAACTGATCTTTCAAATCTTCAAAAGAAATCCATTTTTCTTTATATTTCAAATACCAGCGAGGAATTAAATCCACGACTTGTTTCGTCTCCACATTGGCTTGCCACTCATAACCAATTTGAATATCTTGAACTTCGGTATTATCCATGCCTAAGACTGTAAGTTCATCCAAAACTTTTTGAGTAGGGGGTAAAATTTTTGTTTCGTTGGAAGGAATTGGAATCTGGATTGATTCTTGATTCGTTTTCAACTGTACATTTTGGCTATTACGAATAGTAATACTAACTTGCCCTTTACTGTGATCACCAAAGACAGGAAATCCTTCAACATAGTTTCGATAGACAATATCACTATCGATTTCATTAAAGAAACGTAACGTTCCTAAGGCATTTCCTAAGTTTTCAATATATTGAAAACTTTCTTCATAAATATTTTCCTTCTTAGCCTTCAATTTTCCATAATAATTAACTTCTCCCGTTTTAGATTGAACCACAAGTGATTCACCTTCACTATTTGATAAATTAACATTATTATCCGTTCCTTCATTAGAAAACAAATCATTGGACTGATTAAAGAAAGAACGTGAGAAAGTAGTAAAAGACTGTGTCGCAACAATATAGCTATAAATTTGTAACTCTGTTTCTTCTTCCATGTAATAAACATTTGTAACATTCTCAGGATGATGTGTGACTTTAAAATAGTCAATGTCTGATTGCGTCACAATTTCTTTAACCGAAGATAAATTGTCGAGTGCATCTAACTCTAAAATATCAGTTTGCGTTCGATTACTAAAATATATTTTATTATGTGAAAAAGAAAGTATCACACGATTAATGGAAAGAGGTTTAACTTGTTCTGGTAAATCATCTGTTTTTATATTGTTGATAGTCAGATAAAAAGACAAAGGCAATTCATAAGGGAGTGTCATATCAATATATTCTTCGTTCTCAAGAAAATCCGTTTTAGCTTTTCTTGATAAAAGATGGGCATTCTTATATTCCATTTTATCTATTTTTTTTTGAACAGATGAAATGATGGATTCACGATTAGTGTAGAGTATTTCCTCTTTATCTTTATGATAAAACAGTTTGGTTGGCGCATAGACATCTTTCATTTCTTTTTTTTGGACAACTTCAGTGGTTTTTTTAGGTGTTTCATCCGCAGAACGACTTGTTGGTTTTGTCCAAATTTTCCATGACAAAAATAAACTTAATAAAATCATCGTGATCAAACTAATTTTTACTAATTTTTCTACGAATTGATTCATTCCCACAAGTCCTCCTCATACGGTTCGTAAGGTAGTGTGATAAAGAATGTCGAGCCTTTTCCTTCCTCACTCTCTACCCAAATACTACCTCCATGTGCTTGGATTGATTCTTTTGAAATCGCCAAACCCAAACCAGACCCTCCCATTGCTCGCGAACGGGCACGGTCCACTCGATAAAAACGATCAAAGACACGACCTAGATTTTGTTTCGGTATACCCAGTCCCTCATCGGTAATACTCAAAATAACATTTTTATGTGTTTCCAATAAACGACAAGTTATCGTTCCACCAGAAGGAGAATACTTAATCGCATTATTTAAAATATTATCTAACACTTGTACCATACGATCAGTATCTATTTCTACCCAAATCGTACGACGGGTATATTCTCGCTTAATCGTATAATTTTTATCACTATCTTTAACCACCATATCAAAACGATTTAACACATAATCAAAAAGTTCATTTAAATTAACTAATTCTTTTTTCAATTCGACCTTATTAGAATCCATCCGTGACAATTGGAGTAAATCGTTAATCATTCGAATCATCCGATTGGTTTCTTCTTGCGTGACTTTCAAAAATTCAGGAGCAACTTCTGGGTCTTTCCAAGCGCCATCTGCTAACGCCTCTAAATAACTGCGCAAACTGGTTAAGGGCGTTCTTAATTCGTGAGAGACATTTGAAACAAACTGACGACGTTCTTCTTCATCTCGCTCTTTTTCTGTGACATCGTGTAACACACACACCAAACCACTAATAAACCCACTCTCACGACGAATCATTGAAAATTCCGCCCTTAAAATTAAAGCAGCATCATACTCTTCAGTCAAATCGATTAAAATACCTTCTTGTTGTTCTAATAAACTCCGAAAAGAGTAGTCATCATTTAAACATAATAAATCTAAGATTGACTTACCTAAGACCGTTTCAGTTTGAGTGTCTAATAAATCTAAGGCCGTCTCATTGATTAAAATAATATTCCCACGTCGATCCGTCCCGATGACGCCATCAGTCATATGGGAAAGTACACTGTCTAACCGACGGCGTTCAGCTTCCATCGTTTCCTGAGCTTCTTCCGTTCGTGCAGAGACTTCATTAATTGTTTCTCCCAGTTGACCTAATTCATCTTTTCCATAGACCTCGACTTTACGAGAATAGTCACCATTGGCAATACGTACCGCTTGTTGACGCATCTCTCCAATTGGTTTGGTAATGGTTCGCGAAACAAATAATGCAATAATTAGTGAAACCGTCAAAGCTATCATCGAAGCCGTCAAAAAAATAACCGCGATGTCATTGACTTCTTGATATTTACTTTCTATATCACTTTTAACATAGAGAAAACCAATGACCGAATCCCCTGTCGGAGAAAAAGCTTGTTGGATATTAATATACACTCGTCGCCCAGTCACTGGGTCTCTTTGTTCTTCACGCCTTTGATTTAACGTATTAAAGAGTTCAAAATCATTTTTCTTACCTATATCTCCCTGTAAATTAGGATCACTTGTCGCAATCACAATCCCTTTATCATCAATTAAGCGAGCTTCTAAAATGTCACTCTTGGCAAATTCAGATAACGTTCGCTTTAAATTACCTTCTTTCGAATCTTCGTGATACTTACTTAGCTCACCACTAATATTTGTCGCTAACGTTTCGACTTGTGAGGTTACATTTTCTTCGAAACTCCGAATCGTTGTTGATTCTAATTCACGAATAAAAATCGCTCCAATGATTTCAATCGAAATCATTAAGAGCAATACGAAAACTAATGCAATTTTAAAATGAACAGAGGAGAAAAAACGAATTTTTTTATTCATAAAGCCTGATACTCCTAATCTTGTTCTGGATTTCTTAAGTAATACCCCACTCCACGTCGTGTAACCAACCAAGTTGGATGACTAGGACTGTCTTCTATTTTTTCACGTAAACGTCGGACCGTCACATCTACTGTCCGAACATCACCAAAATAATCATAACCCCAAACCGTTTGTAATAAGTGTTCACGTGTCATGACCTGACCTAAATGTTTAGCTAAATAATGCAATAATTCGAATTCTCGATGGGTTAATTCAATTGATTCCCCACGCTTGGAAACAGTGTAAGAATCGGGATGGATAATCAATGCGCCTATCTGTAACTCATTACTTTCTGCTTCCTCAATCCGATTAGACGCGTTACCTTGACGACGAAGATTGGCTTTCACACGTGCGACTAACTCTCGATTAGAAAATGGTTTCGTCACATAATCATCCGCACCCAATTCTAAACCTAAAACTTTATCGATTTCTGAATCTTTTGCTGTCACCATAATAATTGGCATTTCATAATTTTTTCTAACTTCACGACAGACTTCAAGTCCATCTTTTTTAGGTAACATCAAATCTAACAGTATTAGATCTGGTTCTATCTCGACTACTCGCTCAACAGCTTCTTCACCATCAAATGCTGTAAAAATCTCGTATCCTTCTTTAGTCAAATTAAATTTAACAATATCTGAAATTGGTTTCTCATCGTCAACTACTAATATTTTTTTCATTTGTCATCCTCCTGGATTAAACAATTTTTTTACCTTCAGTTTCATTATACATGATTCTCGACTCTTTAAAAAATTTTTGTTTGATTCTACTAAAAAATGCAAAAAAGCCTTTTTTTCGTATCTATATGTAAAAAATAGGAAATCCGAAAAGACTGTATCTAAAAGGTTTGTCTCTTAAACTTTAATAAAGTTTAAAATTTTTAATAAAATGCTATTGTTATTTTATCTAGTTTGTTTTAAGCTATAGGTATAAATTAATTTAAATTAATTTATTCGGCTAATCATTAAGGCACAAGACTAGTTTTCCCCTTCCCTTATAAATTTCTCTTGTGCCGACTAAGAAAGTAGAGTTCCCCTCTACTTTTTTTGTTTGTCTTTTTTTAAATAATGAACTCTGCTCAAGAATAGTTTCAACAAAATAAAAAAATGCTTAAACACTCATACATCATTGATGTACCAACGTTTAAACATTCCTTACTATTTAGTCAGATGGGCTGTGGGGGGTTCGAACCCTCGACCCACGGATTAAGAGTCCGTTGCTCTACCAACTGAGCTAACAACCCTGACTAAATAATTATAACACCATCTTTTTTTTATTTCAATTGTTTTTTATTTTTATTTTATCATTCTTAAAAAACTTTTTTTGCTTTCTGCTTTTATTTTTGCTTCATCAACAATGACATCAAAAACTTCTATGTCTCTCGAATGAGATAAATCCAAACCTAGCTCGTCCGCTAATTGTGCTAACTCTTCCATTTCTTCTTGCTCTGCGACAAAATAAACTTCATTCATCATTAAATGGCAAACACAAGGTAATGATTCTTTTAAACAAATGAGATGTTCTAAGTTTTTTTCATAGATTAAAAAAGTAAAATACTTATCTAAAACTAACTCAACTTGTTCAAAAACATCGATATTCGCAATAATTGATAATGGTAATAAACAAATAACCGTATCATAAAAAGCATCATACTCCCAATCTTCTGTTACTTGATTATGTTCATACAACATTTGTTCTGAAAATTTATAAATAATCCTTTTCGCTGACTGTCGGCTTGTCATTGGCAGTTGGTAAAATCCTAACGTTTTCTGAAATTGCTCAATCCATTGATTGACTTCTTCCAATACTTCTAATATTTCTTCGTTTTCTTTTATCTTTGACATCAACAATCACCTTCCCCATCTTTTATCTCTTCCAAAGTATAAAGTGTTTATTTTTACTCCCCTCATACTCTTGTGTCTTATTATCCGACAAAATCACTTTTTTTAAAAGTAATATGGTTATTATTAATCAACTAGACCATTATTCTAACTATTTCTTAACCATTTTTTAAATTTTGTCTTTTAAAAAAAATAAAAGACCTTGTTCTTCAAAGTACAAGGCCTCTTTTTTATCTAAAAGCTATTAATAGTGGTTTACTCCTCCTTCCTTTCCATATATCACATAACTAGTTTTATGTTTTATCTTATTAATCTTTTATTACTTCCCAGTAGATAGTTAACTATACCAACTTTCGTTATAAAATCAGATTAACAACAATACCGACCATCTAAAGTGCACATATAGACCAAAACGCAGAATAAGTGCTAGGCATCCATAAGAAAATACATTCCTCTATCCATCTTTTAAGAAAATAAAAATATCTTATAAGAAATTATTTACAAAAAAACAGACTCCCTTTACGGTGAGCCTGCTTCCTCTAATCATAATCGTATAATTATTTAAAGAGCCGTCGCCCTTCCCCTAATTAACAGTATAGAGAGTTTCTATAAAATAAACCGTCTATTTTTGTCTGTTTAAACGACATTTAACAAAACAAGTGATACCTATAAAAAGAAGAAAGGCCTTAGTCCCCTGACTAAAGCCTTTGTGGTTAAATCATATTGTATTATTTAAAGAGCCATCGCCCTTCCCCTAATTAATAGTATAGAGGGTTTTAATCGAATACAACATCCTCTTTCGTCCGATTAAAAGACAAAACAATGTGTAAGTGATTTTATATAATAAAAAAGAGAGTTTAGCTTCTCTCACTAAACCCTCTCAAATCTATACACTCTATAGATTATTTAAAAGGCTCATCGCCTTCCCCTATTTACAGTCTACCTTTTTTTAGTTCACCTGATCATTAGCTTCCGTCTGTTTATACGACAAGACAGCGCTATACAATCTATTAACAAATGATAGCGGATAAGTAATCCGTTTTTTACTATTAAATAGTCTTTTTTATTTATATTAATGATTATTTTGATTTTTTAATTTTTTAGGTTCTTGTTTTTGTTTCACAGGACAAGTGACGGACGAACAATCACAAGCAGATTTTTTTTTAACACCATATTCATAGATGACCCACCCAACGAAAAAAAAGATGACCATACTTAAAATTAAAGTTCCCATGTTTACTTCTCCTTTTCTAAAGGACTTCGATACCTGAAATAGGTATTACTTTCCTATTTGGTTTCACTACTCTTGTGACACTATAACCAATGATAATGATAAAAATAATGGCTAATAACGCCAGGACACCAAATGAATGATCTCCAACCAAGACACTCCCTAGCTGATAGACAATAAAACTAACGACATATGCTGTCAAACATTGATAACCAATGGCTAACGTTGTCCATTTCCAATCATTCATTTCTCGACGAATGGCTCCAATAGCTGCAAAACAAGGGGCACATAATAAATTAAATACTAAAAACGAATAACCTGCGACAGCAGTTAAGCTTCCACTTAATTGTAACCACACTTCTTGGCCGTTCTCTGAAACCTCTGAAAGATGACCATACAAAATACCAAATGTGCCGACAACATTCTCTTTAGCAATCAGTCCAGTAATCGTCGCCACGGTGGGACGCCAATCCCCCCAACCCAATGGAGCAAAAATAAAAGATAATGCTTGGCCCAATCTAGCTAAGATACTAACATCGGCCGTTACTAATTCTAGACGGTAGTTAAATGAAGATAAAAACCAAATAACAACCGAACAAGCAAATATAATCGTCCCTGCTTTTTTAACAAATGAAGCAGAACGACTTAACGTTTGGCGGACACTATTTTTCAATCGTGGTAAATGATATGCCGGAAGCTCCATAATAAAAGGTGACGTTTCTCCACTGAATAGTTGTGTCTTTTTCAATAGAATACCTGATAGAACAATCGTTCCAATGCCAATAAAATAAGCAGATGGGGCAACCCAAGTGCTATGCGGAAAGAAAGCGCCCGACACTAAACCGATGATGGGTAATTTCGCGGAACAAGGCATAAACGTTGTTGTCATAATTGTCATTCGACGGTCTTTTTCATTTTCAATCGTGCGACTTGCCATAATTCCTGGTACACCACAACCAGTCGCAACTAACATCGGAATAAAAGATTTTCCTGATAAGCCAAAACGGCGGAACAAACGATCCATCACGAAAGCAATTCGACTCATGTAACCACAATCTTCTAAAAAAGATAAACATAAAAATAAAACCATAAGCTGTGGGACAAAACCGAGAACAGCACCTACTCCTGCTAAAATACCGTCTAAAATAAGAGACTGTAACCAAGGGGCAATTTTCCAAACTGTCAACCCATTTCCTACGATTTTAGGAATAATTTCACCAAACAAAACATCATTAACCCAATCAGTCCCGATAGCACCGATAGTTTGAATCGCTAAAAAGTAAACTAACCACATCACAAAAGCAAAAATAGGTAAAGACAACCATTTATTCGTAACAATCTTATCTATTTTATCACTCATACTTAAGCGATGTTCCGTTGATTTAAAAACACTTAACTGAACCACTTCATCAATCCAACGGTAGCGTTCATTCACAATCAAACTCACCACATCATCATCTAATATTTGTTCCGTTAATCGGCTAATCTCTTTAATTTCAGCATTTTTAGTCTCCGATAACGCCATTTTTTTCAAAACAAGTTCATCTGATTCAAAGTATTTAATCGTAAAAAAGCGTTTTTCTTGTGGCTCCACACTTCCTTCTAATATTTTTGAAATATCATACAGTGCTACTTCTAAACGGTCATCATAAATCGGGTGAACAGGAGGACAAGCTTTGGTAAGATGCTCAGCTAAATGGTGTTTTATTTCTTCAATACCTAGATTTTTAACCACGCTTAAGGCTAAAACCGGAACCCCCAATTTATAAGATAATTTTTCTAAATTAATGGTCGTCCCTTGCTTCTTGACAACATCCATCATATTTAATACCACAACAACAGGAATTCCTAATTCTAAAAGTTGCGTTGTTAAATATAAATTCCGTTCCAAATTACTAGCATCCAAGATATTTAAAATCATTTCTGGTTGTTCATTTAAAAGATAGTCGCGCGCTACCCTCTCTTCTGGCGAGTAAGGCGACAAAGAATAAATTCCCGGTAAGTCTTGAATCATGATGGTCGGGTGACCTTTTAAAGCCCCTGTTTTACGTTCAACAGTGACACCGGGCCAATTACCAACCGATTGATTTTTACCTGTTAATTCATTAAACAAGCTTGTTTTCCCACTATTAGGATTTCCAACTAGAGCAACTGACTTTCTTTCATTTTTCATTCATTTGCCTCTTTCTCAACTAGAATTAATTCAGCCTCAGCTTTTCGTAACGTTAATTCATAATTTCGCAGGGTCACTTCTAAAGGATCCCCAAGTGGTGCAAGCTTTTGTAATGTTATTGGAGTCCCTTTCGTTAATCCCATATCCATAAGACGACGTTTAATCGGGCCTTGTCCTAATACTTTAACGACTCTGGTCGTTGCGCCGACAGGTAACAACGCTAAAGTTGTCGTTTGCGACAAACCAACGTTTCCTTTTTTTACTACTAACATTTGGCTCGCAACTTGTGCATCCAATCCTAGTCTCGTTTCACCAAATAAAATAATGAGTGACTGTTGCCCTAGTCTTGATACAATATGAAGCGTTGTTCCTTCGATTAATCCTAAGTGACGGAGATGACGTTCTTCTTCTAAAGCACCATGAAACCCTACAAATTCATAGACTTGATTGACTTCACACGATAATAGCGATTGCATTTAAAAATCTCCTCTATCCTCTAATTCATTTATTCACATTGACTCCCGATTGATATTGATAACCATTCTCAATTGTTACTTATATTTTACGAGTTATTTTATTTTAAGTCAATGCCATTTGTGAATTTTTCCACTTTCTTTTTCACCATTTTGAAAGTTTTTGAAAACAGATGAGATTAACCTTAATAGGGCTTTCATCACAAAACATTGTGTGTCACCAAAACTTTAACACCATATATAGTGTTTTATCATTGACTTTTTTCTAAATCACGATATACTAATATTTATAATATTTAGTTTGAAAGAGTGATTCTTACAAACTTTGAACACATTAGAAATTGGAGTGGATTGACATGAATTTAATTACCTTATATACCAAAGATAACTGTCCTCAGTGCAAAATGACTAAAAAATTTCTAGCTGACAAAGGCGTTAATTTCCAAGAAATCAATATTGATACTGAACCACACTATATTGACCAACTAAAAGAACAAGGTTTTAGAAGTGTGCCTGTCATCACTACTGCAGACGAACGTGTCACGATTGTTGGTTTCCGTCCTGATCAATTAAGAGCCTTGGCGGTTTAGCTATGAAACTTGTTTATTTTTCATTGACAGGTCAAACTCGTAGATTTATTAAAAAGCTGGATTTTCCAACTTACGAAATCGATGCAAATAATCCTTTTTATGAATTGAATGAACCTTTTATATTAGTCGTTCCTACTTATGATGCTGAAGTCACTGAAGTAGTGAACGATTTTATTGAGTACAAAACAAATCAAAAACAAATACTTGGTGTCGCAGGAGGCGGTAATCGCAACTTTGCCGACCTTTTTATTTTTACAGCTAAGGATATTGCTCGTGACTATCATATCCCCTTAATTTTTGAATTTGAGTTTAGCGGCACTGATGAAGATGTTAAAAATTTTAAGAAAGTAGTGAATCAATTTGAGTCTTAAAGAATTAGAAGATATTACTTATTTTGAGTTAAATAATGAAATAAATCGTCCGGTTGATGAACAAATCCCTCTATTTAAAGATAAAGAAGCTTTGGAGGCTTTCTTTAAAGAAAACGTTGAACCTAATACAATGACTTTTCCAACAGCAATGGCTAAAATAAACTACTTAATCGAGCACTTTTATCTCGAGGAAGAATTTATTAGAGCGTATTCAGAAGATTTTATCGAGAAACTTTACGTTTACTTGGAAGAACAAAAATTTACGTTCAAATCTTTCATGGCTGCCTATAAGTTTTATTCGCAGTATGCGTTAAAAACAAATGACGGTACTCAGTATCTAGAACGTTATGAAGATCGAGTAGCTTTTAATGCTCTTTATTTTGCCAATGGTGACGAAGCGCTTGCCCTTTCTTTAGCAGAGGAAATGATTTATCAACGCTATCAACCGGCAACTCCTTCTTTCTTAAACGCTGGACGAAAACGTCGTGGAGAGCTGGTTTCTTGTTTTCTAGTTCAAGTGACCGATGATATGAATAGTATTGGTCGTTCTGTGAATAGCGCTTTACAACTCTCTAGAATTGGTGGTGGGGTTGGGATTACTTTATCCAATCTACGTGAAGCAGGTGCTCCTATTAAAGGTTTTGAGGGAGCAGCAAGTGGTGTTGTACCTGTCATGAAACTTTTTGAAGATAGTTTTAGTTACAGTAATCAATTAGGTCAACGCCAGGGTGCTGGTGTTGTTTACTTAAATGTGTTCCATCCTGATATTGAACAATTTTTATCAACAAAAAAAGAAAATGCAGATGAAAAAGTTCGAGTAAAAACATTATCTTTAGGTTTAATCGTACCTGATAAATTTTATGAGTTAACACGTAAAAATGAAGACATGTATTTATTTAGTCCTTATAGTATTGAACGTGAATATGGTGTTCCTTTTTCTTATATTGATATTACTGAAAAATATGATGAACTAGTCGCTAATCCCAACATTCGCAAACAAAAAATTAGCGCACGCTATTTAGAAAATGAGATTAGTAAATTACAACAAGAATCAGGTTATCCTTACATTATTAACATTGACACTGCAAATCGTGAAAATCCAATTGATGGTAAAATCATTATGAGTAATCTTTGTTCTGAAATTTTGCAAGTTCAACAACCATCACTAATTAATGATCGCCAAGAATATGATGAACTAGGAACAGATATTTCTTGTAACCTAGGCTCAACAAATATTGTCAATTTAATGGCCAGTCCTGACTTTGGTCAATCGGTCCGCACCATGACTCGAGCATTAACCTCAGTGACTGATGCTTCAAATATTGAAGTTGTTCCTTCTATTAAAAACGGCAATCATTTAAGTCATACTATTGGTTTAGGTGCCATGGGACTCCATACATATTTTGCAAAAAATCAAATGATGTATGGTTCTGAAGATTCTTTAGACTTTACAAATGTTTACTTCATGCTTTTAAACTATTGGACACTTGTTGAAAGTCACGCCATCGCAAAAGAACGTCAAGAAACATTTGTTAATTTCGAAAAATCAACTTATGCAACTGGAACTTACTTTAATCGTTACATTAATACGCCGATTGCTCCACTATCCAAAAAGGTGCAAGAGCTTTTCGAAGGTGTCTTTATTCCAACCGCAGATGACTGGAAAGAACTTAAATCAAATATTCAAAAAGATGGTTTATATCATCAAAATCGTTTAGCAGTTGCACCAAATGGTTCCATTTCTTATATTAATGACACCAGTGCTAGTCTACATCCTATCACTCGTTTAATTGAAGAACGCCAAGAGAAAAAAATCGGGAAAATTTATTATCCCGCTCCTCATTTAACAAATGAAAGTTTGCCTTATTATGTTTCAGCGTATGACATGGATATGCGTAAGGTAATTGATGTTTATGCGACAGCCCAACAACATATCGATCAAGGAATGAGCTTGACGCTCTTTATGCGTTCTGATATTCCTGAAGGTCTTTACGAATGGAAAGAAACAAACAAACAGACCACACGTGATTTAAATATTTTACGCCACTATGCGTTCCATAAAGGCGTTAAATCTATCTATTACGTCAGAACCTTCACCGACGATGCTGAAGAAATTGGAAGTAACCAATGTGAAAGTTGCGTTATTTAAGAAAGGACCGATACAAACATGCGTTATTATGAAGCAATAAACTGGAATGCCGTTGAAGATATCATTGATAAATCAACTTGGGAAAAATTAACAGAACAATTTTGGTTAGATACACGAATTCCGCTATCTAATGATTTGGATGACTGGCGTACTCTTTCACCTGAACAAAAAGAAAATATTGGTTTGGTTTTTGGTGGACTGACTCTTTTAGATACCATTCAATCAGAAAGTGCCATTGAGGCTTTGCGTCCTGATGTCCGTACACAACATGAAGAAGCAGTGTTAAATAACATTCAATTCATGGAATCGGTTCACGCTAAAAGTTATTCTTCAATTTTCAGTACTCTCCATACGAAATCTGAAATTGATGACATTTTTGAATGGACGAATACAAATGAAAATTTACAAAAAAAAGCAAAAATCATTAACGATATTTACCTTAATGGTTCGCCATTACAAAAGAAAGTCGCCAGCGTTTATGCTGAAACTTTTCTATTCTATTCTGGTTTTTTTGCTCCTTTATATTACCTTGGTAACAACAAATTAGCTAACGTTGCCGAAATCATTAAACTTATTATTCGTGATGAATCTGTTCACGGAACTTATATCGGTTATAAATTCCAACTCGGCTATAACGAACTAGAACAAGATAAACAACAAGAAATAAAAGACTGGATGTACGATTTACTTTTCACTCTTTACGAAAATGAAGAAGAATACACTGAAATTTTATACGATAAATTAGGTTGGACTGAAGAAGTTAAAACTTTTTTACGCTATAATGCTAACAAAGCTTTGATGAATTTAGGAATGGACCCACTCTTTCCTGATACCGCTAATGATGTTAACCCCATCGTTATGAATGGTTTATCAACAGGAACTAGCAATCATGATTTCTTTTCACAAGTTGGAAATGGTTACCTTTTAGGAACGGTCGAAGCAATGAAAGATGATGACTACCGTATCGGCCTAGATAATTAAAGACAAAAACCCCTCACAAAACAAAAATATTTTTGTTTTGTGAGGGGTTTTCATTATTCAGTTCCTCTCCTTATTTGAACTAGAAACTAGATAACATATCTGGTTGTTTTTTTATTTTAAAGACAACGCGTTTAGAGACAACATAATTAATAATCCCGCATAATATTTGTGAAAAAATGGTAAATATAAATTCATTCAACAAACGAGGACTCCCGATGTAGCGTTGTAAAATCGGATAACTAAAAAAACGTGTTTGATAGTTAATTTCATTCAGTTTAAAAATCGCCATCCAAAATTGTGCATAACGGTCAACGAATACATACGCAATACCCAAGTCCAACAAAAAAACAAGTAAACGACTTAAGAAAAAATCGAAAAACTGACGAACGCTTTTCATCCATCCTATTTTAATATGCTTGAAGACAAAATATTTATTACACAAAAATGAAAAGATTAAAGCAAGCAATTGTCCACCAATTACTGGTAAGAGGACACTCGATGTTACGATTCGTAAACTAAAACGAGTCGCAAAATAGACAAGTGTTGCCAAAAAACCAAAAACAATGTACTTCAAAATTACTTTTTGTTTTAACATAAAAACACCTCTACTCGATAAAAAGAAAGGTTGGGTAATTGTATACCCAACCTCAACTTAACTTACTGTTTTGTTGCTTGCCATAGACTATTTTCCCAATTAAAAGAATTCACGCAATTGCGCAAGAGCATCACTTTCCATAATTGCTTGACCATGTTCTTCCAATATATCAGAAGTAATTGGCGTTTGATATGAAAACTCATAGAGATGTGCAATGCTAGCAGTCAAACGCTGATCACTTATCTTACTTGTTGAAAAATTAACCAATAAATAAAGTTGTTCACGATACTGATAAAGCGCAGTTTCTGCTCCACTCAACTGAACGTGATTGGCTAAAGTTATCAGCTCTTCAAAATCAGGCAACCTAAAAGCGATTGAATAGATTTCTTTTTTTACTGGTTCATTTTGAGTCTTATTCGAATGTTCAGATGTATCTTTTGTCATTTGTTGGGAGATAAAATCGGCAAAATCTTCTGCTTGATCTCCACTCATTAACTCACCAAATGTTTCTTCATCGCCATCCATTGGGACGTTCTTACTGATAAATAGTTCTAGGCCGTCACGATTAGGCAGAACCTGAAAAGTAACTGAATCAGTTTCTTGGAACTGCTCATCTACTTCTTCTAAGATACTATAGAAGAAACTTTCAATTTGTTTTTGATTTCCTAACAAATCTAAGAATGTAATTCCTCGTTCTGTTAAATCAGAATTTTTAATCGATACACGGATTGTATTTTCATTAATTCGTTCCATTTCCATATCGTCACACCTCATTTCTATTAAAATTGATCCTAGCATCATTGTATCGGAAACTACTAAAAAGTAAAGCAAAACTGCTTGTTTCTCTATAAAATTAAATAAAAAAACAGCATGTATAGCTACAGACTACCATGCTGACTCTTCATTTTCAACCAAAATTAAATTAAATCCCTGCCATTAATTGTGCTTGTTTTAACTCAATTGCACGAACTTCACGGGGTAGGAAACGACGAATTTCATCTTCGTTAAAACCGACTTGTAAACGTTTATCATCAATCATAATCGGTCGACGTAATAATCCAGGATTTTGTTGCACTAACTCTAATAGTTTAGGAAGTGATAACTCATCTAGATCTACATCTAATTTTTGAAATACTTTTGAACGCGTTGAGATAATCTCTTCCGTTCCATTTTCAGTCATCCTTAAAATTTCTTTCAATTCATCTTGCGTTAGTGGCTCTGAAAAAATATTTCGTTCAACAAAGGGAATTTGGTGCTCTTGCAACCAGGCTCGTGCTTTCCTACAAGACGTGCAACTTGGTGAAGTATATAGTTTCAACATACAGTCACTCCCTCTCCATAACATTTGTAGATTTACAGCCGTCTATACTGTTAACTACGTTATAATAATTATACTATAACAATAGAATAATATCTAGCGATATCTAAAAAAAGATATTCGCTTTTTCAAAAAACCTACTTTTATAAACGTTATGATATCAGACTTTAGTCGTACTTGTAAAGTATGTTTGCTTTATTTTTAAAAAAATAAAAGAATTCTTAATGATTGTAACAGCTAGTTTTATTGTACTAGTCTTGTTATAACCAGTGTCTTTTTTTATTTGTTTTGTTTCCACGATTTTTCTTGTATAATAGAGACATTAAGTTAATTCATAAAAGGTGGAAATAATTATGCAAACTATTTTTTCAGGTATTCAACCTAGCGGTATCCCAACAATCGGCAACTATATCGGCGCTATGAAACAGTTCATTACACTTCAAGAGAATTACCAATGCTTTTTCTGTATCGTTGATGAACATGCCATCACAGTTCCTCAAGATCGCTTAAAATTACGTCAACAAACATTACAATTAGCAAGTTTATACCTTGCTGTTGGATTAGATCCTGAGCGAGCAACGATCTTTATTCAATCAGAAGTCCCTGCTCATGCCGAAGCGGCTTGGATTGTTCAATGTAATACTCCTCTTGGCGAATTACAAAGAATGACTCAATTCAAAGATAAATCACAAAAACTTGGAATGGAAGGAGTTAACGCAGGACTCCTCACTTATCCGCCACTAATGGTTGCTGATATTATTTTATATAATAGTCATCTAGTTCCTGTTGGTGAAGACCAAAAGCAACATTTAGAATTAACACGTGATTTTGTCGAGCGTTTTAACACTCGTTATGGTACAGTTTCACAATCTATACTAACTTTACCTGAAGTTAAAATTCCTCAAAAAGATGCCGGTGGACGCGTGATGAGTCTGCAAGAACCAACCAAAAAAATGAGTAAGTCTGATGGTAATTCTAAAGGTTTTATTTCAATGCTAGATGAACCAAACGTCATCCGAAAAAAAATCCGCTCTGCCGTCACTGATTCAAGCGGTAAAATCGAATATGACCCTGCAAATAAACCTGGTATTTCTAATTTACTTGTCATCTATTCAGCGATGTCAGGTGATAGTATTCCCTCAATTGTTGAAAAACATCAAGATTCTGGTTATGCTGATTTTAAAAATGAATTAGCCGAAGTTGTTGTTTCCGTACTTGAACCTATCCAAGAACGTTACAATGAGCTCCTAGTTTCTGAAGAATTACAAACGATTCTTGACGAAGGGGCTGAAAAAGCTAAAAAAGTTGCAAATAAAACCTTACAACGCATGCGTAATGCTGTCGGTCTAGGACGTAAACCAAGACGTAAATAATCGTTTTAAGCGTTACTTTGTGTTAAAATATACCTATACATAGATACTAAAGGAGGAATTTTCTTGGCAGATACACAAAAACAAGATCTTAATAGCTTACTAACTCAAAAAATGATTGATAGTCGTACTATCTTAATTTACGGTGGCATTGACCAAGATTTAGCAAAAGAAGTCAGTAGTCAACTCCTTTTGCTTTCATCATTAAGTGATGAACCCATTACTATTTTTATTAATAGTCAAGGAGGGCATGTCGAAGCGGGTGATACTATCCACGATATGATTAAATTTGTAAAACCAACCGTTAAAGTGGTCGGAACGGGTTGGGTTGCCAGCGCTGGAATTACTATCTTCCTTGCTGCTGACAAAAAACACCGTTATTCTTTACCGAATACCCGCTTTATGATTCACCAACCTGCTGGCGGGGTTCAAGGTCAAAGTACCGAAATTCAGATTGAGGCCAACGAAATTGTCAAAATGCGCGAACGTATCAATCGTTTAATTGCTAAAGCAACAGGTCAAACTTACGAAAAAGTTGCTGAAGATACAGACCGTAATTTCTGGTTATCCGCTACTGAAGCTAAAGATTATGGGATTGTTCATAGCATTATCGATTCATCTAGTAAAATAAAATAAAAACTAAAAAAGCACCTTGCTGTCACTTGAAACGCCCCCTAAAAAATCTAACTTTTTTAAGGACGCTTCAATTTTAAAGACAGCAAGGTGCTTTTTCTTAATAGATTAAATTAACTAAATCTTCTGCTTCAATATTACCAAAATATTTTTTTATATTTATTTTTTCTACCGCTTTTTCAAGTGACTCCTTATCATATTTAACCCCTGTTAACATTTCTTCAACATCTGTGATTTCTCCTAGTCCAAAAAAATCACCAAAAATTTTAATTTCTTGAATCGTTCCATTCGAAACATTCATTTTTGCTTCAATTGAACCAATCGGAAAACGATGACGACGAACTAAATCAAATTCCGGAGATCGTCCGTAGTTCCAATCCCAATTACGATATAATTTATCTGAGATAGCATTTATTTTTTTCCAATCATCATCATTTAATTGATAAGTATTAACCTCTGTCTCAGTAGCAACTTCAAATATTTTTAATAAAATTTCTTTCCTAAAATCGAGAGTTGACATGTTTTGATGATCATCTGCTAAATAAGGTTTGATATTAGTGACACGAGAACGAATCGACTTAATCCCTTTGGATTCAATTTTATCTTTTCGCACTTTCAATGCATTTACAACTTCATTAATATCACTATCAAACATTAATGTCCCGTGAGCAAACATTCGTCCATTAGTTGCATACATAGCATTTCCAGAGAATTTTTTATCATCAATCACTAAGTCATTACGCCCTTTTAATTGTGCACCTTCTACACCCATTTCATGAAGTGCATCAATGATGGGTTGCGTTAACTTCGCAAAATTTCTAAAGGATTGACCATCATCTGGCATGATAAAACTAAAATTCAAATTTCCTTCATCATGATAAACCGCACCTCCACCACTTAAGCGGCGAACGACATGAATGCCATTTTCTTCAACATATTCTTTATTAATTTCTTCAATCGTGTTTTGATTCCGCCCAATAATAATCGACGGTTCATTAATATAAAATAATAAAATGGGCTCATCAATCGGCATTTCCTGAACAAGATAGGTCTCAATCGCCAAATTTACTCTTGGATCTGTTATTTCTTCATTTGATACGAAAATCATATAATTCCACTCCTATAAAATAATTTTTAATAGAAACAAACATTCATTAAAAGTATCTAGCTCAATGTTTTATAATAATACTACTTTACTTCTTATTCGAACTTTTAACAATCAAAACAACACTTTATTCTTTTAATTTTAGATAAACACTTGATAAAAAACAAATATGCAAACATTTTTGTTCTTTTAAAATTCGTTCACTCTTTTCAATCTCTATTTACTAAAGTCAAATCTCCCTTTAATTTTTTTATCCTCACTATCTCCTTAAAGATAAAAAAAAGACTCTATTATTTTTCAGCTCTAATGGCAACAAAAAAATATCACATCACTAGAAATAACACTTCATCTTGAAAGTCAAGCAATACTTAATTAAAGAAACGAGATGTTTTTTTATTTAAATTATTTTTATAACGAAATACTATTGATTACATACAATATAAAAAGTATGATTAAATTACATCATGATGATAATAAAAAGCAAGGAGAAACAAATAATTTTAGTTAGTTAAAAAACAACATGAGAAATAAAAAAACAACAAAAATAAAAAATTGTATACTATTATTAATCTTTTTAATTTTATTTAGTCCTCACCTTGTCACAGCAGAAACAGAAAAAAATCATAGTAAAAAAACGAATCAATATATATCATCATTAGACTATAATAATAATGACATTTTAACGCATCAGGGAGAAACGGTCGAAAATGTCCCCCCAACAGAATCTAACTTAAAAAAAGGGAATTTTGTTGTTTTGACGCGTGAAAAAAAACAATTAAATAATTCAACAGCAGACATTGCTATTATCAATAGTAATAGCAACCGTATTTATCCAGGCGCTTTATTAAAAGCGGATAGCGGGCTACTTAACAATAATCCTAGTATTCTTTCTGTCAAACGTAATCCTTTAACCTTAAGTGTTGATTTACCTGGAATCACTAACAATGATAGTTACTTAACAGTTGATGCACCTACTAATAGCTCCGTTCGTTCAGCAACAAATCAATTATTAGATAAATGGAATAAAAATTATTCAACCAGTTATCCAAATATTCCTGCTAAAATTCAATATAGTACAAGTACTGCTTATAGTATGGATCAATTAAAAGCAAAATTCGGCTTAGCTTTTGATAAAATTGCCGTTCCGCTTAACATTGATTTCTCTTCAGTAACATCAGGTGAGAAACAAGTTCAAATCATCAATTTCAAACAAATTTATTATACCATCTCAATGGATGACCCAGAAACGGCTGGTGACGTCTTTGATAAAAGTGTTACAGTTAAACAATTAAAAAACCGAGGAATAAACAATGAAACCCCTCCGGTCTATGTGTCTAACGTTGCATACGGTCGTTCAATGTATATTAAACTTGAAACATCTAATAATAGTACTGAGGTTCAAAACGCCTTTAATGCATTAATTAAAGGAGCCGATTTGTCTCAAAATACTGAATATACCAACATATTAAAAGATACTTCTTTTACCGCTTTCATGCTTGGTGGTAGCGCTGATACTGCTTCTAAAATAGTAAGTGGAAATATTTCTGATTTAAAATCAATTATACAAGAAGGTTGTTTATATAATCAAGCTAACCCCGGTGTTCCCATCTCTTATACTACTTCTTTTCTAAAAGATGGTTCACTTGCAACGGTTCAAAACCAAACTGACTATATTGAAACCAAATCAACAACCTACAATCAAGGTGCAATAAGTTTAGATCATTCTGGTGCTTATGTTAATCGCTACTTTATTTACTGGGATGAACTTAGCCATGACCAAACAGGAAATCAAATCCTAACACCACGAGAGTGGGATAAAAACGGTTGGAATTTAACCGCTCACTTCAATACTACTATTCCTTTAAAAGGAAATGCTACTAATATCAGAGTGAAGGTTGAAGAATGTACCGGTCTTGCTTGGGAGTGGTGGCGAACTATTTATGATAAATCAGATCTTCCTTTAGTCCCCCATCGAACCATTAGTAATTGGGGAACGACACTTTACCCTAAAGTTTCAGATGATGTATCTTGACCTCTAAACGGATAGACACATAATAAAAAGGTTCCAAAATAAAATTCTTATTTTGGAACCTCTTTTTATTTTCTATAACAAAAAACAGAAAATCTTTTTTTTAGTTTAATAATTTTTCAATTTAGCTACCGTTTCAGCATCTAGACGTTTCACTACTTCCGTTACTAATTTCACAGTGTTTAAATAATCATCTTCATGAATGATTGAAGTATGTGAATGTAAATAGCGAGTCGCTACGGTAATGGCTAACGCGGGTACCCCGTCACGTGTCACATGCTGCATTCCAGCATCTGTCCCACCACCAGTAATGACTGTATATTGAAACGGAATCTCTAATTCTTCTGCTACTCCAATCACAAAATCTCGTAGTTTACGATGCGGGATCATTGAAGCATCAAAAATTATAATTTGAGGACCTTTCCCCAGTTCTGAATCAGCTTCCTTAGCTGTCATACCTGGTGTATCTCCTGCCGTACCTGTATCCAAAGCAAACGCAATATCCGGATTCACTAAATGCGTACTTGTTCGTGCCCCTCGTAAACCAACTTCTTCTTGTACATTACTTCCAGCAAAAAGAATATTAGGATGACCTTCTTGTGCTAAGTTTTCTAATACTTTTAAAGAAACAGCTGTACCAATACGATTATCCCATGCTTTTGCTAATAAAAATTTCGAACCATTTAAGCGTCGATAATCAATTGATGGAGTAATCATGTCACCCGGTTTAACACCCCACTCTGTAACTTCTTCCTTACTTGTGCCACCAATATCAATAAACATATCTTTCACATCATAGGGTTGCTTACGTGCTTCTGGCGACAAGACATGTGGAGGCTTAGAGCCAATCACACCATGGAGTGTTTTACCTGTGTTAGTTGTAACCGTGACTTCTTGAGCCAACATGACTTGTCCCCACCAACCGCCTAATGTTTGAAATTCAATAAACCCTTTTTCGGTGACTTTAGTAACCATGAACCCCACTTCATCCATATGACCCGAAATTAAAACTTTCGGGCCTTCTTTATCTCCGATATGACGCGCGTTAATCCCACCTAAACCATCATATACTATTTTATCTGCATAAGGGCTAGCATATTTTTTAAAGATTTCTCTCACTTGTTCCTCATTACCTGGAACACCGTTAGCATCCGTTAATTCTTGTAAAAATAATTCTTCTTTTTTATCGAGCATCGTCTTCACCTTTCCTAATCTAATTTAGATACAGTATAACATTTTAAGTTTGTTTTTTCTTCTTTTTCAATCTTAACATAACGACTAGAATAAACGTTACAATTACGCTAATGAGTGTCATCAGTATTCCTAATCGAAATGATTTTGAAACATAATTTAGCTCTATCAAATGTGTGCCTTGACTAAGTTTTATTCCAGAAAAATCATCTAAAACTCGTTCAAGTGGCTCAACTTTTCCATCAACTTTTAATAACCAATTCTCATCATAAGGAATCCCCAGATATAAGAAAGATGTCTCATCAGTCACCGTAATTTTTCCTTGCCAGTTTCCACGGTAACCTCTTTCCATTTGAAAACTTTTTTTCCTAGTCAAATCTAAAACATCATTAAATTTCCCTTGATCCAATGATGCCCAGTATTGATTCGTTACTTTTAATGGTTTATTTGCTTTTAAGCGGACTTCTAAAGGCGTTCCTTGACGATAATTCCCCAAATTAAAGAGTTGATTCGTCACTATTAACAAATCAGAACGTATTGGCTGGTGGTTTATCAAGACCTCAGAAACATCTTTCCATTGAACATCTGGTAAATATAGATAAACAGGGCCTTCTGTTTTGGTGACACCTGTTAAAGTGACTTCATTTAAAACGTTTTGGGTTCGCGTTTGTGACACTGGGGCAAAATAAGGCGTCTGACTACTCTTAATTCCTTGTAAAATTCGTTCTTGGTTAACTAAAATCTGGCCCTCTCTAAAAGTAACCAAACGAAAATGATCATTGGTTAAAAAACCAGTCCCTACCGCTTCTTCATTTTGGTAAACTACCATGCCATTTTTTTCTTTAATTTTTGTTTTTAAAGGGATATTTTTATTTGTTACAGTATATTTTACATTCAACATCAAATTGGCAACCGCTGATTCATCAACATAAGAAAAACGACGCTCATTTTTAGAATACATCCCTAAATTAACTAATACATCTTGTACATTCGAATCAAGGGTTGAAGTATAACTTGAGACACCTGCATACCCGAAAAGGAGAGGGTTATTATAACCATTATTTTTTTCTGCATACCCACGATAACTTTTAGAAGGCTGATAGTTTATGCGATAAAACTGTGTTTCACTCTTAGGTAATGTCCTAAAAAGAGCCTCTTGTTCTTGATACATTTGTGCAAATTCATTTTGATTTCCAAACGGAATATCCTTCATCGATAACCATAAGTTCGCACCCAATTCAATAGCTGTTAATAAAACAAGGATGAACAACCATTTTTTTTGGCGTTTACCAAAGGCTAGTAAAAGAAAGAAGAGACTCATTAGAATTAAAATCAAGGTTATCAAAAAAGGGACATTAGAGATTAAATAATTTTGATTTCGCGGATAATTTAAAAAGAATTGACCGATACTCAATAAAGCAATATAAACAAGGCCACCCCTGATTAAATATTTTTTTACTCGTTGTATATCCTGATGATTTTTAACATATAAGTAAGTTTCATAAGCTAATTTAATCAATAAAAAACTAAAAATAAAAGCATTACGATAAGGAAAACCTGCGGGGCTTTGAAACATATGCCAGATTGTATTAAAACCTTCTAATAAAAAACTAAAGTAAATAAAAAGAAGTAAAAGGCCCATTGCTTTCTTTTTCTGTTTTGAAACAGTCGGTAAGAAAAAATAAACAAAGGCGAGTAACCAAATAACCACACCCGAATAAATCATCGGTAAATGATCCAAACGCATATCATAATTTAAAGTTCCCATCCCCATTTGAGAAAGTGCTTCTAAACCAAAACGAGGAACAGGTAAAAAATCAGAAAGATAAAAAGTTGATTTGCCTGTTTTTAACATCCCTAAAACAGCAGGTATTAATAAAAAGGAGGTCATCAAACCTGATAGTAACGATGTCACAACAAATTGACGCCATTCAGCCCATAATCGTTTAAACTTAAACTTATTTTCCTTTTTATAATGATGTAAATAATAAAGATAAAGACTATAAACGACAGAAAAAATACAAACCATATAACCTAAATAATAATTAAATATAATTGATAAAAAGAGAGTTATTCCATATAAATAAGGTTCTTTTTTCAGCCAAAGTTTTTCTAAACCTAAAACAAGAAGTGGAAATAAGACAAGAACATCTAACCACATAAAATTAAGTAAATAAACAACGACAAAACCACACAAACTATAGGCTAATGAAAAAACTTGTGTAAAAATCGTTGTTTCACGGTAATGTTGATCTAAATAAGTAAACATAGTTAAACCCATCAGCCCTATTTTAAAAATAATTAAACCAACAATCACTTCTGGCAATTGTCCATAAGAAAAAAATAAAGCTAATCCATTTAACGGTGACATTAGATAGTAAGCAACCAAGGGTTCCATTGGCCCGCCAATACCATTAGCAAAGGAATATAGCGTTTCTCCTCCTTCAGAAAAAAAACGTTTAAAACTACTTAAAAAAGGAAGATACTGACTTCCTAAATCACTCACTAATAGATTTTTTGAACCAAATGGTGCCAGCTGTAAAATGGCAAAAACTACACTAACAATTAACATAGGGAATACTAAACTACTACAATAATCCACTAATCGCTTTTTATTTTTTAGCATCTTTTTTAACATCCTTAATTTCTTTTTTATTATCTTTATAAGATTACGCAGTTTTAATTCAAATTGCAATGTTTTTTGTTGTTTTAAAAACTAAACTTTTCAAAAAAAGCTTTCAAACACAACAAATGTGATTGAAAGCTTTTCTCTAATCTCGGTCCATCTCAGTCTCAATATGTTTTTTAGTTATTGTAGTTTCTTCAACAACGAGTTTAGCAATTAAACCTCGAACAATAATTAAGATAGAAACAAAAATAATATTCTTAAACGATGTTGAAGTCACCGTTCGAATCAAGTCACTAATAATCATAAACTGAATGCTTAATAAGATATAAGAACTCAAATGAACTTTTTCAATATCTTTATGTAACGTCCTTTCAGGATGCTCAAAGCGCAGAATTTCAATTCTTAAAAAATTGATAAACGCACGTAAACCGCCAAATAATAAAATAAAAATGGCGATATAATCGATGCCAACTTCAATCCATTCAATGACACGTTCCATCTTCATCACCTCTTGTAATAATTATACACTCAAAAAGTAATAAGTCTACTTTTAATTAATAAGACCCAGTATCTATACACTTATCCCAAAAAACAGCTTGGTTATTTTTTAGAGATTTCGGCACATCTAAAATTCGCTGATTGCTACTCCCTCTAAATTGTAAGGTCAAATCACGACGACTCAACTCAAAACGACCGTCAACTAAAACATCTAAATAAGATAATAATTCTAGCTTGTCCGCGGTTTCCTCTAATAACTCTTCATAAGTATAGCCTGTCCAAGACCAAATATCTTTACTTGAACCAAATTCTTGACGAACCCTCTTGACTAACTGTAAACAAACTTGCGTATTTAAAAAAGGTTCTCCACCCAACAGGGTCAGTCCTTTAACATAATCTTGACTTAAGTCCTCAATAATTTGATTTTCTAAGGATTCAGTATAATCAACGCCATAGTTAAAGTTTTGGATTGCTTTATTAAAGCACCCTTCACAAGCGAATAAACAGCCACTCACATAAATACTACAACGAACACCCTCACCATCAACAAACATAAAGGGTTTATAATCGGCAATCTTCAACTTACTAAACTGATGAGCTGTCCATTCTTTAGGCTGTGGATTTCTCATTTTTTTCTCTCCTTTAAAAATAAAAAACTGGGAGTTAACTAGCCATCCTTAGTCAGTTAACTCCAGTCTAATTTATTTCATATGTTTAACACGTGAAGCAATTTCTTTATGACGACCATGAACCATTGGACGTGCTTGCGGATTGCCTAAATAACCACATGTTCGTTTGACAACATCACATGTTTTAGGATCGCGATTTCCACATTGAGGACACTCAAAGCCACGTTCTGTTGGATTAAAATCACCTTCAAAATCACATTCATAACAATGATCAATCGGTGTATTAGTCCCTAAATAACCAATCTTGTCATAAGAATAATCCCAAACTGCTTCTAAAGCTTTCGGGTTTTGTTGTAAAACTGGGTATTCACAATAATGAATAAACCCACCTGAACAATATTTAGGATAATCTTTTTCAAAATCTAGTTTCTCAAATGGGGTTGGGTTTTTACGAACATCATAGTGGAAACTATTTGTGTAGTAATCTTTATCTGTTACATTTTCTATTTCACCAAATTTTTCATGGTCCAAACGACAGAAACGATCGGTTAAACTTTCACTAGGTGTGGAATAAACGCTAAAGTGATAATCATATTCATCTGACCACTCGTCAACATGAGCTTTTAAATTTTTCAAAATATCTAAAGTAAATTGTTTCGCATCTGGATTTTTCTCCCATTCACCACCATAAAATAAAGAGGCCGCTTCATAAAGCCCAATATAACCTAATGAAATTGTTGCACGACGATTTTTAAACAATTCATTCACTGAGTCATCTTTCGTTAGACGTGGACCAAAAGCACCATGTTGGTAAAGAATTGGCGCATTGGCTGGCTTAGCTTCCAAACAACGATTCACACGAAAAACGAGGGCATCTTTAACAATTTCTAATCGTTCTTCTAATAGACTCCAAAATTTATCTTTATCTTGAGCTGTTTCCAAAGCAATTCTTGGTAAATTTAACGTCACGACACCTAAATTCATTCGACCTGAATTAACTTCCTCACCATTTTCATCTTTCCAACCTTGTAGGAAAGAACGACACCCCATCGGCACCTTAAAACTACCCGTCAATTCAACAATCTTATCGTAGTTTAAAATATCAGGATACATTCTCTTTGTTGCACACTCAATCGCTAATTCTTTAATATCGTAGTTTGGATCATCTTGTTGACGATTGACTCCTTCTTTAATTGAAAAAATTAATTTAGGGAAAATCGCCGTTCGATGTTCTTCACCTAATCCTTTGATACGGTTTTGTAAAATCGCACGTTGGATTTCTTTTTCAAACCAGTTAGTTCCTAAACCAAAACCAAGTGAAGTAAAAGGCGTTTGCCCATTCGATGTAAATAGCGTATTGATTTCATATTCTAGGCTTTGCATTGCATCATAAATATCTTTTTTTGTTTTTGCTTTCGCATATTCATCATGCTTAGCTTCATCTTCAATCCATTCACGAGCTTCTTTTAAATGTTTTTCATAGTTTTTTTCAGCAAAAGGAGCTAAAAACTCATCAATCCGATCGGCTGAACAACCCCCATACTGACTAGAAGCCACATTTGCAATGATTTGTGAGATTTGAGCCGTTGCTGTTTGAATTGATTTAGGAGACTCTACTTCTGCATTCCCTATTTTAAAGCCATTATTTAACATGCCTTTAAAATCAATCAAGCAACAATTTGTCATTGGCGAATAGGGATGATAGTCCAAATCATGGTAATGAATGTCACCCTTTTGATGAGCATTTGCCACATGTGATGGGAGTAATTTCAAACCAATTGACTTGCCGACAATCCCGGCTGTCAAGTCACGTTGTGTATTAAAAACATCACTGTCTTTATTTGCATTTTCATTGACTAAACGACTATCTTTATTTAATAATTTATCGATTGCAACGTTGATATCGGTTGCACGACTACGAGCAAAATCACGACGAGTTCGGTAATTAATATACTCTTCGGCTAAAAGATATTCACGATTGTCTAACAAGATATGCTCTACAATATTTTGCACTTCATAAATTTTTATATCTTGCGTAAAACGTTGATGAATTTCTTGGTTTATCATCTCAACTAAACGATCTATTTTTTTACTGGCAACACTAGTCAACTCACCATTAATTTTTTCCTCAGCTTTAGCTAGCGCATTTGTAATTTTAGCATCATCAAACTCAACAACACGACCGTCTCTCTTAATGACTTGAATTTTGTTCATTTTAGCACTTTCAGTAGTTAATTTGCTATTAACTTTATCGAATTCTATCATAAATCTCCACTCCTTTAACGTTCCTCGCTATCTATCATAGCCTAAAGAGTTAGCTTAATCAACCTATATGTAGTGTTAAAAAATATCAAAAAAAGACTTGACAACTACATATTGTGTTAGTGTCAAGCTTTCTTTCCGCTTACATATCAAATATATTTTAAAAAAATAAAATAAAAACAAAAAAGTGTTTATATTCACAAATAAAACTGTTTTTCACTTCTTCAAATCGAAAGATCGATACCTTTTCCTTTTAAATTCGTTAAACACTCTTCTAAATAATCGGCATCATGTTTTGAATAAATAGGAACTGAGAGACTTTCAATCGCTAAATTTGAGTAGGAAGCACACTTCTGACCACGATAGTTCTTGTCATACCAAATCTGATTAGGATGATAGCCACGCCGCTCCATTTCATTCATAACCAATAAATGATAGCCATATAAATAATAGGGTGAAACATCAAAAACGTAGTTCACTGTTTGATGTTTCTTCCCCCAGCCATTCCCTCGCAAAGCACAACATTCACGATGCTGCCCCAATAATTGTTGCCTAGGTAATTTAGTAATTAATCGCTCATGCCATAATCTCATGTTATTTTACCTCCAACTCTTTTCTTTGATTATAACTAAAAAAAGAAAAGATTGTAATGGCCTGATCCATTACAATCTTTTTTATCATTTTTAGAAATAATCGGGTAAATAATCACCATGCGCTTCAATCAAATCATCCACTAAATTTTTAATCTCAGTAATTGATAACTCTGAATTTGTATGTGGGTCTAGGAGAGCAGCTTGATAGATTTTTTCACGGCTAAAATTAACGGCTGCTTCAACTGTTAATTCTTGGACATTAATATTAGTACGATTCAAGGCTGCTAACTGTGTTGGCAAATCACCAACATACGTTGGTTGCACCCCATTTTTATCAACTAAACAAGGAACTTCAACACAACAATTTGTCGGTAAATTTGTTATCAACCCATGATTTAACACATTACCAGCAATCATCGTCGGTTGACCCGTCACTATTGCGTCCATAATATAAGAGGCATATTCACTACTACGTGTATGAGTTAAATCACCATTATGAACAATTTCATCTCTTTGTTTTTCCCAATCAATAATTTGTTTTTCACATCGACGTAAATATTCATCTAATGGAATAGCCAGTTCATCGATTAACTCTGGATATTTCGATTTAATAAAATAAGGATGATATTCTGCATTATGTTCACTTGACTCTGTCACATAATAACCAAAATGTTTCATTAATTCAAAACGAACCGCATCTGGATGAGGATTCTCTTTTTTATTAGCCAAAGCTTTAATCGTTGGATAAAAATCTTTCCCCTCTTTGGTTAACTCTAATAACCACGCCATATGATTAATTCCTGCGATTTTCCACTGAAAATCATTTAAATCATAATCATCTGTAATTCCTAAATGTTCGAATAACTCTGGTACACAGACTTGGACGCTATGACATAACCCCACTGTTTTAATCTTAGTATGGCGCAACATTGCCATCGTTAAAATTGCCATTGGATTAGTATAATTTAACAACCAAGCATCCGGACAAACTTCTTCCATCTCACGAGCAAATGCCAACATTACAGGAATAGTTCGTAGCCCTCTAAAAATCCCACCTATACCTAAAGTATCGCCGATAGTTTGTTCTAATCCGTATTTCTTAGGGATTTCAAAATCGATAACTGTCGACGGCTTATACCCTCCGACTTGAATAGCATTAATCACAAAGTCTGCTTCACGCAACGCTTCTTTTCGATCATGGTAGATTTCAATTGTTGCACGATTTTTATTACAATTTTTATTTAATGTTTTCAACATTAGTGCGGATTCTTTTAAGCGTTGCTCATCAATATCATATAAGGCAATTTCTGCTGTCTGTAAACTCTCAGTTAGCATGGCATCCCCTAACACGTTTTTTGCAAAAATAGTACTACCGGCTCCAATAAATGTAATCTTTGTCATATCTACACCTCTAAATTTTTTATTATAATTTACCGCCAGACGTTGAAATGCCTTCGATAAATTTCTTTTGAAAAATAATAAATAGTAAAACCATTGGCCATATCGCAAGGAGCGATCCCGCCATAAGTTGTGGATAATTCGTCACATACTGACCTTGTAGATTAGCTAGTCCTGAAGATAATGTCATTTTATCTAAGGACATATTGACAATCAACGGCCACATTAAATCTTTAAACGCAAACAGTCCTGTAAAAATAGCCAACGCAATTAAACCTGACCGAGCAAGTGGTAACATTATTTTAAAAAATATTTGCCAAATATTAGCCCCATCTAACTTCGCTGCTTCCTCTAACTCATCAGGTAAACTCATAAAAAACTGACGCAATAAAAAGGTCCCAAACGCACTCACAATCCCTGGTAAAACAAGAGCTGGAACTGAATTGAGTAGATTCAGTTTCTGCACCATTAAATATTGAGGAATAATAAAAATTTGAGTTGGTATCATCATTTGGACTAAAACCAAACCAAAAAACAAATTACGTCCTGGAAATTTGAGTCTTGCACAGGCGTACGCTGCCATTGCACTAAAAAGAACTGAACCAATAATCCTAAAGAAAATCATCAATGCTGTATTCCAATAAAAACTAACAAAAGGAAGTTTCTCAAAAACTTCTTTAAAATTTCCCCATTGATACTGAGCAGGAAATATTTTAGGTGGAATTAAGACCGATTCTTCCAACGTTTTACCTGCAGTTAAAATCATCCAAACAAAAGGCAGTATCATTGCTAGTACACCTAAGACAAGAATAAAATGGATCAGCCATTTTTTTCGTTTTTTTTCTTTTAACATCTCTTTCCTCCTAGTAATTCACCCATTTTTTTTGAATTTTCATTTGAATGGCTGTAATAATCATAATGATTAAAAGGAGAACCATTACAATGGCTGAACCATAACCTTTATCATTCATAATGAAAGATTGTTTATAAAATAAGTAAACCAACGACTGAGTTTTAGGTAAAGCCACATTGGTCTTGTCAATCATCATAAAAATCAAATCAAAAACTTGGAGTGAGTTGATAATTGTCGTCACCATTACAAAAAACAAGGTTGGGGTTACTAAGGGCAACGTAATTGAAAAAAATTGTTTAACTGCTCCTGCCCCATCTAACTCTGCTGATTCATAGTAATCTTTAGGTATTTCTTGTAATCCGGAAAGAAGAAGTACCATATTATAACCAATCGTACTCCAAATTCCGACCACCGCTATTGCTAAAAGTGAGGTATGTGGATTCGTCAGCCAATTGGGTCCTGTTAAACCAATTTTAGCTAATAAAAGATTGATTAAACCATAATCTGGATTAAACAACCACTTCCAAATCATTGCAACCGCAGCTGGTGTCGAAACAACCGGTAAAAAATACAAGGTTCGATAAATTGAACGGCCTTTTATTTTTTGATTTAATAAAACAGCTGCCAATAAAGAAAGAACAATAATAAAAGGGACAGCAATTAACGTATAGACCAATGTATTGATCACTGCTTGTAACACTTCTGGATCTTTGATTAATTTTTGATAATTTTCAAACCCTACCCATTTTGTTCGACCAAAACCGCCAGATTGTTGAAAGCTCAAAATAAAGGTATCAATGGCTGGCTTAATATTTAATACAAATAACCCAATCAGTGTTGGAGCAATCAAAAGCCAGCCCCAAAACACCTCTTCTTTTTTATATTTCTTTAAACGCACCTTTCTACCTTCTTTCCTCAACTATTTAAGAATTTGATCAACTTCGGTTTTGATTTTTTCAGTCACTTCATTAACTGGTTTTTTACCATTGAAAAGTTCAGCTAACTGATCTGTTTCTACACGTTCCACTTTAATTGTTTCTTTTGAGTAAGGGCGAATGACTGCATAATCCATCATATCTAGATAAACTTGCACATCGTATTCTTTCGTGTTATCCACCCATTTACCTGCAGTTCCCTTATACGCTGGAATGGCCGATCCCATTTCTGCTGAAATCACGTTTGCTTCTTCTGAACTTAAGTATTCAACAAATTTAACTGCCGCTTCTTTATGTTGACTTGATGCAGCAACTGCATTACCTAGACCATTGTATATTGAGGCTTGTTTTTTCCCTTTTGGTAAAACTGCTACATCCATATTTTTCAACATATAATCATTGGCTTTAAAATCCGCTAACATCCATGAGCCAAATAGTCCCATCGCTGCACGTCCTGATTGAATATAAGAAGCGGGTTTATTTTCAGACATCTGCTCAGAAGAAGGTGAAACTTTTTCCTTATCAATTAAATCAGCATAAAATTGTAAGGCTTCTTGTGTCTTTGGATCGGTCATTTCCGATTTTGTTCGATCGTCATTAAATATTTTTCCCTCATTTTGGAATATAAAATTCCAATAACCTTCTTGACCATCATTTGCTAAAACCAAACCATAAACTTTTTTAGCTGGATCTGTTAATTTTTTTGCATTTTCTTTTAATGTTTCCCATGTCCAATTCTCATCCGGATAAGCGATACCGGCTTCATCAAAGAGTGTTTTGTTATACCATAAACCTATCGTGTCAATATCTTTAGGAATGGCATATTGACTATCTTTATAAGAATATAATTTGCTTATATCTTCTGGATAATTAGCTAAATCAATTTTTTTAGCCTTTATCGAATCATCTAACGGTAACAATATCTCATTACTCATATAACGATACGCTTCATTCGAATGCATCCAGAAAACATCGGGTAAACTTCCACCTGTTGCCGCTGCATCTAATTTGGTCCAGTATTGGTCCCAAGGAGTCACTTCAACTTTTACTTTAATATCTTTATTTTTTTCCTCAAATTTTTTAGCCATTTCTTTCATACCGGCTTCTTGATTTGTATCCCACAGCGCATAAGTGATTGTTTCTTGCTTAGATGATGACTTTGCTTCACTCGCTTGATCACTTTTACCACATCCCACTAAAATACCTGTTAATGCCAAAGATAACCCAAAAGTCATCCATTTCTTCATGTTTTCCCACTTCTTTCTGTTTTTGATATCTCTATCATAATAATAAGCGCTTACAATTAGAAGTGATTTTTTTTAGATAAACTTGACATTTTTTTAGTTCGTTATCTATTTGTACATAGAAATACAGATGAAAACCTTTTAAAACAAGCTTTATTAAAAATTATTTCACAGTCATTTTAATACATTTTTTTATCAAAACTAGATTTATCTTTTTTCATCCTTTATACTTAGAGATGAAAACGTTTTAAGGAGGATAAAAATGGCTCGTATTTATCGTGATATCTTTGTCAACACCCCCGTTTTTTCAGATTTTTACTTTTATAATATCGGGCATGAAAATTGCCGTTCAAAACATGAGTATGGTCCTAATATACGCGAGAAATATATCATTCATTATATTGTTAATGGGCAAGGGACATACAAAGTCAAAGATCAAATTTTTCACCTTAAAAAAGGACAATTTTTTATTATTCGACCCAACGATATCATTCATTACCAAGCAGATGATAAAAATCCTTGGGAATACTATTGGTTGGGCATTGGTGGTAGCAAGATTGAGGATATTTTAACCAGTTGTAATATTCATCCCCACAGTTACGTTGGGCAAATTAAACAGTCCAACAAACAAATAAAATATCTTTTTGAATTATTAATGAAATCAAAACATTTTGATTATTTAAAATTACTAGAAATCTATACTGTTTTCTTTCAATTAATTAACAGCTTAGAAGGCGAAAAAAATTTCACTTTACCTAATCTTAGTAAAATGACAAAGAAAAGGTATAGCAAGAGCTTTATTCTTTATGTTCAAAATAGTTACCACTTAAGCTCTTTGTCCATTTATCATATTGCTAACTCAATGAGTTTGAATCCTTCCTATCTTAGCCAAGTCATCAAAGAAGAGCTTGGTGTTACTCCCATTTCGTATCTAAAAGGGTTTCGTTTACACAAAGCTTCTATTTTATTAGAAATGGGAAATCATACTGTTTCAGAAACGGCGAAACAAGTCGGATATGATAATGAACAATCTTTTTCAAGAGCTTTTAAACAGCGTTTCGGTGTCCCTCCTTCACGTTACAAGGGAAACCATTAATATTTTGAATATGTTATACTAATAGCTGAAAAACTTTTAGGAGGATTTAGCATGACAAACGAGCAAACGTCAGATTCTTTTTTTGATATCTATCATCATGAAGATGATTTATATTTAGACAATAAATGGATCAAAAATGAACTTGTGGAAGACATCGATATGGAACATGCTATCATTGAACGTTGTACCTTTGAGCGTGTCCAATTTTTAAATAATGATTTCTCTAACATTGAGCTTGTGGACTGCGTCTTTAAAAACTGCGACCTATCCAATACCCAACTTTCAAAAGGTAGCTTACATCGAAATCAGTTTATCAATTGTAAATTAGTAGGAACTGATTTTTCAGATGCTTTTCTTAAAAATATTGAATTTAAAGGTTCTAATTTATTTTTAAGTAACTTCAATCACACCCGTTTAGATACTGTTAATTTTTCAGAGAATAAAATGGATCAAGTTGAAATGGGTGAATGTAAATTGAAGAAAGTTACTTTTAATGAGTGTGGACTTAATCAGGCGAATTTTTTTAAAACGTCTTTAAAAAACATTGATCTCAGTAACTGTGAGTTCGAAAAAATCATGTTAGATTTTGATAGTATTTCCGGTCTTAAAGTCAACGACTATCAAGCACTTTATTTCGCCCAAGCTTTTTTAAATTTAAAACTTAAATAAAAATGCATTAACTAATAAATTACTTATTAGTTAATGCATTTTCTAATTCTATTCAATCGATAATAATGTTATTTTACTCACACCTGATATTTCATCAATTTTTTTAAGTAATTCTTCTATCGGTAAATGTAAATCTTTAATGTCAATACTGACAATGACGTTGGCTTTTTTTTGAATTGGAATATTTTGATTAATCGTCAGGACATTTCCACCAGAAGCTGAAATTTCATTTAGGACACGTGAGAGTATCCCTTTTTCATCTGATAGAACAAAAGATATCAACGATTTTCTCATTAGGGTCGCATTATCCGGAGTAAAGACATGATCTTTATATTTATAATACGCACTCCGTGAAATCCCAACTTTCTTAACCGCGTCACTGATATTTTCACACTCACCCGTCTCCAAGAGATTTTTAACCTCAATTACTTTTCCAAAAACTTCAGGTAATACTTTTTCATTCACAATTAGATAATTGGTCAACATACTTTTACTCCTTCTTGATCAATATCAACTATATGACATTCCCAAGATGATTTCAATTGTTGACACTTTTCTTTTAACTGCTTTAGATTAACTTCTTTTTGATACACACCTATTAAAGTTGGTCCACTTCCAGAAATAAATACGCACGCGGCCCCACTAGCCAATGCGATCTGGCGAATAGCTTCATATTCGTGGATTAATAGCTTCCGATAAGGTTCATGCAACTGATCGTCCATCACCATTTTTAATAACACTGAGTTTCCCTCAGCTAAAGCTTGCAGTGCAAATAATAACTTGCTTTGGTTAGCAACGGCGTCTTTAAACTGAAGTTTTTGTGGTAATGCTTCACGCGAAGCCTTAGTTGATGTTGTAAAATTAGGGATAAAACTCACCCATTTAAAAGAAGGATGTACAGGATACGATTGTGTCACGACTTGTTGTTCTCCAAGATAAGAAGCAATTAGTCCACCCAAAATAGCTGGTGCAACATTATCAGGATGACCTTCGATCTCTGTCGCAATTTTTAAGATTTTTTCCCAATCATAAGGTATTCCAGTTAATTCAAAGGCCCCCAAAACTCCACCAACAACGCAAGTCGCACTACTCCCTAAACCTCTTTCGTAAGGAATAGAACTTTCAATAGTCAATGAAATAGGACGAACTAACTCACCTAAATACTCCATCGTATAAACATACGCTTGATAGACTAAATTATCTGATGTTTGAAAAGCAGGAGGGCATCCTGTAATTTTTAAATCTTCCGACCAATCAAATTCAAAATAAGCATATTTCTTTAATGCCAATCCTAGACAATCAAAGCCAACCCCAATATTAGCAGACGTTGCTGGCACTCTTATTTTCACCATTTTTTTCACCTCTTATTATTTAAAACATAATTTTTCATTTCAACTTTTTCAATACACGTTTGATGACGAATTGGTAAATTTTTTACAGCTTTTAAATTTTGTGGTGCTTTTTCACCAGTTGCTTTTTCTAGTTCTTCTATCATTGAAAATTCATCTTTTGTTGTCAATGGTAGTTTTAACGCTTGAGCGACACTCTTCGTAAATTTATAAGGAGAAGCAGTTGCCAAAACGACCTTAGGATAAGGAGACGAAGGATTGGATAACATCACTTGATAAGCAACTGCGGTATGTGGATCTAATACATAGCCCTCTTCTTGATATACTTTTTGAATGACGTCAGCTACTGCTTCGTCTGTCGCATAGCCAAAACCAAAATCGGTTTGTAATTGCTTTAATATCATGGGTGTTACTTTAAAAAAACCATTTATTTTTAATTGTTCCATGCATTCACTGACATACGATGCATCTGAACCACTTACATAAAACAAGAGACGTTCTAAATTAGATGAAATTAAAATATCCATACTTGGCGAGGTTGTTTTTAAGAACTCACGGCGACTATCATAAATACCCGTTTCTAAAAAATCACTCAAAATACGATTTGCATTAGAGGCACAAATGAGTTGGTTAATTGGTAACCCTAATTTTTTAGCATGATAGCCAGCTAAAATATTTCCAAAATTCCCTGTTGGAACAACGAAGTCAACGTGTTGACCTAATTCAATTTCGTTGTTTTGGACGAGTTGACGATAAGCATCGAAATAATAAACAATTTGTGGGATCAAACGACCAATATTGACTGAGTTTGCACTTGATAGTTGATAATTTTTAGTGGCGTAAGCCTGTTGAACCTCCTGATCATTAAACAATTCTTTAATTCCTCGTTGGGCATCATCGAAATTTCCTTTTATCGCAACCACCTCTACATTGGCTCCCATTTGAGTTTGCATTTGTAATTGTTGCATTCTCGAAACGCCTTCATTTGGATAAAAAACCATTATTTCAACCGTAGAACTATCTTTAAATCCTTCTAAAGCTGCTTTCCCAGTATCTCCACTCGTCGCAGTTAAAATCATTATTTTTTGACTACTTTTTTTCAACGTTAAGGCGATTTCCATTAAATGTGGTAATGCCGATAAGGCAATATCTTTAAATGCACTTGTTGGCCCATGAAAAAGCTCTAATAAATAGGCCTCTTTCAATTTTTTAATAGGTACTATTTTTGAATCTGTAAATTTTTTATCATATGCGTTTTCAACACACGCCTTTATTTCTTCTGTTGAAAATTCTTTAAAGAAAAGTTGAAAAATATCTTGAGCAATCCCTTGGTAATTTTTATCTTGTAAATTTTCGATAGGATAACGATACGCTTCTAAATTATTTAAAACGAATAAACCTCCGTCTGAACTAAGCCCAGAAAGGATTGCTTCACTCGCACTTGCTTTTATTTTTGGGTTACGTGAACTCTGATAATCTTTTACCATCCAATCACTCCTTGTAAATCATTTATGCATATGATACAATATCCACCATACAAATACAAGTGTAATCGAGATAAGGACGTGAAATGGTTGAAAATAGCAATTTTAGGATACGGTGTCGTCGGTGCAGGGGTTTATAAAATAATTAATGAGCAATTAAAAGACCGTTCAATTGAAGTAGTAAAAATTTGGAATCGCCCCAATTCAAAAAAGAAAATCCCATTATGGTGTGAAAGTATTGAAGATATCCTGCGTGATGAAACAATTGATTGTGTCGTTGAAACACTAAATGGCTGTCATCCCGCCTATAAACATATTATGGCTTGTTTTAGACATGGTAAACATGTCGTGAGTGCAAATAAAGCTGTCATCGCTCAATTTTATGATGACTTTCAAAGAGCCGCACAAGAAACAAATACTCACTTCCTATTTGAAGCTAGTGTTGGTGGTGGTATTCCCTGGCTTAATGAATTAAAAAGAGCCTCTCGAATAGATTCTATTTCAAGCTGCTCTGGTATTTTAAATGGAACCTCTAATTATATTCTCTCAACTATGACAGAACAAAATGCTCCCTTTGCAGACGTTTTAGAAAAAGCTCAAAGTTTGGGCTATGCGGAGGCAGACCCTAGTGCAGATATTGATGGAGATGATATTCTCAATAAATTAATCATCACTAGTCGCTTAGCTTTCCATGGAAAAATTCCAACCAGTACCATTTTCAAAGCAAGTATGCGTCAGGTTACTCTGAAGGATATTAATTATTTCTCAGATAACGGCTACACTTTAAAATATTTTGGTGAAATTTATGTTCAAGAGAACGTTTTTGAAGGAAGTGTTTTACTAAATGCCATCACTTCGAACGAATTAGAAGCTCAGGTCAATGCTAATTATAATGCCGTGCGGTTGACCGGAAAAACAATTGGAGATTTACTTTTTTACGGACAAGGCGCTGGCCAATTACCGACCGCAAATGCCATTGTGCAAGATATCCTTGATATCAAAGAAACAGACTATGATAAAAAAGAACGCTCCTCTGTAAATTTAATTTTTCAAGATGTAAAAAAACATTCCTTCGTCATTCGAACACAACAAAAAATTTCAGATGTGTACTTTGATAAAAAGGAACAAAATTATTATCATCTTAAACCTTTAACCTTTTCTCAACTGAAAGATATCTTAAAAACAGAAGTAATCGAACCTGATTTAATTGTTAAGTTTAAACAAAAGGAGGTCTAGCTTAAATGCGTGTTATCAAATTTGGAGGTAGTAGTGTCGCAAATGCTAAACAATTTCAAAAAGTTAAACAGATTGTTACTACTAATGACAAGAGGAAGATTATCGTTACAAGTGCAAGCGGAAAAGAGACAAATGAAGATCATAAAATAACCGACCTTCTTTATCTTTGCTTTGAACATAAACGTTACGGCATGTCTGTCGATTCTATTTTCAATCTTATTCGTGAAAAACTCATAACCATTAAGACTACTTTATCTTTAGAAACACCGATTGAACAAGAATTAGACCACCTTTACAATGAATTACAACAATCGATTGAACTTGAATATCTTGTCAGTCGTGGTGAATATTTAACAGCAAAATTACTAAGTGATTACCTTAACTATCCTTTCGTTGATGCCAAAGATGTTATTTTTTTCAAATTCAACGGAGATTTAGATTATCCAAAAATGGAAATTGCTTTTCAACGATTACTCAAACAACATACTAAAATGATAATTCCTGGTTTTTACGGGGCTTTTCCCAATGGTGATATTCATTTAATGTCACGTGGTGGAAGTGATGTGACTGGTAGTATTCTAGCAAATCTAGCAAATGCCAAACGTTATGAAAACTGGACAGATGTCTCTGGTATTCTTAAAGCTGATCCACGAATCGTTAAACATCCGAAACAAATCGATATTATTACTTATGAAGAATTACGGGAGCTTTCTTACATGGGGGCCTCTGTTATTCACGAAGAAGCAGTCTACCCAGTCAAAGATAAAAATATTCCCATCTATATTTTAAATACCAATGAACCAGAAAACCCTGGAACAATTATTTTAAATAAAGTCAATCAAGAAATACGTCATGCGATTACTGGGATTGCGGGAAAAAAAGATTTTTCGATTATTACAATTGTAAAAGAACACATGTCGAATGAATTTGGTACCATTCGCAAAGCTTTAGAAGTCTTAGAAGAAAATCAACTTCATGTCGAACACATTTCAACGGCTATCGATTCTTTCTCATTGGTCGTCCAATCTGAAACACTCAAACCAATGTACTATGATTTAGTCCACCAATTAAAAAAAGTCTGTCAAGCAGACGAAATTACTGTCAATCACGAGCTTGCTTTAATTGCCATCGTTTCCCGTTTTATGAAACAAAAAACGGGGATGAGTGGGCGCGTTTTTGAAGCGTTAGGTCAAAATAATATTAACATTTCCCTTATTTCACAAACTGGGAATGAAACAAATATCATTTTAGCCGTTACTAATGATGATTATAATAAAACTATTCAAACCATTTATAGTGAATTTGAAGGAGAAGACAAATGAAAAAATATCATATTGCAATTCTAGGAGTCACTGGCGCCGTCGGTCAAGAAATGCTAAAAGTTTTAAGTGAACGTCAACTGCCTATTAAAAAATTACATGTTTTTGCTTCAAAAAGAAGTGCTGGTCAAACGCTTCACTTTGAAAATCAAGACCTTACGATTGAAGAACTAACCGGAGACTGTTTTAAAGGTATCGATATTGTTCTATCCGCACTTGATGATGAGATTGCTCGCCAATTTCTTCCTAAAGCAGTCGCTGCAGGCTGTTTGGTGATTGATAATTCAAGTATTTACCGTTTAAATGAAGCCGTTCCACTTATCGTCCCTGAAATTAATGCAGAAGACATCAAAAAAAATCAAGGAATTATTGCTAACCCGAACTGTTCTACTATTATTGGTTTAGTTGCCATTGCTCCTTTACATCAACGATACTCAATACAGCAAATAGTCGTTTCGACTTACCAAGCAGTTTCTGGCGCTGGAATTGCGGGAACTCATGAGTTAGAACAGCAAATTAAAGAACTTGAAAACCAAGACGCACCAACGATCGACGCTTTTCAATATCAAATTGCTTATAATTTAATTCCACAAATTGGTGGTTTTGATGCTGAAGGAAATACAAGCGAGGAACTTAAATTTCAAAATGAAGGCCGTAAAATTCTACATCATCCTAACTTGAATGTAATTTGCACCTGTGTTCGTGTTCCAGTTATTCGTTCTCATTCTGAATCAATCACTCTTTATTTTGATGAAGATTTTTCAATAGAAGAAGTAAAAAAATTATTGAGTGTCGCTCCCGGTGTTAAATTAATCGATGAAACGGACGATATCCCCTATCCAATGCCACTTGAAGCTTCAGGTCAAGATTTAGTTTATGTTGGACGGATACGCAAGCAAAAAATTAACCAACAAACCGTGATTAGTCTTTGGTGTTGTGGTGATCAACTCCGAAAAGGTGCAGCAACCAACGCGATTCAAATTGCTCAAAGTTATATAGAACAAAACTAAAAAAACATCTTCATTGAATTTCGGTTCAATGAAGATGTTTTTTATGCTGCTTAACTCATTTTTTTCTAAACGATAGCAATAAAAAATAAATCTGGGTCAAAAAAATACCCACTCGATTGAGTGGGTATAAACAGTATCATATCAATGTTTGTTTAATTATTTGCTTAATTCTGCTTTAGCTTGGTCAGCAAGAGCAGTGAAACCTGTTGCGTCATGGATAGCCAAATCTGCTAACATTTTACGGTTAATATCAATATTAGCAAGTTTTAAACCGTGCATTAATTTACTATAGCTTAAACCGTTAATACGAGCTGCTGCGTTAATACGAGCAATCCATAATTTACGGAAATTACTTTTAGTTTTGCGACGATCTCTAAATGCGTATGTATGAGATTTCATCACTTGTTCTTTTGCTGTTTTAAATAATGTATGTTTCGAGCCATAGTAGCCTTTAGCTAACTTAAGCACTTTTTTACGACGACGGCGAGTTACTGTTCCACCTTTTACACGTGCCATGATAATTCCTCCTTGATTTCTGTTCTTCGTTCTATTACTTTAGTCATTATCAATAACTAAAAAATTATTTCATGCGAGTCAATTGTTGACGAATACGTTTGTAATCGCCTTTAGATACCATTGACGGTCTACGTAATTGACGACGTTGTTTTTTAGTTTTACCGTGGAAACGGTGACTTGTAAACGCACGGAATCTCTTTAATCCGCCACCACCAGTACGCTTAACACGTTTTGCTAGTCCGCGGTGAGTTTTCATTTTTGGCATTTGATTTTCCTCCTCAGATTGTTCTACTTATCTGTTTTTGGCGCAAGCATGATGAACATACTTCTGCCATCCATTTTCGCTTTTTGCTCAACTGTTGCAACATCTTCAGTTTCACTTGCTAAGCGGTTTAAGACGTCCTGACCAATTTCTTTATGGGTTATGGCACGGCCTTTGAAACGGATAGAAGCCTTAACTTTATCGCCTTTTTCAAGAAACTTACGTGCATTACGTAGTTTCGTATTAAAATCATTCAGATCAATTGTTGGACTTAAACGAACTTCTTTCACATTAATCACTTTTTGTTTTTTACGAGCTTCTCGTTCTTTTTTCTGTTGTTCGAAACGATACTTCCCATAGTCCATTACTTTAGCAACGGGTGGTTTTGCGTTTGGTGCTACCAATACTAAATCTAAGCTTGCACTTTCCGCAATTCTTAATGCTTCTACTTTTGATTTAACTCCTAATTGTTCTCCATCTGCAGAAATTAAACGTAACTCTCTTGCACGAATGCCGTCATTCACCATAATATCTTTTGCTATGGTCATTCACCTCCAAAAATAATTAGAGAAAAACACAGAAAAAAACGAGTTCTTATAAAGAACCCGCACCAAAAAATTCTAAAATCCAAAATATGGAAGTAAGAATTATCCTTATCCAGCCCAGTCATATTCTAACTTAGGCGAGAAGCGGGTGCCTCTGCTTTATTTCTCAACTACTTCAGTATACACAGTTCATTTTATAAAGTCAACTATAAAAGCAAAAAAAATTAAAGTTTATTTTTCATTCTATTGATAATGTGATATTCTTAACATATTATCAAAAAAGGGGTTATCAAATTTATGATTAGTAATTTTTTATCAATCTTAAGAAAAGAGTTTACAGGGTATAATAAAACAAAACTGATTAAAGACTTAATGGCTGGGGTTACCGTCGCCGCTGTTGCCTTACCTCTAGCGTTAGCTTTCGGTGTATCAAGTGGCGCTAGTGCTGCTTCAGGAATGATTACAGCTATTATTGCTGGTGTTGTTATTAGTGCATTATCAGGAGCTTTCTTCCAAATTTCTGGACCAACTGGTGCGATGGCAGCTATCTTGATATCTGTTGTTGCAAAATACGGAATGAACGGTGTTTTCTTAGCTACTTTAATGGCTGGTATCATTTTACTCTTAGCCGGTATTTTCAAACTTGGAATTCTTGGAAATATTATTCCTTCTTCCGTTATCACAGGGTTTACTTCTGGTATTGCAATAATCATTGCCCTCGGTCAAGTGAATAACTTTTTCGGTTCATCTTCTACTGGGACCAGCGTTATTCAACAAATTAAAAGTTACTTTACCAATGGCTTTTCTATCCACCTTCCCACACTGGCAATTGGCTTATTTGTCGTGCTCTTTATGATTTTCTTACCCAAAAAATGGACAGCGGTTGTTCCCGCATCTCTCTTATCTATTATCATTACAACAGCTTTTGTCATGATTTCTAAAATAGATGTACCAACAGTTGGTGCTATCCCCACTTCATTAATTGGAGATGACCGGCTTGCCTTAGGTGCTATCACACCAGACATGGCAAAAAACTTACTTTCGCCTGCGATTAGTATCGCCGTCTTAGGAATGATTGAAAGTTTACTTTGTGGCGCTAGTGCTAGTAAAATGACTGGGAGTCCTATCGATAACAATCAAGAATTAGTCGCTCAAGGTATTGGTAATATTATTTTACCATTCTTTGGTGGTATCCCAGCAACAGCCGCGATTGCTCGGAGTAGCGTTGCTATCAAGTCTGGTGCTGTTACACGGCTAACTGGTATTTTCCATGCCTTATTTTTACTTCTTTCAATGTTTCTTTTTGCCCCGCTCATGTCAAACATTCCGCTAAGTGCTTTAGCTGGAGTTCTGATGGTTACTGCTTGGCGAATGAATGACTGGGAAAATATTCATTACTTATTTAAACACCGACTTAGAGCAGGTGAAATCAAATTTTCTTTAACCATGCTTGCTACGGTTACTTTAGACTTAAGTATGGCAATTTTACTTGGTACGTTGTTCGCTATCATTCACTTCATTATTAAAAGTGCTCAAATTGATATTAATATTGAAGAAGTTGAACCTCAAAGAATGAACATGAAGAGCGAGACAACGACTAGTAATTGGCATGTTGTCTATGTCACAGGGCCTTTATTTTTTATGAGTATTGACTTTTTAAGAGAAAAATTAAAAGAAATCCCCGACAATCATCATATCATTTTTTCTCTAAGAGGCGTTCCTCATCTCGATGTAACTGCAAGTCGTGCCTTACTTGATTTCTACCAAGATGAAACAGAAAAAGGCCGAAACATCATTTTTGCTTCAATGAATCCATCCGTACAAATTCAATTAAAAAAAGCTGGTTTTGAACAACCAACAGATAGACAAGTCGTTTATCCTTCCGTTGATAAATTTTTAACTGTCTTATTATAAAAAAAGGCCTTGCATGGGAACTAAATAAGTTCTTAATGCGAGGCCTTTTTATTAATTTACTTTACGACGACGTAAAATAAAAGCAAATCCAATCACTATGAAACCTGTCAAACCAATGTAATTTTCTTTCTCTCCCGTTTGTGGAAGTATTTTAGAAACCTTGCCTTTGGTCGCTTTTGCTACTTCGACTTCTTTAGTTACTTCGACTTTTGCTTGTTCATTAATGAAGGTAACAACAACTTTATCACCCTCCGTTAATTTTTCTTCAATTGCTAATTTAAACTGACCCGTTGAATCTACGGTCGTTAACTTATCTGCATAGACTTTTTCAGTTACAAATAACTGAGTCACCTTTGTTTTTTCTTTTTTTATTAATCGGTAACTAATTTTTGTATTCGGTAATGTTTTACCTGTTATCTGCTGACTACCAACATAAATTGGATTTACAACAGAAACTTTTTTTAGCCTTTCTTGCAGTGTTCCCTCAATCGAAGGTCGAGTCGTTGTTTCGCTTGTTGGTTTTGTTGTCGTATCCGTTGTTTCGCTTGACGGTTTTGTTGTCGTATCCGTTGTTTCGCTTGACGGTTTTGTTGTCGTATCCGTTG
>NZ_JBQEIL010000001.1:139165-437546 GCF_052102835.1 Vagococcus sp.
TTTCGCTTGACGGTTTTGTTGTCGTATCCGTTGTTTCGCTTGACGGTTTTGTTGTTGTATCCGTATCCATTGCCGTCACTAACTTACCTTTAGTAAAACTCTTGAAACCGTCACCCCCACCAAATAGGAAATCATTGATGACAATGTAAAAAGTTTCATTTTCTTTCACTTTTTTACCATTATGATCTTTCAAATCAGTTACTTTAATTCCTTTTTCTGGGCTTCCTTCATAATGATAAGTTAGACCCGCAACTTGCAAGAAATAATTTGTTTTTCCATTTGAATATTGTTCTTCTAAAACGGTCTTGATATCTTTTCCTTTCATCTCAACAACTTGCAAAATATTACCGAATGGCTGAACTTGTTGAACTGATCCCCAAGTAATATTCCCTGTATCAGGAGCAACTAATAAGTCCGAACGAATCCCGCCATTATTGGTCATTGCAAAATCTGGTTTTATCACTTTCCCTTGACTATTTTTCAACTCTGTTTGTTGTGCCATATAAAGTTGCGCATCTGTTATCAAATTACCAATCGCTGATTCATCATGCTCATTGGTGTTTTTTGATACTACGAAATTACCTTTATCATCCTTTGTTAATGTTGATAAATCAGCCTTAGCTACGGTTGCTGTTGTTAATGGTAAAATGACAGTATCTGCTTCCGTTACCAATGCTTTCACTACTTGGTCTTGTTCGCTCTCTGGTAGCTCAGTTGTAGGTTTAACTGACGCTTTTGGTATTGCTTTAAAATCTTTTGTCTTAAGATCTAATTCTCCTTGAACATCAATATAAGCTTTTCCTTGTGAAGTACTTTGAACAACACGCACTTTTGACTTATCTTTTCTTTCAATTACACCATTCGTAAATTGATGATTGTGCCCTGTAAAGACAACATCAATACTATTTTTAGGATCTAATTTATCAACTTCCGTTAAGATTGGCACAATATCTCCAGACACTTTTTCTTTATTGCTTGTTGCTGCAATATGTGAAACAACAACAATGGCATTTACTTTTTCTTTTTCTCTTAAAATTTTAGTGTACTTCGCAATAGATGTCGCTTCATCCAAGACATTAAAATCTTTAGTATGTTGCGCTAAAACAAGATTTGGAAATTCTTTCGTTATCACACCAATATAACCAACTTTAACTTTTTTATCCTCTTGGCCATATTCCTTAACAGTATACGGTTGATAACCAAAAGGGATCTCACCTTTTTTACCTTGCATTCCTGTTGTTTTATTTTCAAGGTTAGCAATCACGATTTCCTGTTTACTTTTTTCTCTTGGATAATTAGAAATAGCTTGCCACAAATTATCACTGACTTGACCTAGTTCTTCTCGAGTTGGCTGACGGCCATCCATGATGCGTTTGAACTCACCCAACCCTTTATCAAACTCATGATTGCCTAATGTTCCAATTGTGAAATTCATCGCATTCGCAATTTTTATCGTCGGCTCATCTCGTAATAATGCTGAATTTGCTGGACTAGCTCCGACTAAGTCCCCTGCCTGAATCCTTTCAGTCACTCCGCTTTGTTCATCCTCTTTAAACTCTGCCTCTGCACGATTTAAATGCGTTGCCAAATTAGCAGCTTTGCCTGCACCTGCATGTTTGATGCCTTCAATATATGCTGATCCAGACGTATCAATTGCTCCATGAAAATCATTAATTCCCAACAATTGGACAGGAACATAATTCGTTTCTTTAATTTCAGCTATTTTTTTACGATTAACTTTTGGAACCGGGATAACTTTCCCTGCTTTTTTCATTTTTTCAAAATAAGCAACGAAGGTATTCGTATCCGTATCCATTGCTGTTACTAACTGACCCTTGGTAAAGCTCTTAAAGCCATCACCACCACCAAAGAGAAAATCATTTATCACAACATGATACGTTGCTTCTTTATCAAGTTTTTTACCACTAGAATCTAAAACTTCTTTAACTTTAAAGGTTTCACCTTTTCCAGTATAAGTATAGCTTAAACCCGCTACTTGTAAGAAATAACCTGTCTTACCATTTTTCATCTGTTCATTCAATACATTTACCACATCTTGTCCTTTAAGTGCAACAACTTGTAAAATATTACCAAATGGTTGAACAGCTTGGGCTTGTCCCCAATTAACATTACCTTGAGTATCTGCCAATAAATCAGCGCGTATCCCACCATTGTTGGTCATCGCAAAATCAACATCTATCACTTTACCTGTACTGTCGGTTAACTTTTCTTCATTCGCTAATTGTAATTGAGCATCCGTTATTAGGTTGCCTAGCGGTGACTCATTATGTTCATTGACTTCTCGACTCACCATCTTTTTACCATCAGTCGCTTCACTTAATTTAGATGCATCTAACTGACCAATCGTTGAAGTCGTAATATTTTCAATCCGCTGACTTGCATCGTCAACGATTGCTTGAACGTTACTGTCAATTGTAGCCACTCCAGGTGCCGTCCCTTTGATTTCAGCCTTCGGAGTTTCCACAAAATCTTGCGTTTTTGCATCTAATTCACCCTGTAAATCAACGTATGCTTTTCCTTGAGATGTCGCTTGTACGACACGGACTTCATTTTTATTTCCTTTATATAAACCATTGGTATATTGATGATTATGAGCCGCAAAAACAACATCCACACTATGATCAGGATCAAGTCCATCTAACTTATCTAGTATCGGAACAATATCGCCCCCTACTTGATCACCACTACTTGTCGCTCCAATATGAGAGACTACGACAATCGCATGAACTCCTTGATTTCTTAACTCTTTTGAATATCGGCTAATCGATTCTGCTTCGTCCAAAACGTTAAAATCTTTCGTGTGCTGAGCCAAAACCAGATTAGTAAATTCTGAAGTTATTACCCCAATATAACCTACTTTTACTTTTTCTCCCTCTTTTTCATATTCCTTAACAACATAGGGTTGATAACCAAAAGGAATTTCACCTACTTGACCATGCACTCCTGTTGTTTTATTTTCTAAATTACTAATAATCATTTTTTGTCCAGAAGCTTCTCGCGGATAATTCCCAATCACACTAGCCAAAGGTTCTTCAAACTGTCCCTCTACAGGAGCTTGACCTGTCATAATTCGATTAAATTCAGCTAATCCTTTATCAAATTCATGATTACCTAATGTTCCAATCGTAAAATTCATGTGTTTAAAGGTTTTAACGGTTGGCTCATCCTGTAATAGTGCCGAATTGGCAGGACTAGCCCCAACCATATCACCGGCTTGAATTCTTTCCGTATTATCAGAATTGGTCTTCGTTTTAAAAGATAAATTAGCAATATTAAGATGAGCCGATAAATTGGCAGCCGTACCCGCGCCTTTAATGACTGTACCATTTAAATATGCTGTCCCAGTTGTATTTAGTGCACCATGAAAATCATTGACCCCAAGTAATTGCAATGGCACAGTCGCTTTTTCAACTTTCTCTTTTTCTTTTTTTTCTGAGGCTTGCTTAATCTTTTCCTCTTTTTTATTATTGGTTGTCGTTTCACTTGTTTTTTCTGAGTTTAACGTTTTACTTTCAGATAAAACAGATGTTTGAGTGTTTGAATTTTGTTGTACTTCTTGCTTTGGTTGTGACATTTCCCCCGTTTGCCCTTCAACTGCAGCAACTTCAACTATTGGCAACACTGCTTGACTAAATAATAAAAAAATTAATACCAACGAACCTGATTGTAGCTTTTTCTTCATGTTCTCTCTCCTCTTTTTTCACGTTTGTAACCGCATTCATTTTAACATAACATCCCCTTAACTAGCTACCCTTTTTATAACAAAAAAAGAAAATGATAAAATCATTTTCTCTTTCTTCAAACTATTTAGTTTAACGATCCTTCAGTTCACCAGTATTAATAACAGGTTGAGTACCTTTATCAGTAATAATTGAAACGAGCAGATTATTAATCAATTGAATTTTACGGTCATCTGTAAAGTTAATTTCCTGTCCCTCTTCAATTTGTTCTAAGGCCATTTGCGTCATCGAAACAGCTCCCTGAACAATTGTTTGGCGGGCAGAAAGAATTGCTTTTGCTTGTTGTCTTTGTAACATTGCACTCGCAATCTCAGTCGCATATGCTAAATGGTTTAATCTTGTTTCAATAATTTGAACACCCGCAACTGCTAATCGTTCTTGGAGTTCTATGGCTAATTTTTCAGAAACCTCGGCGGTATTACCACGTAACGTAATATCTTCATCTTCAAAAGTATCGTAGGGATATTCTGAAGCGATATGGCGAATAGCTGTTTCACTTTGAATTTCAATAAAATCAAGATAGTTATCAACCCCAAATAAAGCTTTGGAGGTATCAACAACCTTAAAAACTACTACTGCTGAAATTTCAACAGGGTTTCCATCAAAATCATTGACTTTTAACACAGAGCTATTAAAGTTACGTACTCGTAATGATATTTCTGACTTTTGAGATAAAGGAACGGTAACAAACAACCCATTTTCTTTAATAGTTCCCAAGTATTTTCCAAAAAACAAAATCGCTTTAGCTTGATTAGGCCCCACAATGGTCATTGAATTCAAAAATAAGAAAGACACTAAAAATAAGATAATACCTAAAACAAGCTTCACAGGTTGCTCAAAAGCAAGGCCTGTTAACCCAAGATAAGCTGATATTAAAATCAGGACAACTAAAACAACTAACGCTAAATAACCATTAACATAAACTACTTTTTTTTCTTCTTGCATCTTCTCGTTCACTCCTTTAATTCATTATCTCATAATTTAAAAACAAAGAAAATAAAAACTGATGATTATGATTGATTTCATCAGTTTCATACTATTTATTCAATTGTTAACTCAAGACCAGCCAAAAGCGGTTGTTTCAGCTTTTAAATAATCAATCCATTCATCTTCTCTTAATTCTAATAAAGTCAATGAGATACCAGACATATTAATCGAGGTCAAAAAATTTCCGGATTTAACCATTGCTACATTAACTTCATTTAGTTTTAGTAGGCGGGAGACATCATTAGCAAATACTGATAGTTCTAATGCTGTCGTATTCCCTAGATTATTAATTAAGATAGCAAAAGGATACTTTGTTAAAGAAGAATATCTAGCAAACAATTTATTTAATAACTCATTTGCTAAGTTTTCACTGGATTTAATTTTTTCGGTTCGATAACCTGCTTCTCCATGGATACCAACACCATAAGACACATGATCCTTCGGTAATACAAAGAGTGGTTTATCATTTGTTCCAAGTAAAGTTGCACTCGACGTCGCAACGCCTAAGGTATTCATTGCCATTACTACTCGTTCACCTAATTTTTTCAACTCTTGTAAGTTTAAACCACGCTTAGCTGCACTCCCTAATATTTTATGAACCAAAACGGTCCCCGCAACACCACGTCTTCGTTTCTTTAAACTAAATTTTTCAACAGAACAATCATCGTTCACAATCACGTGTTCTACTAATATACCTTCTGCTCGTGCTTCTTTTTCTGCTGCCAAAAATTCTCGAACATCTTCTTCAAAATTTTTAACAATTAACAAGACACCTTTTTCACAAGCTAGTATACGAATAGCATTTAGAATTTCAGCCTGTTTAGGTGAACTAAATAATTCGCCACTGACAGAAGCACTTAGCATCCCTTCACCAATATACCCAAAATCTGCTGGTTCGTGTCCACTACCACTCCCACTAAGTAAACAAACTTGATTTTTTAACACTTCTTTTTGAGTAATAATATTTGTTTCTGATATTCGTTTAAGTTGATCCGCGTATAAAAAAATAATGCCATCTAGTATTTGTGAAACAACATGTTTCCTATCATTAATAATAATCATTTTCCACCTCACACAATAAAAAAAGCATGGATTTATGTCATCCAAGCTTTATCAATTTTCATTTTACTCAAAACGCAATTGACGAATTGTCACGTAATGGATAAGCTAGGGCTATCAAGTAGTTTTTTTAAAAGAAAGAAACAAAAGAATAAAATGATTTACTCATTGCGGGGATACTCGATGTTCTTCCTTTATCTAGTTGATAACTAGCTTTCCATAACTTACTAATTTTAGCAATACCTTTTTTAATTTTAGATATGAAATCTCTGTTTTACTTATTATTAGCGGGGAACCAATAATAATGGGGATACGCGTTTAACTATCATGGGGGATAGCCTTTTGTTTAAACGGATAACACTATGATTTCAATCTATTTAATTCAAAAATACGCTAGTTGTGACAATTAATTAACTAGATAATACTCAATCATTCAGTATCATTCTCTATCAGATAGATTATTTTTTCTAACCTATCTGATATATTTATTATACTATGAAAGGGCTTTCTTGCATACGGACAATTTCTTTGTTTTGTCCTTTAGCTATTTTCGATTGTTAAATTCTAAAAAAACTGTTATTCTAAATCTGTTAATAGGACATTTATTTTAGAGAGGTATCGGCACGATATGACTATAGGGGAAGCTTTAATCACTAAGAAAATTATCGCTTATTCTTTTAAAGACTTAATGAAGAATAAAGATTTTCATAAAATTTCAATTACAGAGATCATGGCTCATGCTGACTTACGTCGTCAAACATTTTATGATTATTTTACAGATAAATATGATCTGTTAGCTTGGATTTACAACCAGGAATTTACTGAAAATGTTTGGCACTTTTTAGATTATGAGCATTGGACCAAAGTTTTACCACGTATTTTACACTACTTTAAAAAAAACAAACTTTTTTATCAAAAAATATTAATCCTTAATGAGCAAAACTCTTTTGATCAATTTTTCCAACAGCATACTAAAGAAGTTTTAGTTAAGTTTTTAACGAGCAACTTAGTAAAAACAGAAAAAAAATCACGATTGAACAATATGCTTATTTCTATTCATTAGGAACAACTGGAATCATTAAAGGTTGGATCCTTGATGGTTGCCAAAGATCAGTTGATGACATTTCTGATTTTCTAATCACGATTATTCAAGTTTACTTCTATCAAGAAACACAAAAAAGCAGTTTAGGTTAAATAACCTAAACTGCTTTTTATTAATGCAATATTTTTCCTTTTTTTAGTTCAGTATTTAAATGACTAAATAATTTATCTGCTTTAGGATAACAAAGTAGACCTCCAACAAAGAACACAATTGTTACACTAATTAAAATTACGATAGCTTTAATCGCTGATGGCCAATAAATCCCACCGACCGATTCACGTAATAAATTAACTGCATGCGTAAAAGGAATATAAGGATTAATCGCTCGGAAGAATGGACCTGACATCTCTATTGGAAAGTTTCCCGCTCCTGCAGAGATGGATAATACCAGAATAATAATCGCAATACCTTTACCTAAATTACCAAATAAAGCAACTAGTACATAAACAATCATCATAAAACTAAAACTGATCAATAAAGCAAAAAGCATATTCCAAATCGGGTTTTTAGTATATGCACCCAACATAAATTGATTTCCTAATACGACAATCACCGTTTGGCCAATTCCAACAGTGATGAACGTTAACATTCTTGCCAAAAATTGTTGACGTTTAGAATAACGTTTTTCTTGCTCTAAATCTAAACTAAATTTAGTACTGGCAATACTTGAGAATAGAATAGCACCAACCCATAAACATAAAGCTGTATAGAAAGGCGTGCTTGCAGAACCATAATTGGGTATCTTATAAATTTGTTTAGTCTCAAGTTGAACAGGACTAGATAAAAAATCACTTTCTGCTTTTGAATCTGATTTAAGTAACTTGATAATTTCACTCAAGTCAACATCTTTTTCACCCTTACGAATTAAATCACTCGCTTTGCTGATACTTTTTTTAATATTTGGCCAGTCATTTTGAATCAAGCCTGTTGCCATTGTCAAAGCTTCCTCTAATTTAGGTGCTTTTTCATTCGCAAGTTTCAAAGTTTTCGTGACATCGGTTTCTATCCCAGGCAAATCTTGTTGAATAAAATTAGACGCTCGATTCAACTTGTTCTTTAAAACTGGAAAATCTTCTTGGAAGAAGTTAGCTCCTCCATTGATGCTAGCTATTATTAAATTCATATTGCCATTCAATAATTCATTGACAGAATGAATTTCATCTTTGACAGCTGGCATTTCTTTACGGTATTTTTCTAAAAAACTAATCGCTGTTTGAACGGTTTCACTCGTACTACCCATTAACTGCTCAACACGATTTATTAATTGTTGATTAACAATTGAACCTGTTACATTTCCAGCAATTGTCAACATTTGTTGAGCTTCACTAATGGTCTCATTGACCGCTTGCGTTATCGCCCCAACGGGAATACTTGCGGCCTCCTGATTGATAGTTGCAGCTAGTTGACTAATTTGATTTAAAGCGGCTGATAATTCAGAAGGTTTATTAATTAAATTCTCCCAATTGGCTAACACATTGTCTACTTTTTGTTCTGCATCCTGTACAACACTCAACAATCCATTTAAACGTTGAATCACACCATCTAAAGCTTGTGTTCCTGTCGTTTCTTTTAGTTGATTTAAAACGTCAATTTGACCATTAATCATACTTGCTTGAAAACTCAAACGTTCAGAAACTCTAACTAAATGTGCGTGGATCGCATCTAAAGACGCTTGTGATAAATTATTTTCATCAATCATTCCTGCTAAATTACTTGTAAGTTCTGCTGTTTCTTGAGAAACAATGATTACAATTGTTAAGCCTGACTCTACCCCTGAAGCAATATTTGGTAAAGCAGCTTGAATCTGATTCATACTTTCTTGAACTTGAGGAATCAGTGTATTAGCTGAATTCGCTAACTCATTTACTTGTGGTAATACTTTTTGCGCATCTTGAATGATCGTTAAGCCGTTCTTTGCGTCAACAATCGCACGATCCATCGTATTAACTACTGAATCAAAATCATTATCAATCATAGCAACTTGTTGACCTGCATTTTTTATCTGCGGTATTTTAGCTTGTGTCGCACCAACTAATCCACCCATTTTTTCAATTTCTGGCACCTTTTGATTTAAAGTAACTACTTTTTGCCCCATTTGATTAACTTCTGGTAAATAGTCTACAAATTCATTTGCCATCGCCAATTTTTTATTAATTTCTGGCATTTTTTGATTTAACGTTAAAACTTCTTTCGTATAACCATCAATGACATCAAGATTATCATCCAATGCTAAAATTTTACTGGTCATTTTTTTTATTGATGGTAAATTAGCATCTAAATTAAAACCAATCTCATTTAAAACCGTTAGCAATGTTTTACTTGCTGTTCCAATAAATTCACTCGTAATCGTTTCTTGTAGTGTTCCTGCTCCTTTATCTGATATCTTAGGGGCAATAGCATTAATTTTTTCATTTACACTATAAACAATTTTAGGATGTTTGATATCTCCTGTGACAAAACTAACTAAATTCTTTGAAAAATCACTAGGTAAATAGATCCCAGCATAATATTTTCCACTTTTAACCCCACGATCAAGCGTTTCTTTACTATCAACAAATTGCCAATCTAAGGACTCATTTTCTTTTAAATTATCGAGAACTTGATCACCAATTAAAACTTTTTGATCCATTACTTTAGCTTCTTGATCATCCGAATACACCGCAATTTTCAAATCACCTGTATTAGAATAGGGATCCCACAATGCTTCAATATTAAACCATGCATATAATGAAGGTATAATCATTAAAGCAATCATTAATATAAAGGTGATCTTATTTTTAAAAATCCGACGCCAATCTAATGCGTATAATTCAGCAACTTTTTTTAACTTTTCCACTGCTTATCCCTCCCCAACTAATTGATTCCAGTTATGTTTTGGAATCTCTTGATAATTAATAAAAATTTTGTTGATTATTTCTTCAACTTTTATCTCTGCTAATTCTTTATTCCATGCCTGATCGGCTTTTCTAAAGTAGTCAGAGATGATAACATCACCATTTTGGGCGATTTTATTAAAATCAGTAAAGGCTCTTTCTAAAAAACCACAATCTGGCAATGATTTCAACGGTCCTTCAATCGCTTCAACAACATCTAATAATGTAATATCTTTAATTTCTTTCTTAAGATAAAAACCTCCACTATTTCCAGAGACCCCTTCAATAATCTTAGCGACAACTAGCTTTCGAAGTAACTTTTGAATATAAGAAGGCGACATCTCAAGTTTTTGATATAACGTCATAGATGACGCTGGTATCCCTTGCGTCTGTGTTGTTAAAATGGCCATTATTGCTAATGCTTGTTCTGTTGCATTGGTTAATTTCATGACTTTTTCACTCACTTTCACTTGCTTACAAAAAGCTATTATAGACTTTTGATGTCCACAATGCAAGTCCTTCTTTTTCATTTTTAAAATAAAAAAAAGAAGATAGCTTTTTTCGCCATCTTCTTACTATTTTAATTGACTAGATTACTTCTAAGTGTAAATCAATCGGTAAGGTAGTGATATCACCATCACTAACCGCGTCAATCAGTAATTGTTGAATATCAACCCCTAAATTATCATTCAGAAGCGCTTCCTGGTAAGCGATGTACTCTCCACCACCACTTGCTCGGTAATCATTAAGTGCGATACTTACCACTTGATCTTCTTCGATTGGTTTTCCCTTTAAATTCAGACGGGTGATTCGTTCCCCCACTGGTTGACCAATATCCATTACATAGTCTAATCCGTAATAAAAGTCATAGTTATAATGCTCCAATTTCGGTGAAAGCCACGTTGGATTAATAATAATTTTTTCATTCTCTTTTACAAAATAAGTTGCTGTTTTTTCCATCATTTCTTTTAATTGCTTACCAGTCAGCTCAACTTTACACAGTAGATTTTCATAAGGATAATTGACTAGAACATCTCGAATTGATAACTCTTTATTCATTGGATACAACGAATTAAAGGAACTAACAATCGCAATATCCGTTTGTGCTATTCTTTGTTCTACATTCGCAATTAAACGTATCCACTCATTCCCAGTTTGAGCTAAGGCTAGATGGTCTTTTGAAACGATGGCCTCTGGTAGTTCACCAATGGCTTGATCTAAGTATTCTTCTACTTCAGCATTCATTGACACATAATTATCAAATTTTTCAGTATTAAAATAGCCAGTAGGTTCTAATAAATTTGCTTTAATTTCTTTTTTGCTCGTCTCAACTTCGATTTCAAAAAAATTACGTGCCATGTTAGTTGGCTGGACGATAAAAGTCCCTTCCAAATCTTGACCTTCAATCGTTTGATGTTGATGACCTGTTAAAAGTAAATCAAATGATAAGTTTTTAGCTAATTGATAACCAATATTTTCTTTCGTCTTAGAAATTAATTCTTTACTATCAATATCTATTTCAAAGCCACCATGATAAAGACAAATAGAAAAATCAACTTGACCTTCTAATCGTTCTAAAGCTTCTTTAGCTGCTTGAAAAGGATTCACAATTTGAATTTCTTTTAGATGTTCAGGTTTTTCCCAAACATTAATATATTCTGTGGTGATACCGACAATCCCAACTTTCAAACCATTAGGCATGACTTTAATTAACTCTGGGAATAAAAGGTGGCCCTGTTGGTCCAAAACATTGACACATGTTACTGTTGCTTGTAAATCGTTTAACTCTTGAGCCAGACGTTCAAACCCATAATTAAAATCATGATTTCCCAATGTCACGACATCGTATCCAATTTGATTAATGGCTTCAATGACACCTGTCGCTCGTTGTTCTTTTTTTTGAAAATAATTAACAAAAGGAGAGCCTTGAAACATATCCCCTCCATCAATCAAAAGAGTGTTTTCATCGCGTTCAAATTGCTCTGATGCCGACAATAAACCAATTGGCTTTATTTTAGAATCACTGTAATCTGTTGGAAGAAGATAACCATGTACATCTGACGTATAATAAATTTTTAAGTCCATATATTATTGTCCTTTCAATAATTTATTACGAATTTTTGAAGATACATTTTCGACGATAACAATTAAAATGAACAGCCCAATTAAAATCGCGCCCACCTCACGCCAACGATAAGCATTCATCGCAAAGATTAACGGAGCACCAATACCACCTGCACCGACTAAACCTAAAATCGTAGCATCTCGTAAATTCATATCAAAACGATAAAGTAAGATTGAGAAAAAATCTGCCTTTAATTGAGGGATAATTCCAAAACGAATTTTTTGAAATAAAGTACTCCCTGCCGCTTCCATAGATTCAACGATTCCTTGATCTAAATCTTCAATTGTTTCAGTAAACATTTTTGAAATCATACCAATCGACGCAACAGCTAAAGTCAAAACACCCGCTGAAGCCCCTGGTCCTGTCACACGAATAAACATTAAACCATAAACAAACGGTGGAACCGTTCGAATAGCCATTATGATAAACCGGAAAAAGACGGCTATCCAACTCGGAACAATGTTAGTTGCTGATAAAAAAGACAATGGCACTGCTAAAATTGCGCCCACAATCGTTCCTAAAACAGCAATCGCAATTGTTTCTAAGAGTAAATAAGGAACGCCTTTAGCCGTTAAACCAAATAAGAAATCTAATTCCGGATTAAATATTCCCTTAAATATATTTTTTGCAATCGTTACTCCCTCATTTGACATCGGTTGCACTTCAATTACAGTCGAGCTCCATACGAAAATAGCTAGAATTAATAAGGTTAAACCAAGATAATACGCTTTTTTATTCGGTTCTTTACTCAATTCTGCTGTTAACATTTTTTCATCCATTCCATTCACTTCCTCTTTTATTTTAGCAAAATTAAGTTAAACGTTTTCTAATATATTTACTTATTGACTCAATCAGAATGACCGTTATTAAAAGAATGATTAAAATCATCCCGACTTTGGGATATTCACGCCAACCGATATTTTCATTTAGAATCATACCAATACCACCAGCACCGACATAACCAAGAATGGCTGCATACCGCACATTTCCTTCAAAGTTAAATAAAACTGTTGATAAATAAATTGGTAGCAATTGTGGTACAATCGTCATGATGAAAGCCTTACTTTTACTACTTCCCAATGCTTCAAGTGCTTCAAATGCCCCCATGTCTGCTGTCTCAATTTGTTCGAATAATTGCTTTCCAATATAACTAAAAGAAAAGATAAAAATAGCAACTGTTCCGGCAAAGGTTCCCAACCCCCAAATATAAGTTGCAATTAACGCCGTTACTAGGGTTGGTAATGTTCGTAATAAGGTAAAAATGAAACGTACTACTTGAACGACCACTTTATTTTTTGTAATATTTTCAGCCGCTAAGATTGCAAAAGGAATCGCTAAAAGACTTCCTAAAAAAGAACCGATAAAACTCATTTTAATCGTATCTAACAATGGTGATACGATTGTTTTGGTATATCCTACATTTGGCGGAAACATTTGAAACAGAACAGTCCAAAACTGATGATTATTTTCAGCAACTCGTTGAAAATCAAATTGTGTCATTCTAATAGAAAAATAAACAATTACAAGCCCAATTAAGACATAAATCGGTGTTTTACTTTTCTTTTCTTCAATGACTGTTCCATCGTCCAATGTCCAAGGGGTTGATTTAAACAGTTTCATGAGACACTCCCTCTTCCTTACTATAAATCCCATCTAAAACATCATTTGTCACATCCGCAACTGGACCATCAAAGACAACGCGGCCTTTTTTAACAGCAATAATTCGATCAGCATATTTCAAAGCCAATTCAACATGATGGATATTGATTAAAACTGTTTTATTCAATTCCTCATTGATTTGTTTGAAATCTTCCATAACTCGTTCAGCAGTTACAGGATCTAATGCCGCAACAGGTTCATCTGCTAATAAAACATCTGGATTTTGTGCCAACGTTCGTGCCAAGGAAACACGTTGTTGTTGTCCTCCAGATAATTGGTCTGTACGAATAAATGCCTTATCCGCAATCCCAACACGCTCAAGTGAACGAAGTGCTGTCATTTTCTCTTCTTTAGAAAACAAACCTAATAAAACGCGTGAAAAGGGCATTTCTGGAACTAAAGCACTCATTACATTACGAATTACCGAAACACGAGGAACCAAGTTATATGATTGAAAAATCATACCAACCGAACGTCTAAATTGTCTTAACTCTTTTCCTTTTAGTTTTGAAACATCAATATCATTAACAGTTAGTGACCCTTCACTAATATCTAATAGACGATTAATCGCACGAATTAATGTTGATTTTCCTGCTCCACTTGCTCCAATAATTGCAACAAATTCACCTTGCTTTATTTCTAAATTAATATTATCCAAACCTTTCGTACCGTTTGGATAAATTTTTGATACATTCTCAAATTTAATCATAAGTATTTAGCCTTTCCTCTTCCAATAATTTAAAAGATAACAAAAGAGGAGGCTGAGAAATGTTTTCTCAGCCCTCTTTTGTCTATCACGATTGTTTTTTAATGCTTATGCTTAATTTGACGCTTTCTTAATTAATTCTTGCGCTTTAATTTCAGATGCATAGTCATCGTCTGTTGCTTTTTTATAACCTTCATGTGAGTAAACTTCGATTGCTTTTTTACCTTTTTCTGTTTTAGCCATATTGATTAAAGCATTTTGTAATGCTTTTTTAGTTGCATCATCCATATTTTTTGATTGTTTTGATACTAAAACAGCATCATTGTAAATCGCTGGCGTCACACCAATCACGCTTACTTCTTTCCAAATATCTTCTTTGCCATATTCAGTTTTCCAAGCTTCTTCAAAATCACGACGAGCATCAGCATAAACAGGCATTGCATCAACTTGGCCTGATGCTAAACGAGCAAATCCAGAACCATAAGAATCATTTTGAACGGTCGTTTTTAAATCAGAAATATTTTTATCAACATTTTCATTCAACCATAGTGATGGATAAATATAGCCCGCTGAAGAAGTTGTTGAAGATAAGCCCCATTTAGCACTATTTAAATCTTCCCATGTTAATTTTTCACCAGCATTTACTTTTTTAGTCAATTCTTGACCTTTTTCAGATGGGCCAGCTAAAATTAGTGAACGATATGATGTTGCTTGTTTATCCGTTGGTTCTGTTGGTTTCCCATCGTTCCATTCTTTAGCATCTTCGCTATCTTTATTTAATCCAGCACGCGTTGCTGTTAACAATACATCTGTATCATCTTTATACAATGCATATGTTCCACCAGGTACTCCAAATCCAACATCGGCTGTTCCTGATGCTAGTGCCTCACCTACAGCTTCATAATTGGTTCCTACAGTAATTTTAACATCTTTTACTGTATAGCCTTCTTTTTTCATTTCTTCTTTCATTAAGTCACTCAAAGGCTCTGTTGCTGTTACAATGTCATCTGGATTTTTTGAAGGTACAAACATAATACTTAGTTCATCAATTGTTTTACCTGAGTCTTTTCCTTCATCCTTTTTAGAATCCCCAGCTGAACATCCAGCTAATAATGTTACTGCACTTAATGTTACCCCAATGCTTAAAAGCATTTTTTTCATCTTAGTTGACACGATAACGCTCTCCTTTTATAATATATATTTTTTTACTCTGATTAGAGTATAAAACAATTGTAACCGTATTACATTAATTTTTAATCAAATCCTTAGAATTAAAAGCAATTTATTAACGCCTAAATTCAATTTAACAGTTAAAAGAAAAGATTACGTTAAAGACAAGTAAAAATACGGTAAAGAAATAAAAAAACACCTAACGTTTTTAAACGTTAAGTGATTTTAGTTTAATCTTTTTTCTCTTCTTTTGGTTTTTCAATTAGAATTTTTCTAGAGGCATTAGCACGACCTTGTTTATCAACCTCAGTGACTTTAACTAAGATTTGATCGTTCATCTTAACGACATCTTCTACTTTATTTACACGTTCGTGTGCTAATTGTGAGATGTGAACTAATGCATCTTTTCCTTTGAATAGGTTAACAAAAGCGCCAAATTTTTCAATTCGAACAACAGTTGCTAAGTACGTTTCACCAACTTGAACTTCACGGACCAGTTCTTCGATGATCTTAATTGCTTTTTTAATCATTTCAGAATCAGAGTGAGCAATACTTACATTACCCTCTTGATCAATATCGATTTTAACACCCGTTTCTTCAATAATCTTATTGATTGTGTCGCCACCTTTACCAATCACATCTTTAATTTTTTCTGGTTTGATTTGGATCATTTCAATCTTAGGTGCATATTGACTTAATTCTTCACGTGGCGCACTAATGATAGCCGTAATATTATCTAAAATTTGCATACGCGCTTCTTTTGCTTGAGCCAACGCTTCAGTAAGAATTGCTTCTGTAATTCCTTCAATTTTAATATCCATTTGTAGTGCAGTAATCCCTGCAGCTGTTCCAGCTACTTTAAAGTCCATATCGCCAAGATGATCTTCCATCCCTTGAATATCTGTCAAAATAGTATAATTTTCATCGTCCATTACAAGTCCCATTGCAATTCCTGCTACTGGTGCTTTAATTGGAACACCTGCATCCATCAAAGCTAACGTTCCCGCACAAATACTTGCTTGAGAAGATGAACCATTTGATTCTAATACTTCTGAAACTAAACGAATCATGTAAGGGAAATCTTCCTCGCTTGGGATAACCTGAGCTAAGGCTCTTTCACCTAAAGCACCATGACCAATTTCACGTCGACCTGGTCCTCTAGTTGGTCCTGTTGAACCCACACTAAATTGTGGAAAATTATAATGATGAATGAAACGTTTGCTTTCTTCAACACCTAAGCCATCAATAATTTGACGCTCGCCTAATGGTGCTAAAGTACAGGCTGTCATCGCTTGTGTTTGACCACGCGTGAATAGTCCTGAACCATGTACTCGTGGTAACAAAGCAACTTCTGAAGCAAGCGGACGAATCTCGTCAATTTTACGACCATCAGGACGAACTTTTTCAATCGTAATCAAACGACGAACTTCTGTTTTTTCCATATTTTCGATAATTTGGCGAACTTCCTTCATTAACTTAGATAATTCTGCCTCTTCAGCTAATTTTTCTTCATAAAGTGCTGTGATTTCAGCTTTTAAAGCATCAATATTAGCTTCACGTGCTAATTTTTCTTCAGTTTGAATAGCGGTTACCATATGCTTTTTATAAGTTTCTGTAATTTCTTTATTTAAGTCTGCATCAATTTCTAACAACTCAATTTCAATCTTCTCTTTGCCAATTTCATTCACAATTGCTGTTTGAAATTCAACCAGACGTTTAATCTCTGCATGTCCGAATAAAAGAGCCCCTAACATATCTTCTTCTGAAACTTCTTCAGCGCCACTTTCTACCATATTAATAGCGTCTTTCGTTCCTGCTACGGTTAAATGAATATCTGATGCTTCTACTTGCTCAGTTGTTGGGTTGATTAAATACTCACCCTCCACACGACCAACATCAACGCCTGCAATTGGTCCATTGAAAGGAATATCCGAAATTGATAATGCCAATGATGAACCTAACATTGCTGCCATCTCTGGGGAGCAATCTTGTTCAACACTCATTACCACATTTGTGATTTGAACTTCATTACGGAAGCCATCAGCAAACATCGGACGAATCGGGCGATCAATTAAACGAGCGGTTAAAGTAGCCGTTTCACTTGGACGACCTTCACGTTTAATAAAACCTCCTGGTACTTTACCAACAGCATACATTTTTTCTTCATAATTTACTGTTAATGGGAAAAAATCAACATCTTTTGCTTTTTTTGAAGCGACTGCCGCTGATAACACAACAGTATCTCCATAACGAACTAAAACAGCACCATTTGCTTGTTTTGCTAATTGTCCTACTTCGACAGACAACGGACGTCCGCCCCAAGTTGTCTTAAATACACGTTTTTCAGAACTCATATTTTTCTCTCCTTTAGGTTAGCAAAAAACGAAGAATTCTACTAAACAAATGTCAACTTTTAAGTATTTATGTTAAAAACTCACATTTGGATAGTAGTTACATCCAACGTTTCTGCTTTTTATTAAAAGAAAAGCGAGATCGTAAGACCTCACTTCTCTTAATTTTACAAATAATTAACGACGTAAGCCTAAGCTCAGAATTAATTCACGGTAACGTTGAACATCTTTTTTACGTAAGTATGCTAATAAGTTACGACGGTGTCCAACTTTTTTCATCAAACCACGATATGAATGGTGATCTTTTTTATGTACATGTGCGTGGTCGTTAAGTGCATTAATTTCTGCAGTTAAAACAGCGATTTGTACTTCAGGAGAACCTGTATCCCCTTCTTTACGTGCATATTCTTTGATAATTTCATTTTTACGTTCTTTTGTAATTGCCATTTCTTTCACCTCTAAATTTTTTATTCCTAAAACTAAGTAAATCGTTGGTGAATCGAAAAACCTAGAAATAGGTGGTATAGCTTGATACCATACAGTAGTACTTTACACAATTTTACTACTAATTGCAAGGTGAACTCTTCCAAAATACTAAAGTTTTTTAGAGTGGGAATTCTTTTTTCTCTTTTATCAGTCAAAAACTGATACACTTCAAGCTTTCATGTGTTAGAATGTAGCATATAAGAAAATAGGAAGGATGTGTCTAGCTAGTCATGCTGACAATGAAAGATATTATTCGTGAAGGGCATCCCACACTAAGAGCTGTAGCTGAAGAAGTCGTATTCCCTTTATCAGATGACATGATTAAGTTAGGACAGGATATGCATGATTTTTTGAAAAATAGTCAAGATCCTGTATTAGCTAAAAAATATGAATTAAGAGGTGGTGTTGGCCTAGCTGCGCCTCAACTTAATTTTTCAAAACGAATCATAGCTGTCGAAATTCCAAATATGGAGGAAGAAAATGGCAAGCCTCTTCTTAGTGCCGTCATGTATAATCCCAAATTAGTAAGCCACTCTGTTCAACAAGCTTGTTTAGAAGAAGGAGAAGGTTGCCTATCTGTGGATCGACCTGTTCCTGGTTACGTTGTGAGACAAGCAAGAATTACATTAACTTATCAAGATGCTCAGGGGACGCAGCATAAAATTCGCTTAAAAAATTATGCGGCCATTGTCGTGCAGCATGAACTCGATCATCTTAATGGTATCATGTTCTATGATCATATTAATGATAAAGAACCCTTCTTTGCTCCTGATGATGTTTTATTAATTAATTAAACTAAACACAATAAAAAGACTGTTACTTTTTTGACTAAGTCCTCCTCAACTCCCTCAATCTAACTCTGAGTGATGGGTAAAACTTATTCATTTCGTAACAGTCTTTTTCTGTCTTTTAAACTCTTAGTCTAAATATTTCACGGTTTCATCTTTGTTTAACCATGCATAACTTAAACCAATCACAACGCCTCCACCAATCCAGTTACCAATGAAAGTAAAGACAATATTTGTCAATACCGCTGTTGCTGTCATTCCTGCAACCACTCCACCACTTGAAAAATAAGCTAATGGGAAGTAAATAAAATTGGCGATAACGTGTTCGAATCCAAGAAATGTAAAAATAAAAATAACAAAAATAATCCCAAAGAAACGACCAACATCATCTTTCATTTTCATTGACATTAAAACAGCCAGATTAACGATGATATTAGCAAATATACCTTCAATAATCGTTTGCATTATTCCTTTATCAAATTTCCCTGAAACAATGTGTGTTAAAAAGTTTTCTGTAGGTAACCCTTTAAATGCACCTGTTTGTGCTAAAAAGAAACCAATCAATAAAGCACCTACCAAATTAAACAGCACACAAACCATTAATATCTTAAATGCTTGCGATACTTTTAATTTTTTACGATAGCTAGCAACTGTCATATACATCATATTAGAAGTACCTAACTCTGCGTTTAAAAAGATAATTAATGCTAGTCCCAATCCAAATGATACAGCGTATAGAGCTTTTCCCGTTGCTCCATCAAATTTTAAACCTAATCCTAAAGCAATAGCAGATCCCAACCCTAGATAAAGAGTAGCCAGTACTGAACGTAAGGCATACTTCCAAAAACTAGTACGTATGAGATCATCTTTTTTCATAATGGAATAATCAATTTTATCCATTAATTCTGATCCTTGACTCATTTTTTTCTCTCCCAAATTAGTTTTAGTATAATAGTTCACATTCAATATAGCGTAGTCTCGGCATAAAAATCAATCTTTTTCAATAAATAGCCTGCGTTTTTTATATTTTCATTTTTCTTATTGCAATATTCATACATAAATAGTACAATAGAAAATGTGTAAAATAAGCAGCTAGGAAATAAACAGCTCGTCTATTAGTTCTTCTGCCTTTTTAAAAGGGTTCAATTGTGTAACCACGGCTGCAAAGGTGAAGATTGAAAGAGGAACTAACCGAATGTTAATATTTTCAAGAATTATTTTACTCCAAAAACAAACTATATTATTGGAGGAATTTTTAATGTCAAGATATACTGGACCAAGTTGGAAAATTTCAAGACGTTTAGGTATCTCTTTATCAGGTTCTGGTAAAGAATTAGCTCGTCGCCCTTATGCACCAGGTCAACACGGACCTAACCAAAGAAGAAACAAATCTGAATACGGTTTACAATTAACTGAAAAACAAAAATTACGTCATATGTACGGTTTAAATGAACGTCAATTCCGTAACTTATTCGTTAGAGCCGGAAAAATTAAAGAAGGCAAACACGGTGTTAACTTCATGGTATTATTAGAACGTCGTCTAGACAACGTTGTTTTCCGTTTAGGATTAGCAAGTACTCGTCGTCAAGCTCGTCAATTTGTAAACCATGGTCATATTTTAGTTGATGGTAAACGTGTCGATATTCCTTCTTACGAAGTTGAAGTTGGACAAGTTATCTCTGTTCGTGAAAAATCTAAAGATTTAGTATTCATCAAAGAAGCTGTTGAATCTACTTTAGGTCGCCCTGCATTTATCAGCTTTGATACTGAAAAATTTGAAGGAAGCTTAACTCGCTTACCTGAAAGAGATGAATTATCACAAGAAGTTGATGAAGCATTCGTAGTTGAATTCTACAACAAATTACTATAAGATTTTTTATTCATCAAAGCTACTATACTTTAGGTATGGTGGCTTTTTTTAATAAACGAATTCAACCCTATCATTAGACAAAATATCGCATGAAATCAATTGATTAAACCATTGATTTCATGCGATATCTTTTTTTATTCTAAAACATATTTTTAAAAGACTCTAATTTATCATCTAATTGTTCCCAAGGTAACTTACTTGGACTGGCTTTAAAATGACCATAACAAGCCGTTTCTTGATAGATTGGTTGTTGTAAGTTCAATTTTTTAATAATTTCATTCGGTCTAAAATCAAAATATTGTTTAATCAATTCTTCAATAATTCGCTTGCTTACTTTTTCAGTCCCAAATGTTTCCAAAGAAATACCGATAGGTTCCGCCATACCAATGGCATAGGCTACATTCACTTGACATCTCTTTGCTAAACCAGCAGCAACAATCTGTTTAGCTGCATAACGAGCCATATAGGCAGCTGAACGATCGACTTTCGTCGGATCCTTTCCAGAGAAAGCTCCTCCTCCATGCGGAATAATTCCACCATAAGTATCTACAATAATTTTTCGTCCCGTTAACCCGGTATCTGCAACAGGACCTCCGATATTAAAGCTTCCCGACGGATTTATATAGATTTTTGTTTCCGCTGATAACAATTCTTCGGGAATTAATTTTCTAATCAACAGCGTTTCGATATCCAATTTCAGTTGTTCTTGTGTCACTTCTTGACTATGTTGTGTTGAAACAACAAGACTATCAATACCTAGAACATTACCATCATCATCAACTGCAACGGTTACTTGCGTTTTACCATCTGGGTATAAATATTTAAGATAATTATTCTCACGTAATAAAGAGAGTCCCTCAGCCAAACGATGGGCATAATACAATGACGTTGGAAGATACGCTGGCGTCTCACTAGTGGCATAACCATACATTAAACCTTGATCTCCTGCCCCTAACTCTTTTTCCTCTGTCGCTAAGACAGCCTGATTAATTTCTTCCGACTGCTCTGTTATATAGCTATCAAAATGACACGTTGCTCCATCAAAACCAGTTAACTTGCTATCATATCCACATGAGATGATTGCCTTCCTAACTACTTTCTCAATGTCGACATGGCTACTTGATGTCACTTGACCTGAAACAACGACTCGATCATTAAAAATCATTGTTTCAACCGCTACGTGAGCCTTTTTATCTCTTCTTAAATACTCATCTAAAATTGAATCTGAGATAATGTCGCATACTTTATCAGGATGTCCCTTTGTCACAGATTCCGACGTAATGTAATTTACCATATTTTTTCCCTACTATCTTTGTAAATTTCTTTCTTTATCCATTTCTTCCTTAACTAAAGTTGGTGTCTGTCCTTCAATTCGTTTAAAGACCTTACAAAAATAACTTGGTTCTCCATAGGCAAGTTGGAAAGAAACATCAATAATTTTATCATCATTATAATAAAAAGCTCTCTTGGCTAAGATCATTTTTTCGATATGAATATAATTATTGAAGCCTAAACCATAGTTTTCTTTTAAAACCCGACTTAAATAACTTTGACTAACATCGCAACACCTAGAAGCTTCACTTAATGATAATTCTTGATAGATTGATTGATCGATATAATCAAATAATTGATAAAGTTGAGGTCTTTTTTGAATACTTCGTTGTCGATAAATTTCTTTAAACAAATCAAATAACATGAACTGTAATAAAAACTTATCTTTGATTATTTTATCAGAAAAAAACATTTTAGTTTTATATTTTTTTCGATATTTTTCATCTGTACAGTTCATCATCGTTAACATTGTATCACACATCGTATTTAATTGTGACTTCGTTTCTAAAGAATCTTTAAAATAACTTTCTTGTATTCTTTCTTGGAACTTTTCTAAACTTTGATAAACCAACATAAAATCTTTTTTTAGAATAAGTTCTTGTGCTGATTCTTCAAATGGATTTATTTCATTTTCTAATAAGTATTTAGAGACTAATTGAATGATTTCATCTTTACTAAAAGGCTTTGTTAAATAACCCACTTTTCCAATTCCAACCGTTTGTCCTAAAAAATAACGATGAGAAGGTTCTCCTATAACAATCATTCCAATATTTTTATCTCTTTTTCTAAAATATTCTAAAATAGAAAATTTATGTTGTTTCCCTTTTTTAAAATTAATGATCACAACACGGATATTCTCTTTTTGAACAATATTATAAAACTCTTCTTGTTGACTAGAAAAAAATAACAATTGCGCTTTTGTTGATTCATTAAAAATTTTGGTTAAAACTATCTGCGTTAGATAATCAGCATCGATAACTAAAATTTTCAATCCTTTCACCTCATTTTTATAGAACTGGAACAGTCAAGGTACTCGTCGTTCCTGATCCCTTCACATTTTGTTCAATCTTAATGACAACATTTTCAACACCATAAGTATCTTCTAATCGTTTTTTAGCCATATTTATATCTAAAGAGCTTAAAATATTTTGATCATAGTTTTCTAATTTTTTATTTTTTTTATTGTTTTGATAATTAAAATCGATTCCTATTCCATTATCAATAATTTCAATAATCAGAAACTTTTGTTTTTGATTAATTTTTAATTTAATTTTACCAGGTTTATTTGACGGGAGGATGCCATGTAAAATAGCGTTTTCAATAAATGTATATAAAATAAAAGGAGGGATGCGATAATCATTAACTGGACAATTCGTTTCTACAATAAAATCAATCTTTTTCTCAAAATATTTTTCCATTATTTCAATCGTTTTTTTCATAAAATCAAGCTCAATAGAAAAGGCAATTAAGTCATTTCCTATTTCATAGACGTCTTTCAATAATTTAGCGTAATTACTCACGACATCACTAATGCTACTTGAATCATCAATTATGGCCATCGAATTTATAATCGTCAAAGTACTCAACATAAATTGACTTGTTCCTTGAAACAAATTATTTTTATCGTTCGCTTCAAGTTTCAACTCCGATTCCAACAATTTTATTTTTGTTTGTAATCGTTCCATCTCATTATAAAGTTCTTCTTGAACGATAAGTGCCACTTGTTTTTCAACCATATCACTTACCAAATACTTTACTAGCTGGCCTGTATGTTCAATTTCAGACAATTTCACAATTTTAGTTTCATAATATTTTTCTTTAAGTTGTGGATAGTCTTCCAAACTAATCTCATTTTGAACTAAATTTTCTATCGACTCTAACTCAATCTCTTCATCACAACGAACTTGCCCTAACAGTACGCCTCCAAGATGAGTCCCCTCAACTATAATTGGTACCGCACAATCGACTAATCCCATCGGACAACGATAAACATAAGGCGTATTCGTCATAGCCGCTTTTAATGATCCGTATGCATCTGAAAAAAAACAATTGACTTTCCCCTGACTAATCTCTCTTCTCGCTTTACAAAAACTGGTAAAACTGGTTTCCTCAGTAATTGGTACACCACGATAATCTACCGTAACCATCGCTATTCCAGTAACATTGACTAGATTATTTTGTATTTGTTGCAACGTTTCTAGATTAACTAAATTTTTCAAGTTAATACTTGATAGTATTTTCTTAGTCATCTTTTCTTTTTTCTGATTGACGGTCATATCGACTAAAAATGAAGTGTTTTTTGATAAATCCAGCACAGTTTTCCCTCCTCTAAAAAAACTTTCTTATAACTCAAGTATAACAAAAAAACGTATACTTGAGTCACAAAGAAAGCTATTTTTAAGAATTTGTTCATTACTGAACTAGATCAAAGAGTAAGTATCTCTTGCAATCATCACTTCTTCATTTGTTTCAATTTTAAAAATAGAAACTGGCGTTTTTTCAACATTCAAAACTTCTCTATTTTTTCCATTGTTTTCTAAGTCTAATTTTATTCCTAGATACTCCATGTTCTCACACACTTTTTCACGTATTAATGAGGAATTCTCACCTACACCTGCTGTAAAGACAAGTGCATCAATTCCACCCAACTCCGCTATGTAGGCGCCTATCGTTTGCCTAATCTTACTTACATAGATGGCTAAGGCTAATTTCGCTTTTTCATTCTGTTGATTCGCAGCCTCTATCAAATCACGACTATCATTACTTATCTCTGAAACACCCAATAAACCCGATTCTTCATTCATTAACTTATTGAGTTTGTCACTGTCCATGTTTTCATTTTTTTGTAAATAAGTAACTATCGCAGGATCAATATCACCGCATCTCGTCCCCATCATTAATCCTGATAACGGGGTGAAACCCATCGAGGTTAATTTTGATTTTCCTTTATCAATAGCACAAATACTAGCACCATTACCAATATGACAACTGACTATTTTTTCTAATGCCGCATTTTTATTAGCGATTGTTTCAGCGATATACTGATGACTAATCCCATGAAATCCGTATCTTCTGATTTTAAAATCTTGATAGTATTTATAAGGTATCGGATAAATATAATTTTCTTTTGCTATTGATTGATGATAAGAAGTATCGAAGACCGCTATTTGTTGACACTCCGGTAACTCTTCTTTAAAGATATTAATTCCCATTAAATTAACAGGATTATGCAAAGGGGCCAGTGCTGATAATTCTTTAATTTGTTCATACTCTTTATTACGAACAATCACTGGTTTTTTAAATAATTCTCCACCATGTGCGACACGATGACCAATCCCTGCTAATTCACTTAACTCTCTAATAAAAGCTGCCTCTATTAAAAAAGTTAATAAGTATTCGACCGCTTCTTTATGGTTATCGATTTTTATTTTTTTATGGTCTGATTTTTGGTGACCCACAAATGAGAATAAACTTTCTTGCTTGCTACCAATTCTTTCAAACTGGCCTTTCACTAATAATTTTTCAGTAGGCATTTCAAAAAGTTGGAATTTTAATGAAGAACTTCCCGAATTAATTGCCATAACTTTTTTATTCACTCTAATTTACCTCCAGCTACAATTTAAAGTACTTTTACAATCAAGACAGCTAGAGTTGCACCAATAATAGGGCCAAACAAAGGAACCCATGCATACTTCCAGTTATAATCTTTATTTTTATTTGGTAACGGAACCAATGTATACATCAATCTTGGCGCTAAATCTCTCGCCGGATTAATAGCATATCCCGTTGTTGAACCAAATGAAAATGAAATACCGATTAAAATAAATAAGAAAACTAAAGGTTGTAATCCTCCAGCAAAATCTTCAGCTGGTAATAATAGCAAGGTAAAGACAAAAGCGAAAGTTGCTATTATCTCACTGATTAGATTATTAATAGGTGAATTAATCGCTGGTGCTGTTGCAAAAATACCAACTGTATTTCCTTCGTCTGGTCCTGTTGCTTTAAAATGCGGTAAGAAGTGAATAGCTACTATAAGTGCTCCTAAAAAACCACCTAACATTTGAGCAATGATAAAAGGAACAACCAAGTCCCAAGTCATCAAACCACCTATCGCAAAAGCAAGTGATAAAGCTGGATTTAAATGTCCAGGCGCACCAAAATAACCTGCTGAATAAACACCTAACATCACCGCTACTCCCCAACCTAAAGCCACCATTACCCAGTTTTTCCCGACTGCATTCGCTAAAGTTTTCTTCAAGTTAATACTACAACCTACTCCACAACCAAAAAATGTTAAAACAAAGGTACCTATAAATTCTCCTAAAACAACTTGATCCATCTTATTTTCTCCTCTTTATTTAATTGTCAATACTATCTCTATCAATTCTTCCACTTTTGGCTTTAATGGATTACCACTAAAGGTAAAATCAGCTTGTGTTCGTTCAATGATTAGAGGTAAATTTTCAATTAAGTTCTTTTTATTAATACCCAGTTTTTCTAGACTTGTATCACATTCTAAAGCCAAAATTAAATCAGCTATTTTTTGAAGCAAACGTTGAAGTGTTTCTTCTTGATTATCTGATTGATTTGCTAAACCTAATTGCTTTGTACAACGTGTATATTTATCAAAAGCCACTGTATCTTGACTATTTAACTGAATTACTTTAGGTAGTAATAAGCTGTTCAACAGACCATGTGGAAGATGATACAATCCACCTAACTGGTGTGAAATCGCATGACAAATTCCTAATCCCGCTTGTTGAAAAGCCATTCCTGCTAAACAAGATGCTTCTTGCATCTTTATAAAACTTTCAACATCATTTTTATCTTGATACGTTTTTACCAAATAATCAAAAACCATGCCAATCGCCTGAATCGCTAAACTATCCGTAAATGAAGTCGCTTGTTGTGCAACCAACGCTTCTAGTGCATGTGTCAAGACATCTAAACCACTATGAGCAATTACTTGTTTCGGACAGCTCTTGACAAACTCAACATCTAACCATGCCTCATTTGGAATGATTTCAGAACTTACTATTGGATATTTCATTCCTTTTTCTAAGTCAGTTACAACGGCTACACCTGTTACTTCTGATCCAGTTCCACTCGTTGTTGGGACAGCAATAAAAGGAATTTTTTCTTGCTCTTTTATGTGTTGAGAAAAATAGCAGATGGCTTTAGCTGTATCCAACGCTGAGCCGCCACCAATAGCTATCACTACCTCTGGTAAAAATTTAAGATAATTTTTAGCACCAAGCATTACTTTTTCTAATGGTGGATCGGGTACAATCTCTGAGAAAAGCTCAAGTGTATTCGTTTTTTCTAATACTTCTAAATATTTTCTAAATTGAGAACTTTCAAGTAAGAAACCATCACAAACAATCATCACTTTTTTATATTGAAATTGTTGAAGTCTCTTTTGAATATCCTCTCCCCAATAAATTTGGGTTGGATTTACAAATTGTCCCATTCTTCAAACACACCTTCACTATTTAATTGTGAACGCATCTGTCAATACACATCTACGAGTACGTGCAAAATGACGTGCGGTCGTGGTACCTTCACCTGTTGGCGTTGCAATGGTAAAAGTTGTAGGTCCTTCCATTCCAAAACCAATTCCTTCATAAGATGGACCATTCTTCACAAAAATAGAAGTTTGTAACTCTCGTGCAGCTTTGTTTAAACGTGAAACATTTTGTGAATGAATCGTTGCCGTGTGGTGTAAACCTGCTTCGATCCCAATTGCGACATCAAGAGCACATTCAAAATCTGGTACTCTGATAAAAGGAACAACAGGCATTAACATTTCTTCAATGGCAAAAGGCATCCCCGGGTCTGCCTCAACGACAACTAATTTAGGTTTTCCAGTATATGAAATGTGAGCAGCTTGTAAAATAGTTTCAGCTGATTTTCCAATAAAGGCTTTATTTGGTTTCTTTTTATCATTTAAGACAACAGCCTCAAGCCTTTGAATTTCTTCTAGTTCAGAAACATAAATCGCTCCATTTTTTTGTAAATTAAATAATAAAAACTCTGCTACTTCATCAACAACGACAATATTTTTTTCAGCAATACATGGGATATTGTGATCAAATGACGCTCCTGATACGATGTCTTTCGCAGCTTGTTCTATTTTAGCTGTTTCATCAACAATGGCTGGCGGATTACCTGCTCCTGCTCCAATCACTTTTTTACCTGACGTCATCGCTTGATGAACAACTCCCGGACCACCTGTAACAACTAGTAATGCAACTCCTGGATGAACCATCATTTCTTTAGCTGCATCAATCGAAGGGTGCTCAATCGTTACAACCAGGTTTTCAATACCGCTGGCTTCTTTAATAATAAAATTCATTTTTTCAATTAACCAGATAGATGTTTTTCTAGCTCCTGGGTGAACACTAAAGTAAACAGCATTACCTGCTGCAATCATACCTATCGTATTACAAATCAACGTTTCTGTTGGATTGGTACTTGGAGTAATGGCTCCAATAACACCATAAGGACAATACTCATATAAAGTCATCCCATTATCACCTGTTAAAACCTGAGCAGCTTGTGTTAAATCTTCAACTCCGGGAGTATTAGTTATCGCTAACTCATTTTTTTTGATCTTATCCTCAACATTACCCATCCCTGTTTCTTCTACTGCACGTTCGCTCATTTCTTCAACCATAGGGAGCAATTTCTCAACTAAATGGTGAATGATTGTTTTTCTTCGAGCTAATGACGTGTTAAATAATCGCTCCTGTGCGATTCCAGCCGCAGAAATGGCTGCATCTACTGTTGCAAAGATTCCTAATCCTGCCTTTTCTTTTATTTCACTTTTCTTATTTTCTACTTGTGAAATATTTTGACTTTTTACAATCTCTCTAATTAAATTTTCAATATCTATCTGTTTCATTCAACCTCACCTATCTCACTATAATTATCAACAATTCCAATAATAACCGAATCTATGGGTAACTCTTTCTGTCTCAATGCCCATCTCGCTGCACTGCCATTAACTGTAATCACATACTCTCCATTACCAGCACCAACAAGATCAACTGATACAAATTGTTTTCCCCGTTCTGTACCATTCATCACTTCAACTATCATTAATTTTGTTCCAATTAAAGAATCATCTTTTTTGGTAGAAACGACATTTTGAATTACTTTTCCTAAAATCATTCTATGACCTCTTTTCTTGAAGCTAATGCAATACCTAAGGGCGTAACAAATTCAGGATAATCAGGATGAATGCATTCTTTAGAAAGCGTTTTTAAAAAGACGGATTCAAAGTTTGGAAAACAAGTCGCTCCTCCTACTAAGTAAATTTGTTCTACTTTATCATTGTATTGCTGTAAAAAATCTTGTGTTATTAATGCCATTTTTTCTATTACAGGTCGTATCATGTAAAAATGTTCTTTCTTTTGTTTCCTTTTTTCATTTTCGCCTTCTTCAATCGAAAGCCCCAATGCACCGGATAAGACTAAAGTCATTTGAGTCCCCCCGGTAGCTTCATCCGCACAAAAAACAACTTCTTCATCTTTAAAAACACTAATTCCTGTGGTTCCACCCCCTACATCTACAACGGCTCCTGATGTAATGCCTAATGCCAAAGCAGCTGCTGTGGGTTCATCAACGATTGTCGTTACTTCCATCTCTGCACTTTCAATAATATGACCTACAACCTGTTTATTATTACCAATCGTCCCTGGAGGTATTGCTCCTGCCGCTTCGACAATTTCTATCCCTAATACTTCCTCCGCTTTTTTTTTCAATTGTTTAACAATCGCAACCGCTTCCGAATAATTAACGACCAAACCATCTCTAACAACATCGGCTCTCTGTGAAGCACTATAGATAGGACGACCTTCTTTATCAATAATAATTAATACAATGGAAGAGGTTCCTAAATCTACCCCTACATAAAAAGGAGCATCCCATTTTTTCTTAAACTCAGGTTTTTCATTAATTTGAGAATAAATAATCGCCATTTTCTGATTAATTTTCTTTAGTTCCTTTTCCAAAAGTATCCTCCTCTTTTTAAATCATCTTACCGAATGTTTCTGATTTAATGCCAGCTGAATTTGCTTCATCTGTATCAATGTGCATTTCTAACACAAAATTTTCGCCCACTCTCACCACACAATTTTCAAAAACAAGAGGTCGTTCAGGCGTCTCTATTTTAATTTTTACTATTTCATTGTTTTTAATATTTAAAAACGCTGCTTCTTCTTTAGGTATATGAATATGGCGTTTTGCAACGATGGCGCCACGTACTAACTCAACTTCCCCAAAAGAACTTTTTAATGTAACTCCAGGTGTCCCTTCGAGCTGACCAGACATCCTAATTGGCGCATTAATTCCTATTTGTCTCGTATCTGTTAGTGCTAACTCAACTTGGGTTTCTTGACGAAAAGGTCCCAAAATCCTAACCTTTTCCAAATTACCTTTCGGCCCAATTACCGTTACTACCTTATCAGAAGCAAATTCACCCGTTTGCTTTAGTTCTTTTAAACAATTCAAAGATTGATTAGGAAATAAAAGATTAAAATCTTTTTTACTTAAATGAATATGTTTATTAGAAATGCCAATTGGTATTTTGACATATTTTTTTAAATTAGCTAAAATCGATAATACTTCTTTAGCTTCTGTTTTTGATTTCATTTTTTATCACCTTATTTTCACTTAATCTAAAATTATTTGTTCTACTTCAGAATGAAGTCTTGGTATAACATGCGTTGAGACAACTTCACCTACACGACTAGCTGCCGCAGATCCTGCATCGGTCGCTGCCTTGACTGCTCCAACATCTCCAGAAACAAGAACTGTTACTAATCCTGAACCGATTCTCTCTGTTTTAATTAATTTAACGTTAGCTGCTTTAACCATGGCATCTGCTGCTTCGATTGCTGCTACGTATCCTTTTGTTTCAATCATTCCTAATGCACCATTCATATTGGTCAGTCCTTTTTATTTTTATTTTTTTTACTTTGCTCTTTTTTAGCTTCATTCTTTTTCATTTTTTTAGTTTCTGTTGCTTCTTTTTTTTCAACCTCTTTTTCGACTACTGCTGCTTCGATTTCGACTATTTCTTTAACTTCTTTTTCTTCGACTGCTTCAATTACGATTTCTTCAGCCTTTTCAAGTTTTTCTTCTTTGATTTCTTCCTCATTATTACCTAAAAACACATCCATCACACCGTCTGCTACTCTTGGAATAACTTTTACAGAAACTAGTAATCCTTTTTCTCGAGCAACAAGTTCACCTGCTTGAACCGCTGCTTGAACCGCTCCAACATCTCCTGTAATTAAGACCGTCATCCAGCCCGCACCTTTTGTTTTAACTGCTTTTTCAATATGAACGGCTGCTACTTTCGCCATTGTATCCGCTACTTGAATAGCCGCAACTAATCCTTTCACTTCAACCATTCCTAATGCTTGATTCATGTTAGTCACCCCTTGTTTTTATTACTTGTATTTTCTTTTGTTTTAATTGCTCTTTCGCACTATAACTAAGATGATCATTTTGACCAATTACTAAGTGTTGCCTTTCATTGAGTAAAGCAATTTCATTTGCTGTAATCCACTGCTTTTTGTTAACCAAGCCATTGAAAAGTTCTTTGCTTTTTTTTATGACAATACCGTGTTCCTTTATTATTCTTTGATATTTTATAAATAATCTCTGATAAGAATCTGATTGGATTTGTGAAGTTTCTACTAAATAATCCGCTAAGATAATCGTCGGTATTCCATGAACTAAAGCTTCTTGTAATAAAAGACTAAGTGGACAATCTCCCAGCCCTAATGCTAGTTTACTTTGTAAAGAAAGAGATGCATTTGTCAAAATGACTTGATCTATTTCTAGGATTAGTTCATCAATTTCTGTTTCCTGTAATTGTTCTTGATTTTTTTTAATTAATTCATATTTCTGAGCTAGACTTTGCTCAAATTGATTTGAAAATTTATTAAGTGGTGTTTTCTCACTTTCGATAATTAAAACTCTCTTTGCTTTTTTTATGACAGATACTGGTTGTTCTTTTTTCTGTTTTAAAAGCTCCGAAACGATTTGATTAATTAATTGTTTTATTTTTTCTGACTCATCCAATCCATCCTCCACCTCCTTCATTTTTAAATTAAAACACTAAACACTGATACACTCTTAACTGTATCTAAAATTACCGCAACACATTAGTAATTATCTGAACAAATTATGGTTAAATTAATCATTCATAAACTTTCGATACTGTTTAAATTTTTTATATCGTTGCATAATATACTCAATCATTTGTTCTTGGTGATCCGTATGATATTTATTGTTAAAGCGTTGTTCACCCTCAAAAAACTCTATTAATTTTTCTTTATTTGGTTGAGGTGATTCTAATTTAAATCCTTTTTTTGTCTCTGGTAAAAATCTGAACAAAGGCCAAAAACCTGATTCAACAACTTTTTTTTGTTCAATCACATAACTATTTTTATATATTCCTTGTAATAAACAGGGACTATATGCAATAACTAATGACGGACCATCAAAAGCAACTGCTTCCTTGAAAGCACGTAAACATTGTTCTGGACTTGCTCCTAAGCAAACTTGAGCAACATAAGCATTTCCTCTCATCATCGTGAGATAAGCTAACTCTTTTCGCTGTTGTTTCTTTCCTTTGGTTGCATATTTTACTTTTGATCCATTGGGTGTTGCCGTCGTTTGTTGGCCACCCGTATTAGCATAACTACCATTATCCAAGACTAAAATATTCACGTTAACTCCTTGTGAAATAAGATAGTCGATACCATCACTATCAATATCATAGGCCCAACCATCTCCACCAATAATCCAATTTACTTTATCAGTTAAGAAATGTCGTTGTTTAAAAATATCATCCATCAAGGGATGCGATTGTCGTTCATTAGCTAAAGCTAAAATTAACTTACTTGTTAAACGTTCCTTTTGTTTTGAATTTTCCTCATGTAGCCAAGCTGAAATTAACTTTTTAAGATAAGAACTAATCGTTGATAACTCATTGACTTCTTTAAGTTTTCGAGTCAATTGTTCATAATTATAATCTAATCCTGAAGCAACTCCCGCACCATATTCTGCATTATTTTCAAGTAGAGAAGTTCCCCAAGCAGGTCCCTCTCCTTGCTTATTCGTCGTATAAGGTATATGAGGATAGGTCGCTCCCCAAATTGATGAACACCCTGTAGCATTTGAAATCACCAAATTCACCCCATATAATTGCGTCAATAATTTGACATAAGCGGTCTCTCCACATCCAGAACAAGCACCCGAAAACTCGAGTAAAGGTTGTTGATACTGAGAGAGAGTACTGTTTTTTATTTCTTCTCTATGTAACACGGTTTGATGAGTTTCAATAAGAGTTTCCCAATTTTTTATTTCTTCATTAGCTTCTACTAAAGGGGTACGTGTGATACTATTTTTAGGACAAATATCCGCACAAATGCTACAACCTGTACAATCGAGAGGGGAAACTTGCATTCGATATTTTTTACCTGGAAACTGTTTGGACTCTAAACTCTCTACATTAGGTAAATCTGTTTCATCATAAACAAAAGGTCGAATGGCCGCATGAGGACAAACCAACGAACATAAATTACATTGGATACATTCTGCAGAATCCCAGTGTGGGACAATAGAAGAACCACCTATCTTCTCAGTTTTTGTCATCCCTAAAAAACAAGAGCCATCTTGACGTTCTTCTTGAATAATTTCCTTAACAGTTTCCGACTCCATTTGACAATTTTCCTGACAAATAACTTGAGCCCAACTCGATGGTAAAGAAACTAATGATAAAGCTTGGATAGCCTCTGCCATTGCGGCTTGATAAATGCTGACTAATTCATTTGTCATTTTATAGCGAGCTTTAATTTTTTTAATAAAATTTTCTAACAAGATTTCATAATTATCTGGGAATAGTAAATAGAAACAAACTGCTTGCATTACTAAATTTATATACTGCCCCAGTCGGTATTTTCTAGCTATTTTTTTAGCATCTAGCAAATATAGCTTAATTTTTTTGTTAGCTATCAAACTCTTAATATCATCTGTTAAATATTTATCAAGCCTATCGATATCACAGTAAGCATTTAAAACTAAAGTTCCTCCTTCTTTTATTGTATTCACGAGAGGATACCTTTTTAAATCTTGAAAATGAAAACAACAGCCAAAATCAGCTTGATAAATCCGATAACTTTTTTCAATTTTTTCATTTGAAAAACGAATTTCCGATGACGTTAAATTATTAGCTTTTCTAGGATCAAACCAAAATTTGGCTTGGATTTCTTTATTAAAGGTTTCTCCAATCACTTCTAAAGCCAATCGGTTACTACTCACAGATCCTTCCGAACCACGCCCCCAAACTTTCATTTCAATCATTTCCTGATGTTCTATATTGGGTAACCCTCTATTTCTTAACGATAATTTTGTCCAATTATCCTTAATTCCGATTGTAAATCTAGGCAGAGAATTCGGTTTTTCTACTTCAAAAAAAGCAGCTCTAATCTGATTAGGTGCCGTATTTTTCGAGCTTAAACCATAGCGTCCACCAATAACTTTGACATGCGGTCGATGATCAAAACAAAGTAATTTTATATCGGTTAAAAGAGGTTCTGAAGACGCTGTTATTTCACGTGTTCGATCTAAAACGACTATTTTTTTAACTGTTTTGGGTAATTTAGCTAAAAAGCTCTTGGTTGGAAACGGTCGAAATAAGTGAATATCTAAAACACCATATTTTTTACCTAATCGATTCTGTTCATCAACAACTTCTCGAATAGTCCCTTGAATTGATCCCATAGAAATCATCACAATGGTTGCCTCTTCAGCACCATAGTAATCAACTAAATCAATAGAAAGATTAAAGAGGCTAGTAATTTTTTTCAGCTCTTTTGTGGCTAGCTCTTCTACTTCAAAATAATTTTGATTTGTTGCTTCTTGCTGCTGAAAATAGAGGTCATCTGTTTGAGCGGCCCCGTAAAGGCGTGGTTGATCCGTCCGAAGTGCTCTTTTTTTAAAATCATTCAGAGCTAGACTATCCATCAATCCTTTTATTTCTTTTAGAGATGGAACAGTAATCGCTTGAACTTCATGACTTGTATCAAACCCATCAAAAAAATGAATGGTCGGTAAACTAGCTTTTAAACTTAAGAGATGGGCTAATAGAGAAAAAACAGCTACCTCTTGAACCGTTGACGATGCTAAGATTAGTACTCCACTTGAACGAACAGCCATTACATCGCTGTGGTCCCCATAAATACTCAAATTACCAGTCGATAATGAGCGAGCAGCTACATGGATGACACCCGGTAGCAATTCACCTGACAACTTATATAAACTTGGCATAAGTAATAGCAACCCTTGTGAACAGGTAAAAGTCGTTGCTAAAACACCTGAACGTAAAAGTCCATGCATCAAACCGCCTACACCTTTTTCAGATTGCATCGTTGTGACTTGGACTGGCTGCCCATAACAATTTTCTTTATTTTCAGCACTCCACTTTTCTGTCAGCTCCCCCATTGATGTCGAGGGTGTTATTGGATAGACAACGGATGCTTCACTTAGGGCATAAGCACAATAAGTTGCTGCTTCATTGCCATTCATTATTTTCTTAATCAACTAACGTTACCTCCTTATTCCCACATTCTCATCTTTAATGATAAACCATCTCTACTACACAGCATTATCAATAAAGAGGTCATTTCCGTGTATTTTTTTAACCTCTATCTGCTTCTTTTTTGGTAACGATTACATTTTATTACTTGCTTTTGTTCATATTTCTACCTTTTATTTCTAAATAAAAAGCTATACTTTAGATGTAAGTCTGCTACAAAACGTTTAAACACTAATACAAAAATAAAAAAGAGAGGTTATCTATGGATAGAAACGGAGAGTTTAATTTATTAAAAAATTTTTTACCTTATCATTTCAAACATGAAGCTTTAGCCACAGCTGTTGATAAAACAATTAATTTTGCTCGTGCTAAAGAAATCTTTATTTCAATCGCTATCCTTGATTATCAAGGACGCTTAGCTTATTTTTATCGAGATCCCAAAGCCATTTTAATTTCTTTAGATCTTGCCCCTAAAAAAGCTCACACCGCTTACGCCTTATTAGAAGACACTTATAATTTAAAAGATTTAACTTTACCAGGACAACCCCTTTATCAACTGGAAACAGCTAATTCAGGGCAAATTGTTACCTTTGGTGGCGGTGTCCTTATTCAATCTAAGCAAACTTTACTTGGAGCAGTAGGTGTCAGTGGTGCTAAATCGCCTAAAGATGATGATTTAATCGCTAAAAAATTAGTTGAGTACTTAATCAATTAAATGAAGTGATTAAAAATTACATTAATTGGTTCAAATCTTTATTCTAAGTATTGAGAGACATATGACTATACTATGGTTAGAAACAAAATTTTTTATTAGAAAGGATTTATCTTTTATGAAAACGTATACTATTAACCCTGGTTTTTCTAAACCAACGCAAAGAATTTTAGATCTAAAACAGTCAATTTTGGATGCAACTCCTCGAATTGAAGCTGACCGTGCCATCTTAATCACTGAAGCCTATAAACAGAACGAAGCACTTCCTGTTGTTTTAAAACATGCGAAAGGCTTAGAGAATATCTTAAATCATCTTCCCATCGTGATCCGTGACCAAGAGCTAATTGTTGGTACGGCAACTGTTGAATCACGTTCATGTCAAATGTTCCCAGAATTTGGTCCTCAAGGATTAGATGAAGAATGGGAAACTGTTGCTACTCGTTCAGCCGACCCATTTGCTATCTCAGAAGAAGTCAAAGGACAGTTGAAAGAAGTATTTACCTATTGGAAAGGTAGAACGACTAGTGAATTAGCCTCTTCTCTAATGTCTGCAGATGCTAAAACAGCTTTAGCTAAAGGAGTAATGACCGTTGGTAACTACCATCAAGGTGGAATTGGACATATAGCGGTCGATTATGGAAAAGTACTAACAAAAGGGATTCGTGGAATTATCACTGAAGTTATTACTGCAATGGAAAAAGCAGATAAAAATGAACCTGAGTGGATTGAAAAAGAGCAATACTATCAAGCTGTATTAATTACATTAAATGCCGTTGTTAATTTTGCAAATCGTTACGCTGATAAAGCTCGCGAACTTGCTAATGTTTGTTCTGACCCTACTCGAAAAGCCGAACTTGAAACATTAGCTACAATTTGTTCTAAGGTTCCAGAATATCCGGCTTCAAACTTCCATGAAGCGCTTCAATCCTTCTGGTTTATTCAATTAATTATTCAAATTGAAGGTTCTGGACACTCAATCTCACCTGGACGCTTCGATCAATATATGTTCCCATTCTATAATGAGGATCAAACGGTAACACAAGAAGAAGCACAAGAATTATTAGATTGCTTATTCGTTAAATTTAATGATTTAAATAAATTAAGAGATATTGGCACTGCAACAGCATTCGCTGGCTACCAATTATGGCAAAACATTAACTGTGGTGGTCAAACAAGAGAAGGTTTAGATGCAACAAACGCAATGTCTTATATGGAAATTGAATCAATGGCACATATTATGATGGCTATGCCTTCTTTATCTATTCGTGTCTTTAACGACTCTCCAGATGAATTCTTAATGAAATCTTGTGAACTAGCACGTTTAGGTGGTGGTCAACCTGCCTTCTATAATGATGAAGAAATTATTCCTGCCAAAATTAATCGCGGTCTTACGTTAGAAGATGCTCGTGACTATGCGGTTATCGGTTGTGTTGAACCTGCTTGTCAAGGTAAAGAATATAGCTGGTGTGATGCTGCATTATTCAACTTGCCTAAAGTTTTAGAAGTTGCCATGAATAACGGTCGTTTAAATGGTGAACCTTTTGGACCTCAAACCGGCGAATTAGAAGACTTTAAAACTTTTGATGAGTTTATCAATGCTTATACAGAACAAATGAAATTCTTTGTTAATTTATTAGTTCGTGCTGACAATGCTGTTGATATTGCTCACCGTGAACTAGGACAATTAGCTTTCGTATCAACTCTAATCGATGACTGTATCGGTCGTGGTCGCACTCTTGAAAAAGGTGGCGCGATTTATAACTTTACAGGTCCTCAAGGAATTGGTTCTGCTAATATCGGTAATGCTTTAATGGCTGTTAAAAAATTAGTCTTTGATGAAAAATCATTAAGCATGAAGGAATTAAAAGAGGCGATTGATAATAACTTTGGCAAACCTGCTGGAACTGAAAACAAAACCGCTCTTACTGAGGTTTCATCAGATGTTGCTTACGACTCAATTGTTAATGCTGTTAAGAAAGTTTTAAGTGAAAATTCTAATTTTGATATTTCTAAACTTGATTTAGACTCTCTTACTAAAGAGGCTAGTCAATTAACTTCAGAACCTTCTAATCAAGAAAAAAGTAAATACGAAAAAGTTCACGAAATGATTATGGCTGTTGATAAATTTGGTAACGATAAAGATGAAGTCGACTACTTAGCTCGCTTTGGTTCTCGTGTTTATTGTGAAGAGTTAGAAAAATATTCAACACCACGTGGTGGTATCTTTAATGCTGGCCTTTATCCAGTTTCAGGAAACGTTCTTTTCGGTTCATTCATCGGCGCAACTCCTGATGGTCGTTATGATGGTGAAACTATTGCTGATGGTGTTTCTCCAACAAGAGGAACAGATGTTAATGGTCCTACTGCTGCGGCAAACTCAGTAGCTAAATTAGATCACTTTATCGCTTCAAACGGAACTTTATATAATATGAAATTTAGCCCTTCTGCTGTTGCAGGAACAACTGGTTTACGCAATCTAGTTTCACTTATCAGAAGTTTCTTTGATAAAAAAGGAGGTCACGTTCAATTTAACGTGATGGATCGCTCTATCCTTTTAGATGCTCAAAAGAATCCAGAAAATTATAAAGATTTAATTGTTCGTGTTGCTGGATACTCTGCTCTCTTTATCTCTCTTGATAAAACAGTTCAAGATGATATTATTGCACGTACTGAATTTGAAGAATTCTAATTTTTTAAATAAAAAGGATGGATAATTATGAAAAAAGTTGATTATGAAAATCAAGCATGTGTTTTTAATATTCAACGTTTTTCAATACATGATGGACCCGGCATAAGAACGATTGTTTTCATTAAAGGATGTCCTTTAAAATGCAAATGGTGTTTTAACCCAGAATCACAAAACCCCTTACCAACAGAACACTTTGGACAGTTGATGACTGTCCAAGAAGTGTTCAATGAAATAAAAAAGGATCAAGGTACTTATCGACGTTCTGGTGGAGGTATTACTTTCTCAGGTGGTGAAGCTCTCACTCAACCTGATTTTTTAGAAAACCTTTGTTTAGCCTGTCAATTGGGTGGGTTAACTACTGCTATCGAAACAACTGGTTTTGCTTCTAAAGAAGTTATTCAACGAATTATTCCTTTAATTGATCATGTTCTTTTAGATATTAAAGCTATTTCAGACGATGTCCATATCGAAGGTACTGGTGTTAGCAATCGTAAAATACTCGAAAACGCTCTATTAATTAATGAGTTAGCACAAGATATCGTTGTAAGAATTCCTGTTGTCCCTGGTTTCAATTATGATGAAAAACAAATACAAGACATTTGTGACTTTACAAAAAAATTAACTAAAGTCAAGACAATCCATCTTCTCCCTTATACTAATTTTGGTGAAAATAAGTATAAACTTCTTAATAGAGAATATGAATTAGCAGATGTCAAACCATTACATAAAGAAGATTTACTCCATCTTCAAGAAATTGTCATTAATAATGGCTTTAATTGTCTGATTGGTGGTTAAAAATTAAGGAGGTACTTCTATGCAAGATGAACTTTTAAAAAAAGTCATGGCAGAATTAAATAAAACTATTGATTTACCAGATATACAAGAGAAAGGAACAAATGATACTATGATTAACAATCAATGTAATGTAACTGAATTTGTTGGGTCAACAACAGTTGGTGATACAATTGGATTAGCCATTGCTAATGTCGATTCTTCACTTTTAGAAACAATGAATTTAGAGAAAAAATATCGCTCAATCGGTATCCTGGGTGCAAGAACAGGGGCTGGACCACATATTATGGCTGCTGATGAAGCAGTTAAAGCTACAAACACAGAAATCGTTTCAATTGAACTGCCTCGTGATACTAAAGGTGGCGGTGGTCATGGATCTTTAATCATTTTTGGTGGTGAAGATGTTTCTGACGTTAAGCGTGCCGTCGAAGTTGCTTTAAATGAAGTCAATACTCGTACTTTTGGTGATGTTTATGGAAATGATGCTGGACATATTGAAATGCAATATACTGCTCGAGCAAGCTATGCTTGTAATACGGCTTGGGGTGCTCCAATTGGAAAAGCCTTTGGTGTATGCGTTGGTTCTCCTGCAGCCATCGGAGTCGTAATGGCTGATACTGCATTAAAAGCGGCGAACGTCGAAGTTGTTGGTTATGCGACACCTGCTCATGGAACAAGTTATTCTAATGAGACCATTCTTTTAATCTCTGGTGATTCAGGTGCTGTCCGTCAAGCTGTTATTTCAGCTCGAGAAGTTGGTATTAAATTACTTAGTACGATGGGTGATGAGCCAACTAACTCACAACCATCATATATTTAACTTAAAATTTTAAGGAGGAAAAATAATGAATTCAGATGCTTTAGGAATGATCGAAACAAGAGGATATGTCGCTGCAATTGAAGCAGCAGATGCAATGGTTAAGGCTGCAAACGTTAACTTAATCGGAACAGAAAAAATTGGTTCTGGATTAGTTTCAGTTTTAGTTCGTGGAGATGTCGGTGCTGTAAAAGCAGCAACAGATGCTGGTGTCGCTGCAGCAAGCAATGTTGGCGAAGTAGTATCAACACACGTTATTCCACGTCCACACCAAGAAGTTGAAGCTTTATTACCCAAAAAATAAGAAGTAAAAAGGAACTCAACCACCACAATTTGGTTGAGTTCCTTTTTTATTGTTTCACTTTTTGATTTCTATTTTCCTATTCTGACCGCTTCTTTAAAGACTTGGAACATGCCTTTATCACTGTAAATTAAAACCGTTGATTTATAAACTCGTGCTGCAACTTTTAATAAAATAGCAATTGCTACAATTAATAAACCTAGTGATAAGACTATTTCCCATTGCATGACACTATCATTCGCAATTCTGATAGGCATTGAAAAAGATGAGAAAAAAGGAATATATGAAAATATTTTAATTAAAAGATGATCTGGCTGAGCCGTTCCTAGCATTAAAACAGGAAGAGACGCAACCATAATTAAGTAAGTAACAGGGGCTGCTGCTTTTGGTGCATCTTCAGAACGAGTGACTAAAGATCCCATAAAGGCTGATAATATTGTATAGATTAGAACCCCAAATAATAAAAATAATAAATTGTAACCCAATAAGCCTTTGACTAAGTCACCTAATGGTAAATCTTTTAACATCGAACTTACAAAGTCTGTATCTTTCGCAAACAGATAAGCACCAATTCCTGCAATCAAATAAATACTAACTTGCGTTAAAATGACCAAAGAAATCCCAACAATTTTCCCATAAAAATGCTTAGCGGCTGTGGTACTTGATAAAATGACTTCCATGATCCGTGTTCCTTTTTCTGAAGCTACTTCTTGCGCTGTAATGGAAGAATACAAAATAACAATCATATACATCGCTAAAACAACAAAGAAGCCAACCATCGTCATTGCCATTCGATTTGATTTTTTATTTGTCATCTTATTATTTTCAAAATTGACTTGTCGATCTTTGATTGTTGCAGTTTTAAATAACGTTGCGACTTCTGCTGAACTTAAATCTAGTTTGGCACTATTAAGTGAAATTTGCATATTATTTAAATAACTTTGAAATTTTTGTTGGTCATCCATCCCCAGGGAATCCTTACTAACAAATTCTGAAACTAAGACATCCCCTTCTTTTTTTATCGATAGATAACCATCAATATCATCCTCTTTCAAAGCCTTCTGAGCCGTTTCAATTGTATTAATTTTCTTATCAAAGTCAAAGTCATTTTTCCCTTGTGCCATAAAACCTTCACGAATCTCTGGTAACTCACTGACAACTGCCAATGAATCTGTACTCGCTAATTTAGAAGCAAAGTAACCACCACCAAGCGAGATTGCGATTAAAAGAAATGGAGCCAGTACCATCGTAATAAAACTAACTGTTTTAACATGTTTTTTATAAGTTTCTAATGCAACAACCCAAAATTTATTCATGTCCCTCACCGACTTTCATTTTAAATATTTCTTCTAAAGTTGGTGGCTGTTGATTAAAGACAGGCACATATTGATCTTGCGCTACCACCTGTTCAAAAACATTTTTTCCGACACTTGCCTCTGATAATAAAACGTGAAAAGTATTATCACGAATTTCGAGAACTTCATCAACACCCTCTATTTCTGATAATTCTTCTGAAGTGACCGTTGTTTCAACCTCTAATTTTGTTCGACCAAATTGTTCTCGAATCGTATGAACACTACCATCTAAAACAATTTCACCATCTCTTAACATAATTAAATGATCACATATTTTTTCCACATTTTCCATATTATGACTTGAAAAAATAACACTTGAGCCTTTACTTTTCAATTCCATAATTCCTTCTTTTAAAAGTTCTGCATTCACTGGATCTAATCCACTGAACGGTTCGTCTAAAATGACTAGTTGAGGTTCATGAATTAGCGTCGCGATCAACTGAACTTTTTGCTGATTTCCTTTAGACAATGATTTAACTTTATCTGTTTTTTTACCTTTTACTTGGAATTTTTCCATCCAATAATCAATCAATGGTTGCGTTTCTTTTTTACTTTTCCCACGTAATCGCGCAAAATAAATTAATTGATCTTCAATCGTATCTCTAGGATAAAGCCCACGTTCTTCAGGCAAATAACCAATAATATTATAATCTTTTTCTGTTAACGGTTTTCCATTCCATAAAATCGTTCCACTATCGGAATCAATGAAATTTAAAATCAAGCGAAAGGTCGTTGATTTACCAGCACCATTTTGACCAATTAATCCTAATATTTTACCATTCGGAATACGAAACGACACATTATCAACAGCAGTCATCTCACCGAATGTCTTTGTTAAATTATTGACTTCTAACATTAAAATTCCTCCATCCTCTTACATTAAATTAAAATAGCCAGCGATAAAACCAGCGATGCCACCAATAACTCCACCTATCAAAGTTGCTAATAACATGTCGCGCCAAAAATATTGACGCTTTGCAAATCCAGCCATATTTTGATAATATTCTTTCCGCTTAGGATAAATCGGTTTAAAATAATAGATTAATGACAATCCTATCACTGGATAAAGTAAATAGACTACTAATATTATGTTTATCAAGCGAACTATAGATAGCGAGAATTGCTGTAACCACAAATTGACACTATCCAACCTCATCACTAATAGTAAAAATAGACTAAAGACAGAGGGAATAAAAAATTGTTTAATTAACCATTTATTTTCTTTTTTTATTTTTTCTTCATAACTATCTGGATCAGTATATGCTGATAAGGTATCAATCGGTGCTTCGAAAATAAAGTAACGATTACGATAAGAAGAGGCAACATTCCAACCACTCGCCTCATAAAGTTCTAAATACTCAGTAATTTCCTTCTTTTTTCCCGAATAAAAGTCAATCGTGACATCAATAGCGACTGGCTCTTCTTCTTTGAAAATTAAAAATCCAGTTCGAGAGATTTTGCGTAATCGCCAACCTTTCACCGCTTCTTTTTTAATCCGATTCGCTTCATATTCAGAATAAAATCCCAAACCTCTAGACAATAAATATTTACTTTTCCCTATTTTCATGAGTCAGCCTCCTCTCTCGACAATAACTTTTTACCTAACCTTGTTAATCGTTCACGACGCTTAACATCAGCGATTAATTTTTCATGCCCTTGAGCTGTAATTAAATATGTTTTTTTTCTTTCCACTGTTGTTTCTAACTGGATATCATTTGCTTTTTCTAATTTTTTTAAAATTGTATACATGCTGGCTGGACCGATTGTTACTTCATCTTGGGTTAAGTCACTAACATCCTGCATTATGGCATAACCATGCTTGGGCTCTAAAAGTGTTAACAAAATCAAATAATTTAGATCGGTTAGTGGCTCCATAGCCTTAATCTCCCTCCTCATCTAACTATCACTCAATGATATATTAACCAATTATTTTTAAAATGTCAATAACAAAAAAAGACTATGCATTTAGTTTAACAACTAAACGCATAGTCTTTGGTTTCAAATTTAACGATAATAGTCAAAACGACCTTTTTTAAGTAAGGTTTTTGTATTACCAACGGTTAATAGTGATTTATTTATGATACTTTTCTTCATAATTGAGCCAATGTAACCCTTAACTTCTTTCCCCATTACATTACCAATTCCTGAGTTATTGCCTATTGACGCAACCGTTCCAAGTGATTTAAATTCAAAAGGAGTGATTGGTTTATCCAACACACGGTTTTCAATATTATCAGCGACATACTCACCTTGTTTCAATGCAATTTGAGCTGTTGTTGGGAATGGACGACCTGAATCTTTATCCATTACCGCACTTACATCACCAATCATATAAATATTAGGATATTCTTTAACCGTCAAGTCCGGTTCAACCATTACACGACCACGACGTTCTTCAAATCCTGACTCACCAATAACTGGACTACCTTTAACACCTGTTGTCCAAATAATTGTGTTTGCTTTTATTTCTTTAAGTTCACCGTTTTCCTCATAAACAACGATGCCTTTTTTAATCTCTTTAATCGGTGTTCCTACTTTGAAATCAACACCACGTTTTTTTAAGATATCAATTCCATATTTACTTAATTTTTCTGAAAACATTGGTAATAGTTTAGGCATGGCTTCAATACACGTAATTTTGACGTCAGATTCTGGAAACCCAAATTCTGCAGCCATTTTAGGAATGCGATTCGTAATTTCACCTAGATATTCAATACTCGTAAAACCAGCACCACAAACAACAATTGATAAATCATTTTTATCTTTTGATTCCTTGTAATTTCTTAACGTTTCATCTAAATGAGATTTTGCAATTTCTGCAGTAGTAATATTTACCAATGGATATGAAAATTCATCTACGCCTGGTATTCCAAAAGTCTCAGAAACAAAACCTAAAGCAACGACTAAATAATCATATTTTATTGGATCATTTTTTTCTAATACTACTGTTTGTTCCTCACGGTTAATTTTAGTTACCGTATCTTGGATAAACATTACTTTATCTTTATCTGCTACTGTTTCAACATCAAAACAAATCTTTCTTGCTGGTTCAGTTCCTGCAGCTACTTCATGTAATTGAGTTGATTCATAATGATAGTTATTTTTATTGACTAAAATAATATCTAAATCTAAATTTTTCTTTTGTAACTGTTTTACAACTTTTAGACCGGCATAGCCTGCACCTAAAACGACAACTTTTTGTTTGCTCATCTTTAATTCCCTCCAAGATTTTCATCATTGATTACTATAGATTTTTTTCACAATATTGTCAAACAAAGTCAACTAAATGCTTAAAATTTATTTATCTTTCAAAACACGACCAAAATACCATAAACTACCAGAATTAACGAGACTAACAAAAGCCCCATAAATAAGTAAATGGTTCACAAATTTACCCCGAGATAGTCCAAAAGCATTTAATTCAATTAGAAGAATAGCTAATCCTAATAAATAACAACTCATCGTTATCTGACTAGCATTGGCTAGAACTTTAAGGCCAAAACTATCTTCTCGATAACGTAATGTCTTTCGAAAATAATAAAAGACACTTACAAAAATAATAACAATTGAAACTACATTTAATACTAATCGCATGTTGATGCTCCTCGACTTTTAGATTTTCCTCTTTGGAATTGTAACATTTTATTTAAAAATTGACTATCACTGAGTCTCTTTAAAATGAGCGATTATACTTTGAGCAACAGCTTGAGGAATTCCCTTTTCTTGTAACTCAGTAAGAGTGGCTTCTTTTATTGCTTTTATTGAACGAAACTCTTTCAATAATCGCTGTTTGCGTTTCGGACCTAACCCTGAAATACCATCCAATTGTGAGGCAAAACTGGTTTTACTTCGTGTTGCACGATGAAAAGTAATCGCAAAACGATGGACCTCGTCTTGTATGCACTGCAACAAGAAAAACTCTGGTGAATTTCTTTTCAGGGGAACAACCGATAAATCATCCCCATACAACAGTTCACTTGTTTTATGTTTGTCGTTCTTAGCTAACCCTGCAATAGGTACATCTAGACCCAATTGATTGAGCAACACATCCTGTGCGACATTTACTTGACCTTTTCCCCCATCAATCAAAATCAAGTCCGGTAAAGGAAGGTTTTCCTTGATTACTCGTGAGTAACGACGATAAATAACTTCTCGCATCGATGCATAATCATCTGGTCCATTAACCGTTTGTATTTTAAACTTTCGATACTCTTTCTTCATTGGCTTACCATCAATATAGACCACCATTGCTGAAACTGGGTTTGTCCCCATGATGTTTGAATTATCAAAAGCCTCAATACGTATCGGTGTTGCAATTCCTAAAGCCTGTCCTAATTTTTCAATCGCACCAACCGTTCGCTCTTCTTTTCTTTCAATCAAATCAAATTGTTCGGTTAAATAAATTTGCGCATTTTTATTGGCTAACTCGACCAATTTTTTCTTTTCACCCCGTTGTGGTTGCAAGACTTTCGTAGTCACAATAGCTTTGACTTGCTCTAGTTCTATGCTTTGCGGTATCAAAATCTCATTGGGGATAAAATGCTCAGTTTTTTGATAGAATTGAGCGATAAAAGTTAGAAAATCTAATTCTGCTTCATTATAAAAAGGAAAATCAAACGTTCGACGCTCGATTAATTTCCCTTGGCGAACAAAGAAAACCTGAACGCACATCCATCCCTTATCCACCGCATAACCAAACACATCTCGATCGATAAAATCAGCATTTGTCATTTTTTGCTTCGTCATTACTGTCTGTATTGCTTCAATTTGGTCACGATATTCTGCCGCTTGTTCAAAATTAAGAGATTCAGCTGCTTGATTCATTTTAGCTTCAATCTGTTGTTGAACGTCTGTGTACCCTCCATTTAAGAAGCGTTTAACCTCTTCAACGACTTGTTTATATTGTTCTTCCACAATAGGGTTGATACACGGTCCGAGACATTGCCCCATATGATAATATAAGCAAACATCATTAGGTAAATTTTTACATTTTCGTAGCGGATAAATTCGATCGAGTAAACGTTTTGTTTCATTTGCAGCGCGTACATTGGGATAAGGTCCAAAATAATGAGCTTTGTCTTTCAAAACTTTTCGTGTAATCATTAATCTGGGTGCCTTTTCATTCGTAATTTTTATAAAAGGATATGATTTATCATCTTTTAACATGATATTATATTTGGGCATATTTTTCTGAATTAAATTAATTTCTAACAATAAAGCTTCAGTATTTGATTCTGTAACAATATACTCAAAATCAACAATTTCACTTACCAAACGTTCTGTTTTTGTATCATGGCTTCCAGTAAAATAAGATCGAACTCTATTCTTCAATATTTTGGCTTTTCCAATATAAATAATGGTCCCTTGTCGATCTTTCATCAAATAACAACCAGGTTGATCTGGTAACAAGGTTAGCTTATTCTTAATTCTTTCATTCACTCTCGTCACTCACTCCCCATGCTCATAGTATAACATGATGTCAAAAAAAAGAAGCCCTAGAAGGGCCCTCTTTTTCAAATACCTAATAAAAAATAAAGGATTTTTTTAAAAGAACTATTTTATAAATGTTTATTAAAAACTTGTTCTAATTGTGCTTTTTGGTGAACTCCAATCAAAGTCTCAACAACTTGACCCTCTTTTTTTAATAATAAAGTTGGAATACTCATAATTCCAAAAGCTTGAGATGTAGCTGGATTGTCATCCACATTCATTTTAACGATTTTAACACGGTCTTCGTACTCTTTTTCAAGACCTTCTAAAATAGGAGTTTGCATACGACAAGGTCCACACCAAGGTGCCCAAAAATCAATTAATACTAACCCCTCATTTGTTTCTGTTTCAAAGTTATTATCTGTAATTGCTTGTACCATTTTTAATTCGCTACCTTTCTACATTTAAGTGATTACTTTATGTTTAAATTATAGCAAAGGATGATGCAGACTGCGAATATTCTGCTTACTACTTAAAGGTGGCTATTGTCGCTCCGTCGCCCCCTTGATTACTTGGTGCATATTCATATTTTTTAACTTGAGAATGACGCTTTAAATACTCCTGAACCCCTTGTTTTAATGCACCCGTTCCACGTCCATGAACAATCGTTACCTGTGGGTAGCCATTTAAAAGAGCAGCATCAATATACTGATCTAAATCAGAAACGGCATCTTCATAACGTTTCCCTCGTAAATCTAATTGTGAGGTGACGGTTCGACGTCCCCCGCCACTGTCACTTTTCAACCCAGTTATTCGAACTTTTTCTTCTTTTTCCGGTGCTATTTTAGTTAATTCTTCTTCTTTAATATTCATTTTTAAAATACCCATTTGAACTTGCCACTCTTTATTACCTAATTTCCCAACTAAAACGCCACGTTGCCCAAACGATTCAACCAGTACATCATCGCCTGCTTTTAATTCTTTCTTCTCTTTCGCTTTTTTTAGAATTTTATTTTTAGCAAGATGCGTTGGCTCCTCATGTCTGAGATTAGATAATTTAGTTTTAACATCAATCAATTCATGCTCTTTCACTTTTGTTGATTGTTGACTTCTTAACTGTAATTCTCTAATGTCGTGAATGATATCCTCTGCCTGATCTTCTGCCTTTTCAACTAAATCATTCGCTTGTAGTTTAGCTTTGTTTAATTCTCGCTCACGTTCTTCAAAGAAATATTCATAAGCTTCTTTTAAATCGTGATAAAGTTTATCAGCTTCAACCATGTATTCTCTTGCTTCTAAATATTCAGTTTCAGTCATTTTGCGTTGATTTTCTAAATCTAAAATCATATCATTTAACTCTTGGCTTTCTCCATCAATAATTTGTTTAGCACGATCAATTACCATCGTTGATAAACCCAAGCGTTGTGAAATATCAAAAGCATTACTACGTCCTGGAATTCCCATCAATAAATGGTACGTTGGACTCAAAGTATCAATATCAAACTCCATGCTTGCATTAATCGTTCCTGGGCGATTATAGGCATATATTTTTAATTCCGGATAATGAGTGGTCGCCATAACATAAGAACCAATCGCTCCTACTTCATCGAGGATAGAAATCGCTAATGCTGCCCCTTCTTGCGGATCAGTTCCTGCCCCTAATTCATCAAATAATACCAAGCTATTTTCATCTAAATGACGCAAGATATCGACAATATTTGTCATATGAGAAGAAAAAGTACTTAAATTTTGCTCAATTGATTGTTCATCCCCAATATCTGCAAAAACTTCAGAAAAAACGCCAATGGTACTTCCCTCATCTGCTAAAATTGGTAATCCAGCTTGTCCCATCAGTTGTAATAATCCTAAAGTCTTTAACGTGATCGTTTTACCTCCTGTATTCGGGCCAGTAATAACAACTGTTTTATGTTTCTCACCAATATAGATATCATTGGCAACCACAAAAGAATCATCAATTAACGGGTGACGAGCTTGTTTTAGATTAACGTGATTAACGTCACTCACGCTCGGAACAATTGCTCTTAAAGCTTTTCCTAAAGTTGCTTTCGCATTAACAAAATCCAAACGTCCTACAACGTACGCATTTTGTAATATATCTAAACGATAGGGTGCTAATTCATTTGATAAATCAGCCAATATTTTTTCAATCTCTTGACGCTCCGCAATTTGATGTTGACGTAACTTATTGTTAAGTTCAACCGCTTGACGAGGTTCGACAAAAACAGTTTGTCCTGAAGCACTTTGATCATGAACAACACCACCAAACAAACTACGATATTCACTTTTTACTGGAATAACATAACGATCATTCCGCATCGTTATAATGGTATCACTCAAGTATTTACTATTTTTCCCACGAACAAAACCATCAAGTAACTCTTTAATATTCTGCTCTTGTCGGCGGATTTTTAAGCGCAGCGTTTTTAATTCAGATGACGCATCATCCGTCACGTGACCGTCTTCATCAATCGCTAAACGAATAGCTTTAGTAACTTCTGGTATAGCAATTAATTTTTCATTCCATTCGTATAAAACGTGTAGTTCGACTTCTTCTGATTCTAGTTTTTCAAAAAAACGTTGAATTTCATTAACTGTCTTGAGTAATCGGCCTACTTGTGCAAGCTCAACTCCATTCAAAACGGCACCTATTTCAATTCGTTTCATATGAGGTTTAATATTTTCTAATTTCGCAACTGGTAATCCGCCTCTTAATCTTAAAATATCATAACCATCTTCTGTTTCTAGCAAACTATCTTTCACTTTTTCTAATTCACTAAACGGATGCAAAGCTTCAACCATCTCGTACCCTGCTTCAGTCACAATATAGTTTTGCACCATTTTTTTGATTTTATTAAACTCTAATGTTTGAATAATTTTTTTATTCATTTTTAAACTCCTTAATTAATTCCCTAAAGAAAAAGAACCTTCTAAAATCGGTTCCTAGATTCTTTATAAAATAATCTTATTAATCCACAATTCATGTAACAACGCTGAAATCACTGGTGTTTTAGAAACTAAGACTCTTGCCAACCCACTCTTCTCAAACATATTTTGAATAAAACTAATCGGTATCATTGCGACTAAAGTTAAGACAATCACTAACCCAATTAAAGAAACTAAGCCTCCTAAAATTGCCCCTAACCAATCATTCCCTTTTCTTAAAAGTGGCGTAAATGTTAAACCATAACTTAACATTCCTAAAAAACGCGTGACCAACCATCCCATAAGTAAAATTAAGACAAAAGCAAACCCTGCATAAAAAGCACGATCCATATCAAAAGTCCATGCTGAATCAAACAAAGTAAATTTTGTTCCAATGGTTGGAGATGGATAAGGGATGAGCAACTCTATCTTTTTACCTAATGCTTTATAGTTATGCTGCGCGACTAAAAACGATACCCAATAACCTAAAGTATAGACTAATTGTAACGTTATGCCTCTTTGATATCCCACATACACACCTATTATTAAAGTTAATAAAATCAATAATGTTAACATAAATTCAAACCTTACTTATTTTTATTTTTTTGTTGATTTTTAGTCTTAATTTTCTCAGTTACTTGTTGATTCATTAATTTTTGAATTTCAATTTGATTTTGTAATTCTTTTTCCGAAAGATTTCCATTGTTTTGAATAATTTCTTTTGATTTTTCTCGCTCACGTCCACTGATTTCATTTAAGCGTAGTTCCAATTCGTTTAGCTGAGCAATTTTTTCTTGAGCTGCTTTGAGTTCTTCCTCAAGCTTCATTATTTCTTCTTGTTGCTTAACTTGAAGCGAAACGGTGTTAATTGCTAATAATGTGGCTGCCTGCTCCTTCGTTAAGGTTGATGTATGCTCATTGATGATGGTCAAATGATCATTTACCAAATCACTCACTAAATTCATGTGTGCCGAATCTTCTGTACCAATAATAATATACTCTTCATTTTTTATTTTTAATTTGAAACGTTTTTTTTGTTCCACTCCACTAATCCCCCTTATTTTTCTCATTAGGGCAAAATCAATCACTCTAATTATATAAAACTTTTCCTCAATTGACAATTCTATCTGGGATTCTTTAGAATTTCTCTTAAAACTGCTATACTAAATCTATCAATTTTATTCAAATGGGGGCGTTTCAATGTCACAAGCAATCACACTTAAATTAAATAAAGAAAAAATTAATCAAATGCAACAGCATTATCAAGGGAGTACTACAAAGACACCTCCCTATGCTGTTTTCTCTGCAAAATTACCGGGCGTTACTGTGACCGCTTATCAATCAGGAAAAGTTCTTTTTCAGGGGAGCAATGCCACGGCTGAAGCTAGTCATTGGGGAGTCATCACAACACCAACTGAAAAATCAAGGATAAAAGAAAAGGCATCAACAGCTTTACCAAAGGGATTCGTTCATTGGTCTGTCCTAGGAAGCGATGAAGTTGGTAATGGTAGTTACTTAGGGCCACTTGTTGTTTGTGCGGCCTATGCTACTACAGAGCAACTTCCACTACTCAGAGAACTTGGGGTTAAAGATTCTAAAATGTTAACGGATCCAATGATTCGTTCCATCGCTAAAGAACTACTTCTCTTTTTACCGCATCACAAACTAATTGTTACTCCTGAAAAATATAACCAAATTCAACCTAAATATAATGCCACTCGAATGAAAGTCGCCTTACATAATCAAGCCATTTATTTATTACTTGAAAAAATAGCGCCTGAAAAACCACAAGCGATTTTAATTGACCAATTTACAAGTGAAACAAATTATCGAAACTATTTAAAACAAGAACAGCACCCCGTCACTGATTCTCTCTACTTTATCACAAAAGGAGAACAATACCATCTCTCTGTTGCAGCCGCTTCTATTATTTGTCGAGCTGCTTTTCTTGATGAACTTGATAAAGCGACAAAAAAGGTTGGCTTTAAAATCCCTTCCGGTGCTGGAGCAGCTTCAGACCAAGCTGCCGCCAAGCTTTTAAAAATAGGCGGTTTACCTTTATTACAAAAATATGCTAAGTTACACTTTGCTAATACTGAAAAAGCTAAGAAAATTGCCTATCATTAATTTAAAAAAACACGTTGACTTACTAAAAAAGTAACGTGTTTTTATTTTTTAATTCACAGCAACCTTAGCTTGCAAACGATACATTTCAGCATATTGCTGATTAAAGGCTAATAAACTCTGATGATCTCCTCTTTCTTTGATTATACCATTATCCAAAACTAAGATTTGGTCTGCATTTTGAATCGTTGATAAGCGATGCGCTACAATAAATGTCGTCCGCCCTTTTTTTACAACCTCCATCGCATGTTGGATAATCTCTTCTGTTTCAGTATCAATGTGTGACGTCGCTTCATCTAAAATCAAGATATTAGGATTACTTGCCAACGTCCGGGCAAATGCAATCAATTGACGTTCTCCCGATGATAATGATTGCCCTTTTTCAACAACAGGTTCATGAATTCCGAGAGGTAGTTTCGCTAGTAAATCTTGACCCCCGACTTTTTGAAGAGCCTCTAATACCATTTCATCCGTAATTTTTGGGTCGTTCATACTAATATTGGTTGCAATTGTCCCACTAAATAAATAGGGCTCTTGTAATACAATCCCCATTTGTTCACGAATACTTTCACGATTATAATTAACTAAGGGTTGACCATCAATCATGACTTGACCTTTTTGAGGGTCATAAAAACGAAAAAGCAAATTAATAATTGAGCTTTTCCCCGAACCCGTGTGCCCCACTAAACCGATTGTTTCACCCTTTTTAGCAGAAAACTCAATGTTTTTTAAAATAGGTTGCTCTGGATTATACCCAAATGTTACCCCTTCAAATTCAACATCGCCTTTGCTAAATACCAAAGGAACTTCACTATCTGCTTCAATCGGTTCATCTAATAGCTCGAACACCCTTTTTCCACCAGATAGCGCTTGTTGAAGAGTTGACATGATTCGCACAAGCGTTAATATTGGGTCAAATAATCTTGAAATATAATTAATGATGACATAGATTGTACCAATCGAGTACCCCATAACCCCATCAATAAACTGAGTTCCCAAATACATTAAGGTCAAAAACATCACTATGTTTTTAATAAAAGTTGAAAAATCCCAAGATAAAATTGAATCTAAGCGAATCCCAGCTAATCTTGTTCCTAACCAAGTTTGATTCGTTGCCTCAAACTCCGCTAACATGCTGTCCTGTTGCTGATATAACTGAACAATCGACACCCCTTGTACAATTTCTGCCGTTTGACTATTAAGCTCACTAACAGATTCACGCCATTTTTTGTTGATTGGTGCTGCCTTTTTTATATACAGCCACTGCCAAAGCGCAAAAAAGGGCAACAAACCAAGCAAAGCTAAGCCAATCCTAGGCGTCACGGTAAAGAGTGCAATATAAATCGCAAGAACTGTTAAGAGATTAATAATTACCATATTACTAAAATTCAAATAAAAATTATTCCGTAACAACTCAACATCATTTACAATTCGGGCTGATATTTTACCAGCGGGTTTATCATCAAAGTAAGAAATCGGTAATTTTTGCATATGCTCATAGGCATCATCGCGTAAAATTTTACTCACTCGATTTGAAGCATAAGCTAATAAAAGATAACTGATGTAACCACAGATTGCACTCGTCAAAGTAATCAACATAAACCAACCAAACTTTTGAATCAATACCGCCAAAATAACAGGGGAACCTACCGCTATTTGTTCTGAAACATAATCAATCAGCTGTTTACCAATAATAGGTGCATAAATTGATGTTCCCGCTGATAAAACAGAAAATAGAATACCAATGATATAAAATTTCATTTCATAACGAAAATAGGACAATAAACGTTTAAATGTTTTCATCTGCTTTCACCTCCATTTGTTGATTCATATACTGCTCATAAAACCAGCCTTTTTTCTGGAGCAACTCCTCAGGTGAGCCTTTTTCAATCATCGCTCCATCTTCCAAAACAATGACTTGATCAGCTTCAGATACCGCTGACAAACGATGAGTCACAATGATATTCGTTTTGTCTTGTCGGACTTTTTGAATATTTTCTATAATTGCTCGTTCCGTTTTCACATCTACTGCAGACAATGAATCATCTAAAATCAATAACTCAGGTTCTCTTATCACTGCTCTAGCAATGGACACTCGCTGTTTTTGACCACCTGAAATAGAAACACCTTTTTCACCAATCAACGTTTCTAAGCCATCTGCCATCCGACCAATATCTTTTTTAAAATCGGCTGATTCTATGGCTTGCTCAATCGCTCGTTCGTCTGCTTGACGATTACCAAAACGAATATTATGTCCGACTGTTTTAGAAAATAAAATATGTTCTTGCGGAACATAACCAATTAAAGCTTCTAATTTTGGAATCGCATATTTTTGAATTAATTCCTCATTTACTTTAACTCGACCTAGCGAACTTAATGGATATTGACGTAATAATTGACGGATTAAAGTCGTCTTACCACTTCCTGTCTTTCCTACAATACCTAATGTTTCACCTTTTTTAATTTTAAAGGAGAGGTTTTTCAAAGTCGGCTGATCATTGGTTGGATAAGTAAAACTATAGGTCTGAAACTCGATAGCTTCAATTTGCTCAATCGCTTCATGTCCTTCTTTTTCTAATGTATCTTCTGCTTCTAATACTTCTTGAATTTTTCGAAAAGAAACATTTCCTTGTTGATACACTAATACAATATCCGATAAGCCCCAGATAGCCCCACTCAGCATCCCTAAATAAATTTGAAATGAAATCAACTGACCAATTGTCATTTGGTTCTGACTCACTAAATAACCACTATAAGTCAAACCAATTGCAGTACTAAGTCCAGTTAATAACTTAGCAATTTGACCAATTGAGCCATTATAAACAACTAAATTATTCGCTTTTTGTAATACAGCTTGAGTTCGTTTTTGAAAACGAACTTGCTCTAATTCTTTTTTCCCATACGCCCGCATCACACGGATGCCATCAACAACCTCCAAAACCTCATTACTTAGCTTAGCTACTGTGTCTCGATTATCTTCATAAAGCACATCGATTTTTTTCCATAATCGAAAAACAAGATAACCGAATAAAATTAATGGTAAAACACTCAAAATTGCTGCTTTCCATGACGTCGTTGCTATCATAATTGTTAAGATACTAACTGTCCACGTGACATTAGAAACAATCAGCATAAAACCATAACCGATGGTATCACCTAAATAATCAATATCACTAGTCATTCTAGTCATTAAATCCCCAGATCTAAATCGTTCATAAAATGGCGTTCTCAAATTCAGTAATTTTTGATAGACCGTTCGACGTAACTCTGATTGATACCGATAGGATTGACCAAACAACGTCATCACCCAAATAACATCAACAAGATAAATCAAAAGAATACTGATTAAAAAAAGAGTTAAATAAAACCATAAATTACCTTGTGTTAACGACCGACCAACAATCGCATCTATAAATTTCTGAATAATATAATTTGGTATTAACGTTAACCCTGATGAAAGAATAGCAAAAAATGTGACTAAACCATAAATCAGAGGATGTTTCATGATATATTTCCAAAACGTTTTTAACATTTCCGTATTTCCCTACTTTCTGAATAGACTTTAGGTCTATTTTTTTCGTAAAAAAGCGCAAAAAAAACCTATCAACTGCTGAATAAAATTTTATCCACAATCAATAGGCTTGTTATCTAGAATAAGAATTAAACTTCCCCCTCAAAAAATAAAAGGGACTATAAAAATAACATTCACATTATCAATGACACCATGAAAGGAGATAAACTATTTAGTTTTTGATTTTTAAAGTTTCTTTTGATTGTCAACATTTGACATTCTCCTTTCTTTCATTTTGCTTTTTTACTTAACACTTAATAAACTACTACAATTAAATGAGAATGTAAAGGCTTTTTTGTCTTTACATTAAATTAAAATGAGCTGACGCTTATTATCTCCTCATTTTAAATAAAAAAAGACTAACCAAAAAGGTCAGTCTCACGCTACTATTTCGTTCTATTTTTAGTTAAAAACCATACCACCATCGATGATAAGTGCTTGACCCGTCATATAATCTGAGTCATGGCTAGCTAAGTAAGAAACACAAGCTGCCACATCTTCTGGTTCTGACAAACGTTTTAAAGCAATATTTTGAGCAAATTGTTCCATACCCCATTCAAATGATTTACCAGCTTCATCTGCTGTTTGTTGAGCGATACCATTCATCATTGGTGTTTTTACAATACCAGGGCAATAAGCATTAACTGTAATTCCTAATGGCGCTAAATCTTTAGCTGCAGTTTGAGTAATTCCACGAATAGCAAATTTAGTACCACCATAAACTGCTAAACCAGGGTTACCGACTTGACCAGCTTGAGATGATGCATTAATAATTTTACCACCATGTCCTAATTCTTTGAAAGCTTTAATAGCTGCTTGAATTCCCCAATAAGTTCCACCAACGTTGACATCGTAGACTTTACGATATGTTTCATATGTAATATCTTCGAGTGGTGTTTGTGGTCCTAAGCCTGCATTATTAACAATAACATCAAAGCCGCCTAATTCTTTAACGGTTGTATCCACAGCTGCAAAAACTGCATCACGATCGGAGACATCGACTTTAACAGCAATCGCTTCGCCACCTTGATTTTTAATTTCTTCGGCAACTTCTTTAGCTGCTTCTAAATTAAAATCGGCTACTGCAATTTTCAAGCCATCATTTGCTAGTCGTTCACAAATAGCCTTTCCAATTCCTTGCGCTCCACCTGTTACAAATGCGACACGTTTTGTTTCGTTTGTCATGATGATCCCTCTTCTTTCATATTCAAGTCATAGCATGAATGCTATATTTTCATTATAACACTCTCATTTATAATTCCAAATATTTAAAAAAAACAGCTCTTATTTTTGTTAAATCTGACCATTTTTTTGTTCAACTTGACTAAATTAATGGCTTTCACTAGAAAAAATAATCAAAATTGTTTTAATAATAAAAAAAGAGAGTGGCTTCTAGCCCTCCCTCTTTTGTCACTCAAAAGCAAAAACAACTCTTCTATTGAGCATATGCTTAACCTAATTCTATTGCACCTGTGTATAACTGATAATACATCCCTTTTTTCGCTAAGAGCGAATCGTGGTCACCGCGTTCAATAATTCGACCGTGATCCATCACCATAATCACATCCGAATTTTTAATCGTTGATAAACGGTGAGCAATAACGAAAACAGTTCTTCCATGCATTAATTGATCCATTCCGCTTTGAACAATACTTTCTGTCCGTGTATCAATACTAGATGTTGCTTCATCTAGAATCATTACTGGAGGATCTGCAAGAGCCGCTCGAGCAATGGCTAGTAGTTGACATTGTCCTTGTGATAAACTGCCACCATCACCAGAAATAATTGTATCGTATCCTTCTGGTAATTTCTCAATAAAGTCTTCTGCATTGGCTAAACGAGCCGCTTCGATGACTTCTTCATCAGTCGCATCTAACTTACCATAACGAATATTTTCTCTAATGGTTCCTGTAAAAAGATGAGTATCTTGTAAAACAATCCCCAAAGAGCGACGCAAGGATGATTTTTTAATTCGTTTGATATCAATATCATCATATAATATTTCACCACTTTGAATATCATAAAAGCGATTAATCAAGTTAGTAATCGTCGTTTTCCCAGCTCCCGTTGCTCCAACAAAAGCAACTTTCTCACCTGGTTTTGCATAAAGACTAATATCATGGAGAATCTGTTTTTCTTTAGTATAAGAGAAATTGACATCATCAAAGACCACATTCCCGACAACTTCTCGATAACTTACCTCCCCATTCGCTAACTCTTCTTTCCAAGCCCACATGTGTGTTCTTTCTGGAACTTCAATTAATTGACCTGCTACTTTTTTAGCGTTTACTAAAGTGATGGTTCCATTATCAGTTTCCGGTGTCTCATCCATCAAATCAAAAATGCGCTCGGCACCCGCTAAGGCCATAATCACAAAATTAATTTGTTGTGAGATTTGGCTAATCGGCATATTTAATGAGCGACTTAATTGTAAGAATGAAGCAATCATTCCGACAGTCATTCCACTAATCCCATACACTGAGAATAACCCACCAACAACAGCGATTAAAACATACTGAATATTAAGTAGATTCATCATAATTGGCATTAAAGTATTCGCATAAATATTCGCTTTCGTTGCACTTTGACGCAGTGTTTCATTTTTGTCACTAAATTCTTCAATAACAACTGCTTCATGGTTAAAAACTTTAACAATTTTTTGACCATTCATCATTTCTTCAATATATCCGTTCACATTGGCTATATCTTTTTGTTGTTTTCCAAAATACTTACCACTTCGGCCAGCAATAAAGCGAATCGTCAACATCATCAAACTAATCGAAACAATCACAAAAAGCGTTAAAGGAATACTGATCGTAAGCATTGCAATAATCGTACTTACAAAACTGACGACAGCAGCTAATAAACTTGGAATACTTTGTGAAATCATCTGACGTAAAGTATCAATATCATTCGTGTAATGACTCATAATATCCCCAAAAGGATGTTGGTCAAAGTAACGAATTGGCAGTTTTTCCATTTGACTAAATAAATCATTTCTAATATTTTTTTGGGTACCTTCACTGACGGTTACCATGATTAAATTATAACTTAGTGAGGCAATAATCCCAACACCATAAATCAATGCCATCGACACGACAGCTTTTAATAAACTGCTAAAATCTTTTTGATGTGTTTGAAGCATCGGTGTAATGTGATCATCGATAACAACTTGTAAAAACAGCGAGCCTTTAACATTAGCTAACGATGTAACCAATATTAATAAGACAACTAAAAAGAAGCGCCAACGGTATTCAGATAACATTAATTTTAGAATTCGTTGAATTGTTTTAAAAGGATTTTTACTTTTACGTTTATTCGCCATGTTGACCAAATCCTTTCTGTTGCGAAGCATGTACTTCTTGATAAATTTCGTTTTCTAACAATAACGCATCATGAGTGCCCAAACCATGAATTTCACCTTTATCTAAAACAATAATTTTATCCGCATCTTGAATAGAACTGATACGTTGAGCAATAATAAAGGTCGTCGTTCCTGGAATTTCTCGTTTTAAACCTTCGCGAATAAAATGATCCGTCTTAGTATCAACTGCACTTGTTGAATCGTCCATGATTAAAATCTTTGGGCGTTTTAAAAGTGCTCGAGCAATCGTTAAACGTTGTTTTTGACCTCCAGAAACGTTCGTTCCACCTTGTGTTAAAACTGTGTCGTACTTATCTGGTAGCTCTTGAATAAAGTCATCTGCTTGAGCAATTTTAGCAACACGGACTAATTCCTCATCTGTTGCTTCTGCATTACCCCAACGTAAATTTTCTTTAATGGTGCCTGAAAACAACACATTTTGTTGTAATACCATTGCTACTTCATCTCGTAAAGACTCAATATCATACTTACGAACGTCTAGACCTCCGACTTCAATCGAGCCTTTTGTCACATCATAAAGACGAGGTATCAACTGTACCAAGGTTGATTTAGCACTCCCCGTTCCACCAATCACACCAACAACCTCTCCAGGTTTGATATCAAAAGAAACATCTTTAATAACATATTTTTCGTTACGATTAACATAACTGAAACTAACATTTTTAAAAGCAACCGATCCATCTTGAATGCTCATTACAGGATTGGCTGGGTTTTTAAGTGAGCTTTCTTCATCAAGAACTTCTTTAATTCTACGAGCGGATGTTCTTGAAATAATAAGCATCACAAAAACCATTGATAACATATTCAAACTCATTAAAATTTGACCTGAGTAAGTAAACATACTCACTAACTCACCCGTTGTCATTTGAGAATTAACAATTAATTTTGCTCCTACCCATGAAATAAGTAACATGGCTGTATACATACTAAATTGCATCAAAGGACCATTCATCGCTACTATTCGTTGGGCTAATGAAAAATTACGATACATATCTTCAGAGACAGATCCAAATTTTTCCTTCTCATGTTTTTCACGAACGAAAGATTTAACCACACGAATGCCTTGTAAGTTTTCCTGAACGACCTTATTCATACGATCATACATCTTGAAAACTCGATCAAATACAGGAAAAGCAAAACGAATCATTAAGAATAAACCAATCGCTAAGACGGGGGTAATATAAATAAAGGTCATCGCTAATGTTGAATTAATCCGAAAAGCCATAATCAATGAAAAAATAAACATTAATGGGCTTCGAATAAGGATTCTAATAATCATTTGATAAGCGTTTTGGACGTTTGTTACATCCGTTGTTAACCTTGTTATCAGACTGGAAGTTGAAAATTTATCAATATTTGAAAATGATAATTCTTGTACATGGCTAAACAAAGTTAACCTTAAATTTTTGGCTAAACCAGCTGAAGCAATCGCTGCATATTTTCCTGATAGTGTTCCAAAAAATAAAGCAATAATAGCTAATACAATCAAAATAGCACCAATCACTAAGATTTTTTTCATATTACCTGCTTCGATTCCTTGGTCAATTAACATTGCCATTACTAATGGAATCACAATATCGAGCGCGACCTCTAATGCTACCAATAAAGGAACAATTAAGCTCGTTTTTTTAAATTCTTTTACCTGACCTAAAATGGTTTTTATCACATATGTTCCTCCTCTTTGATATTATTTTTAATTTTATCAACAACAGCTAAAAAAGTTACAATTTCTTCAGCTGAAATATCATTGGCTAATTGTTGATTCATTTCTTTAAATGCTTGAAGTGTTTTCAAAAAATAAGCTTGTCCCGACGAAGTCAATTTAATATCTTTCAAACGACCATCTATATCATTAGATTTCCGTGTAATTAGCTGTAATTTTTCCATTTGTTGCAAAATCCCACTTGCCGTTGAACGACGGATATTAAAATAAAACTCTAAATCTTTCTGATAAACGGCTTCTTTTTGCTTACCGATATAGTGAATAAAAAAAGTTTGCATTGGGGAATGCTGCTCTGGAAACCGTGACATCAGATAGCGATTCGAATAACGAAAAAACTCATTCGACAAATTTTTTATTTCTAAACCTACACTACGCATTTGACAACTCCCTTCTTTTTATTAAATAGTTCGCTACCTAACTATTTTGAGGCAAAAAAAATTAATTGTCAACATAAAAAACTTTGACACAACACGTCAAAGTTTTTTAGTCTTATTTTTTAAAGCCTTTTCTTCTAATCATAATTAAGCAATTCTAGTAATTTCTCGATATAATTTATTGAAATAAAAAGAACGAGCAATTAAATAATAAAGGATTTGAATTCCTAAAAAAGTCGCAAGAACAATCAAAGCCATCGGTTGTAAGCTTTGATTAAACAAAGCATACATGGCAGTTAATGCCACTAAACCATGACCTAATGAAACAATCATCGGCGTAAAGAAGAGGATCCCAATTTGTTGGTAAACGACTTTTTTCATCTCTAACTTGCTAAATCCTAGCTTATAAACCATCAAAAACTTTTCACGGTCAAGCGCGATGTCACTATACAACCTAAAGTAAAGAAAACTTCCAGCAGAAATAAAGAAAATAATACCAATAAAGAAACCAATAAATAAAATAGGTGAATAAAAATAATTAATCTTCTTTTTCAGATAAGGCTTGATTTGAATATCTGGATTCCCTTCTAATTTCTCTCCTATTTTAACAAGTTTTTTATCTTCCTCTGCTTTGGCAAACCAATGATAGGAAAGATTAATCCCATTATCTTTATTGTCTTTTTGTTTTTGATACGTTTGATTGCTAACAACAACTATCGGATTAAAGTTTGAAGTTAAACGATAGTCTGTTTTTACGGGAGTCACTTTTTCTTTGGTTTCACCCTTGAATTGAACAAAAGAAAGAGGCATTTTCTTTTTAGTTTGTGTTAGTTCTTCACTTGGATTACTTAATACTACAGGCAACTTTTTAGTCTTAAACTCATCCAATTCAAGCTGTTGAGCTAAATAATGATACATCTTTTGACTTATCAAAGTCACTGCTTCAACTGATTCTGGACTGGCTTGAGTTGTTATCGTTTCTAATTCTATTGCTTTACTTGTCACTTTTTCACGAGCTAAAGATTTCTCGATTAATTCAATATTTTCGTTTGATTTTTCTGGTGTTTCTTCCGTTGATTGAAAGAGTGTGATTGCATAAGGATCACTATCTATTCCTGAAAAAGTCATCTCTTTAAATCCGACTAACGTTCCAATAGCTGAAAAAGCAACCGTCGAAATCACTGTTACGAGATAAAAAGCCTTTGCATTATCTTTCATTCGAAAAGCCAAGTCTGAAAATAGTAATAAATTTGTTTTTTTCCAAAACCATTTTTCATTACCTTGTAGACGATTCACCATAAAAACACTAAATTGATTAAAAAAGAAATAGGTTCCTAAAATTACAACAAAAATGACGGGTATCATTGCCATCACAACTTGTGGTCCTTTTGCCATCAGGGCTACTAGATATCCAATCCCAATTAATAAAACAGCTAAAAGAACTTTTGTTTTTGATGGTTTTAGTTGTCCACGACCCAATTCTTGACTCTTAAGTAAGGTTTGAATCTCCAATCTAGGTATTTTAAATTGAACTAAAAACGAAATAACTAAAAATAATAAAAGAAAGGAAAGAAAGGTAATCCCCATTGCTTTTAATGGTAAATAAAAAGCAAAGTCTACTTCTAAAAATTTACGACTCAAAAAAAGTAATAACTGAGAAAAAAGAAGCCCTACCATTATTCCAAATAAAGTGGCAAAAAAGCCGACTAACAGGTTCTCTCTCACTATCATTTTTTTTAATTGCTTCGGTGACATTCCTTGAATTAGCAGAACCCCAAATTCTCGTTTCCTTGATTGAATAAAAATAGCCACAGAGTTCCAAACAAAGAAAAATGAAAACAAATAAATAATAATAGCTGACGTTGCCATCCCAACTTTAACTGCAGTATGTAAATCAGTTCCCAATTGTGGATGTAAAGCAAAGCTCGCAAAAGTAAAAAAACTCATAACGGTTGATAAAACACTTAAAAAATATGCAGAGTATAAACTTTTATTTCGTAAAGTATTTTTCAAGACAAATTGATTAAAATTCATGATGAACACCTTCTATTTCACGCAGCGTTTCTAAAATCGAATCATAAAAAACGTCTCGTTCTACTTGGCGATTTAGTTGTTTTACTAGTTCACCATCTTTGATAAATACAATTTTTTTACAATAACTTGCTGCAACAGGATCGTGAGTAACCATTAAAACAGTGGATTCCTTTTGCTGATTCAACCGTTCTAAAAGTTCCATAACATCAGCTGAAGCTCTCGTATCTAAATTTCCTGTTGGCTCATCAGCCAAAATAAGTTTTGGTTCATGGATCATCGCCCGTGCAATCGCAACTCGTTGTGCTTGGCCACCTGAAATTGTAGCAATCTTTTTTTTGAGTAATGAATCAATCCCTAACTCGATTGCAATCATCTTTAATTTTTTTTTCATTACACTGATTTTTTCACCTTCTAAGGTTAAAGGTAAAATGATGTTTTCTTCAACGGTTAAGGTTGGCATTAAATTAAAATTTTGAAAAATAAAGCCTAATTCATTTCTTCTAAATTTCGCTAACTCTTCGGACTTTAATTTTGCTGGTTCTTTTCCATTTAAATAAATTGCTCCCGAGGTAGGCTGATCAATCGTTCCAATTAAATTTAATAGGGTTGACTTTCCACTACCTGAAGGCCCCATAATCCCCACAAATTCACCGGCTTCAATTTCTAAATCAATTGATTTTAATGCTTGATAAGTTACACCTTCATTATATATTTTAGATACATTTTTAATTGTTAACATCCTAACGCCCACTTTCTTTTTCTCTCTTAGATTTATCTTATCAAATTAAGATTTTTTTACATAGGGCGCTAGTCTGACACTCCTATTATCATTTAGTCTGACAAACTCAGAAAATATCTTGTATACTAATAACTATCAAACACTTAAAGGAGTCGTTAAGTATGTTTATTGAATATGGTGAATTAAGTACTAAAGTATATGAAATAACTAAGCCAATTAATCACTCAATCGATGGAGATATTGAATTTTATTATCATTTACTAAAAAATAAAAAAGGAAAAACACTCGAAGCTGGCGTTGGAACAGGTCGCATGTTAATTCCCTTTTTGGAAAAAGGGCTGCTCATCGAGGGAGTTGATTTATCGAAAGAAATGTTAACACAATGTGAAATAAATTTAAAAAAACAGCAACTGACTACTCCCCTATTCCACCAAAACCTTTTAGATTTAAACCTAGAAACAACCTATGAAACCATTATTATGCCAACAGGTAGTTTTTGTTTACTTCCAAAAGAAAAGATTGGACAGGTCTTTCAACGTTTTTCAGGGCATCTCGAAACAGGAGGAGAACTTATCTTTGATATTGAACTACCTGTCGATTTTAAAGAAAATCAGCAAGAAACATATTCTTTTCCTCTCACTAAAGAAACAGGTATTTTATTTACAAGTCACAGTCAATCAATAGATTGGGTTAACCAAAAAATCAGTTATCTCCATCGCTACGAATATTTTGAAAAAGGAATTTTAAAAAATAGTGAACTTTCTCATTTTATTTTGTACTGGTATGGGATTAATGAATTAAAACAATTGATGACATCTTTTGGTTTTGAAACTACTCAAGTCATTCGAGGCTATCATAAAAATGAACAAGCTTCTCTCTTTACTTTTATCGCAAAAAAGAAATAGCAAGAAAAAGCCTAATTTTCAACAGGATTCGTTGGAAATTAGGCTTTTATTTTTTATTAAATATGAAAAATACGATTTGCATATTTTTTTTCTATTTCTTCGTTGTATTCTGGGCCACCATCAACATTGGCGCTCTTATAAATCGGGGGTTCAAATCCCTGTTTTGACATTAATTCAAAGGCTTCATACATTGTCTGTTGTAACAACAAAGTAGCAGAAAAAGAAGACGTGCCACATACTTTTGAGTCCAGTCCCTCTACCTCTAATGCCGAATCACCAAATGTCGAATGATTATCTAAAACAACATCTGCAAACTCATACAATAATTTACCACTTGGATGACGAGATGAAGATAGTTTTGAACTTTCTAATGCAGTAACAACAATTAAAGGATTACCATGCTCTTTGACCCACGCTGCAATCTCAATACTCATTGGATTACGACCAGAATTTGAAATCAAAACAAAAATATCATTCGGTTCAATCATTAAGCGATGTGTTAGTATTTTACCAACACCTTGACTTCTTTCATACAAACCATTGGCTGGATCTAAAATAACCTTAGAAGGTATTAAGCCTCCTGCTCGTCCGCTAACCTCTAACGCGGCGGCATAAGAGTGTCCACTACCAAACGATTGAATAATCCCACCGTTCATAATCCCCTTGGCAATGATTGCTGCCGCTTTCGACATATTTTGACTTTCTTTCTCTTCTAAAATTTTTGCTAAACGTTGGCACTCTTCAAAATAGGCTAAAGTCATACTTTGTTCTCCTTGTCTTACTGCTTAATTTATAATAAAATAAAAATGACTTATTACACTTGGTATATTAACATATTAAAAATTATTTAGCAATCGCTTTCAAAGATAGTTCCTACTGTTTAAACACAAAAAAAAACAAATAATAGTAATTTTAAAATCTTACTATTATTTGTTTTTATTATTTAAGCAATAATTGTTAATTCTTTAGGATAATGGTTTAAAACATCACAGCCCGTTTCCGTTGCTACAACTAAGTCTTCAATTCTTACTCCTACTTCACCTGGCAAATAAATACCTGGTTCAATTGAAAAAATCATGCCTGGTTTAACTTCAGTATGATTTGCCGCTGAAACATCGCCAGCTTCATGGCACTCAATCCCAATAAAGTGACCTGTTCTATGAGTAAAGTACTCACCATACCCTTTTTCAGTAATGTAGTCACGGGCTGCAGCGTCAATCTCACTGAATTTAACACCCGGTTTTACCTTAGCAATCGCACGTAGATTAGCTTCTAGAACCGTTTCATAAACGTCGCGACTTTTATCTGAAACCTCTTGATAGAAAAAGGTTCTCGTCATATCTGAACAATACCCATTTTTAATGCCACCAATGTCTAGAATAATGCTGTCTCCTGCCTTAACTATTGAATCATCATTCATATGATGAGGATCGGCTCCATTCGCACCATAAGCAACAATTGGATCAAATGAAAAGCCTGAATTACCTAGGTCATGATAAATAGCTGCTAATTTCTTTGTCATTTCTAATTCTGTTAATTTTTGAGGAATTAGAGCTTGTAAACGATTAACGGCCTCATCGTTATCTTTAGAAACATCCTTCATCAATTTTATTTCTTCAACAGATTTAACACTGCGAATATCATCTGTGATGTTAGAACTTAAGTCAAAGTTATCCACAGGTTTATCCACACGTTTCATTAAATCCAATAAGAAATGTGCCGCCCAGCTTTTATCCACAGCTATTTTTTGATTAACATCTAACTGATTAATTAAATTCAGCATCCCAAATCCTTCATCTGTATCATCAACTGAAACGATAGGCATTCCTAAATCTTTTTCAGCAATAGGAAATAAGCGATTAATCACCGCTACATGTTCGCCATTCTCTTTTAAAACTAACGTTAATAAGCGTTCACCTGGATCAACAGAAACTCCCGTTAAATAATAAATGGTTGCTGGATCAGATACTAGTAGTTGTGGCAGTTTCCGTACCTTCATCTCTACTAAGATTTTATTCATTCTTATGTTATTCAATCAAATCATTCCTTTCATTCGTTCTTAAATTACATTATACGAGTATCTTTCGTAAGCGTCTAGGTTTTCTCTAAAAATAACATTTTACTCCAAATTGTATCTAAAAACGAAACTAAATGACAAACTATCAGACAAAAGACTAAGAATGCGCTTTCTTTAAATTTTAACTTCACTTTTATATTTATTATGTTATAATATGGAAACACTATGAAATTCGTACCATTTTTTTAATTTTTTATTGATAGATGAGGAGTGAGTGTCGCATGCAAAAAGAGAATAAGATTCAGTTTGATTGGCAAGGTCAACAATTCGAAGGCTTTATCGAAAAAGAATACGAACATTCTTTTTTAATCAGTGTCAGTAATCCCAACTCAGAATTATTAGATAAATATTTGGGACGAGTTGTCGTTAGTAAAAAAGCTTGTCAACTTTCTTCGGTAAATGCCTAAAATAAAGAAGAGTGCTTACTAATTAGTAAAGACACTCTTCTTTTTTATTTTTGACGATACGTTTCTAAAAATGTTTGTAATGCCGTTGTTGTCATTTTTAAATCTTCAACTTCTGGTAGATACACAATTCTAAAGTGATCTGGTGTATTCATATTAAACCCTTTTCCATGAACCAACAAAATATGATGTTCATGTAAAAAATCAAGAACAAATTTTTCATCATCACGAATATTAAAACGTTGAACATCTATTTTAGGAAAAATATAAAAAGCCGCTTTTGGTTTAACCACTTCAATACCAGGAATATCACTTAGCGCTTTTGTTATAAATTCACGCTGCTCATAGATTCGTCCTCCAGGCAACAGTAATTCATCAACGCTCTGATAACCTCCAAGAGCAGTTTGAATAACTTGTTGTGACAAGACGTTCGAACATAAACGCATCGAAGCTAACATGTTTAAACCTTCAATATAGCCTTTAACATGTTTTTTTTCACCACTTAAAACCATCCAACCACACCTAAAACCAGCAACTCGATGTGATTTAGATAAACCATTAAAAGTCACGACACATAAATCTGGTGCTAAGCTACCAATTGAGATATGTTCTAAACCATCCATTACTAAACGATCATAAATTTCATCAGAAAAAATAATCAATTGATTTTCTCTAGCCACTTGAACAATTTCTTCAAGTAATTCTTTAGAATAAAGAGCTCCTGTTGGATTATTTGGATTAATTAAAACAATCCCTTTTGTCCGAGGTGTGATTTTACTTTTTATATCGTCAATGTCGGGGAACCAGTCAGCTGATTCATCACAGACATAATGAACCGCATGACCACCCGATAGTGTAACTGCCGCCGTCCACAGTGGATAATCAGGCATTGGCACTAACATCTCATCACCATTATCAATCAATCCCTGCATCGACATCATAATTAGCTCACTTACACCATTTCCAGTATAAATATCATTGATTGAAACTTCTGGCAATCCTTTAAGTTGACAGTATTGCTGAATTGCTTTTCTAGCAGCAAAAATTCCCTTTGAATCAGAATAGCCTTCTGATTGGCGAGCATTGGTTATCAAATCATAGATAATCTCATTGGGTGCTTTAAAGCCAAAGGTAGCTGGATTACCAGTATTTAGTTTTAAAACATGGATTCCCTGAGCTTCCATACGATCAGCTTCTTCTAAAACAGGTCCACGAACATCATAACTCACATGTTCTAACTTGGATGATTTTTCATAAAATTTCATAGAATTTCCCCCGCAAATATAAGATGTATTTTTTAAATTTACTGCGTTGATAGTAAAATGACAAGTGCTTTATAAAAAACTTATTGATTATTTTACCAATAAATCGTAGCTTCGCATGATAATTGCTCATCAACCGTCACTTTATGAGCAGTTATCACGGTCTCATCAGAAGAGACCGTTGAATATTGACTAACAACAGCATCGCCATAAAGTACTTCTTTATTAAAATTAACCAAAATACGTTTTGGTGTGTTTTCTCTAAGAAATTCAATGGGTAAAACATCAAATAACCAAATAAAATAAATGGCGTTATTAACATGTTGGTTGGCATCCAAATCAAAATAGCGCACAACATAATTTTTAGTAGCTGCACTCTCTTTGAACTCAGCTTGTGGAGCTGGTCGTTTAATTGTTTTAATTTTTTCAGAGGCAAAGGGAGCTATAATCTCTTTTTTTACACTTGTTATTTTACGCTTCTGAGTATCCATCAAAGCAAATACAGACTGCATATAGACTAATTCTTCTCCATTTTCATCTAAAATCCAAAAATTTCGATAACAGAAAAACTTATTATAGGATTCCGCCTCTGTTTTAATTGTAATCGTTTCTCCCTGTTCAGGCAGTCGATTAATGTCAATTTCATAATGCGTTATAATCCATCCTAAACCAAACTCAGCCACTTTTTTTTCACTCACACCAAGTACTTCACTTTGACTTGTTGAAGTTGCAACAACTAATTTTAATAAAGATGGTAATGTGATTCTTTTAGTGACATCACACTCATAAAAAGGAATGATATGTTTTTCTGAATATTCTTTTCCCATGCTATTTCGCTCCTATTTGTTTAATTACTTAGATAGTATAGCATAATTTTTTTTATAACCCCATTTATTTATTAAAGTCAAATTAACTAAAATCCATTCCGCTCTAAAGGATTGATTTGTTCAGAGTTTAAAAGTAGAATAGAGAATATTGGGGGGTTAGACCTAATGATTATTGCAAAGAAAGTTGGTAACGCTATGACGCACGAGAACCATGCCCTGTTCACTATTTTTGGGGCAACGGGAGATTTAGCTAAGAGAAAGCTATATCCTTCTCTTTTTCGTCTCCATCGAAAAAAAATGATCCATTCACATTTTGCTGTCATTGGGACAGCACGTAGTGATTGGTCAAACGATCGTTTTAGAAAGGTAGTAGCTGAATCACTACAAGATCTAAATCCGACCGAACAAGAACTGAATGAATTTGTTGAACACTTCTACTATCAACCATTAAACGTTACAAACACCGAGGAATATATTTCCTTACAACAACTTGCCGATGAACTTGATCAAAAATATCAGCTCAATGGAAATCGTATTTTTTATCTTGCTATGGCACCACAATTTTTTGGAATCATTTCCAAACATATCCAATCAGAAAACATCATTTCAAAAGATGGCTTCAATCGTCTGATTATTGAAAAACCTTTTGGTGTAGACCATGAATCAGCGACACAATTAAATAATGAAATTTCTGCTGTTTTTTCTGAAGAACAAATTTTTAGAATTGATCATTATTTAGGTAAAGAAATGATTCAAAATATTGCTGCTGTTCGTTTTGGAAATAATATTTTTGAATCGCTTTGGAATTATAAATATATTGATAACATTCAAATTACTTTAGCTGAAAGCTTAGGTGTCGAAGAACGTGGCGGTTATTATGATCAAAGTGGTGCTTTAAAAGATATGGTTCAAAATCATATTCTACAAATCGTAGCGCTATTAGCAATGGAACCTCCAACTGTTTTTTCTGACGAAGCTATTCGAACTGAAAAAATCAATGCTCTAAAGGCCGTTCGTATTTTTGATACTAAAGAAGTGAATGAGAACTTTGTCCGTGGACAATATGGAACTGGCCTTACAAATAAAAAAGGAGTCCCAGCCTATCGTTCAGAAAATGGTGTTAAACCTGATTCGGTAACTGAGACCTTTGTTGCTGGAAAATTTTTAATTGATAACTTCCGTTGGACAGGTGTTCCTTTTTATGTAAGAACAGGAAAAAATATGGCCGAAAAAGGAACTCGAATTAATATCGTTTTTAAATCAACGCCGATTAACATTTTCCGTTCAGTTGATGAGCCAATCTGTAATACAAAAAAATTACCTGAAAATATCTTAACTATTTATATTCAACCAACAGAAGGTTTTTCGCTAACTTTAAACGGGAAAAAGATTGGAAACGGTTTTGACATTGATCCAACTAAATTAATGTTCCGACAATCTGTTGAAAATCTTGAAAATACACCTGAAGCTTATGAAAAATTGCTTTCTGATTGTCTTAAAGGAGATGCTACTAACTTTACTCATTGGAGTGAAGTTGAGCAATCTTGGAAAATTGTTGATGTTATCCGTCATGTCTGGGATCAAACTCCAATTGATTTTCCCAACTACTCATCAGGTTCTATGGGACCACAATCTGCTTTTGATTTATTAGAAAAAGATGGTCGTCAATGGGTTTGGTGCCCTTTTAAAAAATAAAAAGTTGCCCTAAAACAAGTTTCTGTTTTAGGGCAACTTTTTATTTTTATTCTAAACCTTCTTTGATTGCTTCTGGAAAGTTTTCTTCAACTATACTAATACAGCGTGAACATAACGTTGGAAATGTTTCATGACTTCCCACATCTTCTTTCACTGCACGACAACGTTGGCATGTTTCACCTGGTGCTTTTTCAACTAAAACAGCAAGATCGTCAAACTTAATTGCTGATTCAGGTGCTGCTTCAAATGAAGTCCCTACTTCTAAATCTGAAACAATCAAGATTTGTGCTAAGTTTGTATTTAAACTTGTTAACAAAGTCTTAATCATTGGATTTGGATAGAGCGTTACTTTAGCTTCAAATGATTTACCAATCAACTTCTCGCTACGAGCAACTTCTAGTGCTTTCAGAACATTATCACGTAATGTCATAAATTCTGTCCACATTGTTAATAACTCATCTTGATCAGTATAAGTAACATAACCTGGTAATTCTGTTAACTGAACATACTCTTCTTCCTCACTCAAATAAGACCAGATTTCTTCAGATGTATGAGGTAAAATAGGTGTCATCAATTTAGTAATTGTCACCAAGATGTCATAAAAAACGGTTTGCATTGAACGACGTTCCACATTGTCTGCTGCTTCAATATAGACAACATCTTTAGCAAAATCTAAATAGAAAGCTGATAAATCAGTCGTACAGAAATTAACGAGTTGTTTATACACTGTTGAAAATGAATATTTTTCATACCCTTTTTCACGAATTGCTTTAACTTCTTGATTCAATCGAATCATCATATATTTATCAACTGAACGTAAATCATCATAAGCCACTCGATTAGTTTTTGGATCAAAATCAGAAGTATTCGCCAATAGGAAACGCATTGTATTACGAATTTTACGGTAAACTTCTGAAATTTGTTGTAATGTATTCATATCCACACGAACATCTGATTCATAATCAACACTAGCAACCCACAGACGTAAAATATCTGCACCCATTTGATTGATTACTTTGTTCGGTTCAATTGTATTTCCTAATGATTTACTTTGCTTACGACCTTGAGGATCCAATGTGAATCCTTGAGATAAAACAGCTTTGTATGGTGAAACCCCATTAATCGCAACACTTGTAGTGATACTTGAGTTAAACCAACCACGATATTGGTCAGATCCTTCTAAATAAAGATCAGCTGGAAACGTTAAATTATCTCGACCTTTTAGCACTGCTTCATGTGAAGATCCTGAATCAAACCAAACATCCATAATATCAGTCTCTTTTGTAAATGTTCCATTAGGACTACCTGGATGTGTAAAACCTGCTGGTAATAGTTCTTTTTCATCCCACTCATACCAAATCGTTGAACCATGTTCAGCAAATAAATCAGCTACATGATCAGTTACTTCTTTATTTAAAATAGCATCGCCGTTTTCAGCATAAAAAATTGGTAATGGAACGCCCCATTGACGTTGACGAGAAATAACCCAATCACCACGATCGCGAATCATGTTATATAGACGTGTTCTTCCCCATGGAATAATCCAATCAACTTTCTCAACTTCAGAAAGGACATCTTCTCTAAATTTATCAATTGATGCGAACCATTGTGGTGTTGCACGATAAATAACGGGTTTCTTTGTTCGCCAATCATGTGGATAACTATGAGTAAAGAAATCTAATTTTAGTAATAAACCTTTTTCTTTTAACAATTCGGTAATCATTGGATTCGCTTTATCATAAAAAATACCTTCAAATCCAGGTGCTTCTTCAGTAAAGCAACCACGACCATCAACAGGTGATAAAACTTCTAAACCATTCTTTTTACCAACAATATAGTCATCTTCACCATGCCCAGGAGCTGTATGAACTAACCCTGTACCCGCTTCAAGTGTTACATGATCACCTAAGACAACACGAGAATCACGATCATAGAATGGATGGTGTGCAGTCATTCCTTCTAATTCAGTTCCTTTAAAACTTTTGACAACTGAATAGTCTTCCCAACCAATTTCTTTTGCAACCGTTTCTAAGAGTTCTTTTGCTAAAACATATTTTTTACCTTCAGTCTCAACTAAAACATAGTCAAACTCTGCATTTGCCGAAATACCTGTATTTGCAGGTAATGTCCATGGTGTCGTTGTCCAAATGATAAAACTTGTATCAGCTTCTAAGACTCCTTGACCATCATTCACTGGAAAAGCGACAAAAATTGAAGCAGACTTAACATCTTTATATTCAATTTCAGCCTCAGCTAGTGATGATTCACTTGATGGCGACCAATAGATTGGTTTTAAACCTTTATAAATATAGCCCTTATCAGCCATTTTACCAAAGACTCTGATTTGAGCAGCTTCATAATCTGGTGTCAATGTAATATAAGGGTGATCCCACTCACCAGCAACACCTAAACGTTTAAAATCCTCACGCTGTTTGTCGACTTGTGTTAAAGCATACTCTTTACATTTTTCTAAGTATGCTGCACGACTCATTTCTTTACGTTTAATCCCTTTATTAGTCAACACTTGTTCAATTGGAAGTCCATGTGTATCCCAACCAGGAACGTAAGGTGAACGGAACCCTGACATTGATTTAAAGCGAACAATAATATCTTTACTAATTTTATTAAGCGCATGACCTAAGTGAATATTTCCATTTGCATATGGGGGGCCATCATGTAAAACAAAAGTAGGTTTACCTTCATTTAATTCTTGACGACGTTCATAAATACGATTTTCTTCCCAATCTTTTTGCCATTCTACCTCTTTAACAGGTAAATTTCCACGCATTGGAAATCCTGTTTTTCCTAAATGTAACGTTTCTTTTGTTTTCATCTAGTTATACCCCTTTCTCTTTTAAAAAAATAAAAAAACTCCATCCCAATAAGGGACGAAGTTTCGCGTTACCACCCAAGTTCGATTCATAAAAAACATGAATCCTCTTTCGTTTTAACGGTGCTTAACCGGTTACACTTACTATAAATTTCAGTTGTAACAATTTTATGAAGGATCTAGACTATTTCAGAGCTTTTTTAGGTTTCCACTTTCCCTAAATCACTGGTAAGAATAAAATCGTCTTTTCTGTTTCATATTTTTTATTATTAAGAACGGTTACGATGTTGACGACCGCCTTTATTTCCTAACTTTTTAGGTAATTCACGTTGTTCATTCTCTTGTATTTCACCTGAACCTGATTCATTACTAAATGTCGGAGTCACTTCAACAGCAACAGTATTAACATTTTCTTGTGGTCCTGCATTCGCTGCTTCAACAGCATCTAATACTTCTTTGAATGCTTGGTGTGTATTATCAACATAAGCACCAAATGGTTTCAGTAATTCATCCCATTCATCACTTTGAACAATTTGAAGTTGTGATTCTAAAAGAACTGATAAATTACGATGGAAGACACGTGTCTTCTTCTTCAAGTCATCTGTTTCTACAGCTAACTGACGAGCTCGTTCACTTGCATCACCTAAAATTTTATTCGCTTTAGCTGTTGCAGTTGTAATCAATTCTTCTGACATCTTACTTGCATGAGCTAAAATATCTTCTGACTGCGCTTGAGCTTGTTGAATCGCTAAATCTGACTCTTTCGTTGCATTTTCTTTTAGTTTATCTGCTGTGTCTTGAGCGACAATAATGGATTGATTTAATGATTCTTTCAACTCGCTGAAATAACTTAGTTTATCCGCAGCTTGCTTGATATCTTTATCAAGTTCACGGTTTTGTTGAACTAATCTTTCGTAATCAAGAGCGACTTGGTCTAAGAAATCATCAACTTCGTTACGGTCATACCCTTTAAATTTTGATGTAAATTGTTTATTCGTAATATCAATTGGTTTTAAACTCATTTTCCCACCTCTTAAATTATTTTCTTAAGCATCGTATACTGATACGAATCTTATCTTTTTTTGTCTTACCATGAATCTCTACTAATTGTATTCTTCCAAACCCTCTAACAGAAATGACATCTTGAAATTCTGCAGAAAAATCAGGTCTTTCCACTACTGCCCAGTTCAGCTGAACTTTACCAGCTTCAATTAGTTTTTTTGAGCGCTGCCTAGATATATTATATACTGATGATATCAAATTATCAATTCGAAGGGAAGAGACGGTTTGCATTTCTACTTGCCAATCTTCTACCGGTTGGATAATTTCAGAATATTCTTTTTCAATAAAGCGAATGCTAACATTACCTATTTTTTCAGTTTGTAACGTTATAAAATGAGCAATCGATTCTTTTAAAAAGAGTTGCCATTTTTCACCATCCGTTATAATATCTCCAATACACTCTCTTTTTATTCCTTTATTAATGATTGTCCCTAAAATTTTACCATGACTTAACTCACAAAATTTAGTTGGATAATTAAGTTCATACATTTTTACTTCGTAATCATTTAATGATGGTTCATAATAATTTGGATAAATAATCGCACATTTTCTCTCAGCTGATTCATACCCTCCAAATAATTGATAATGAAGGTCTAAATCTTGACGAACTAAAGATTCTAATATAAAAATTTGACGAGGATTTAAGAAATCAGTAATATATGGTGCATATTGAAGATTGACTTGTTCAATCCAATCAAGTACAGAATCAATAAAAGGATGTTCGTCCTTGCGAAAATGTTGATACACATTAGCCAGCAAAAACTCACACCCTCTCTTAAACATCTTAAAATGCGACTAATAATCTGCCTATAATCATTACTATCGCTTGACTTGATAACTGTAAAGCAATAATTGCTACCAAGACGGTAAAATCCATTGGACCTACTGATAGATTTAAACGATCAAACAGACTAAGATACGGTCTAGCCAACTTTATTATCCATTCACCTACTTTTGTTTGATAGGCACCTGGAAACCAAGATAACAAGGCATAAGCAATCAAAACAAATAAATAAATTTCAATTGCCTTACTGAAGATTGTTAACAATAAAATGATCATTTAACTATCACTCTCCTACATTTCTGACAAATGTGCTTCTACCAAACTCTTCGCAATTGTTGACGTTACTTCCACATTTTGAGGGGTACAAATAAATATTTCTTCCCCAATTCTTTGAATATCACCATCAACTGCATAAACCACACCTGTTAAAAAATCAATCACTCGACGTGCTTGATACTCCTCCATAGCAGAAAAAGATAGTATAACAATTTCATTTCTAAATAAACATTGTGCCATCATACGACACTCATTATACTCATTAGGTTCAAAAACAGTTACTTTTTTTTCTAATCTTTGACGATCAGCAACTTTAGTGTTCACCATTTTTTTAGCATTAGTTGTCCCTTCTGAATAAGAAGGTTGCTTGAATGTATTCATCGGCACCACTTTCTTGTTTTGAGGCACAGTATTTTTTGGAGAGACATCTAATGCTTGTTGTTTCATATTTTTTGTTCTTTCTTGTTTCATTTTTGACTTGTTATTTTTTTGAGCCTTATTAGTAGATGGGTTGACATTGGGTGTGTTTACCCTTTCATCCACTTGATTTTCTTCATTTGCTGGTTGGCCTAACAAGAAAAATTCAGAGAAAGATTGTTTATTAAATAATTTCAAGTAGCTTCCACCTCTCCACTAATTCTTAAAAAAAGCTGACCCCACACGAATGAAAGTTGCACCTTCTTCAACCGCAATCTCATAATCTTGACTCATCCCCATGCTTAATTCACAACAAGGAGCATGTTCTAGATTTTTACTAATCACTTCATTTTGCAAACTTTTCATCTTAAAAAAATAATTATGTAATTGCTCTTCTGTTGCATCAATTGGGGCCATAGTCATTAATCCCACTATTTTTATCTTATCAAAACCTGCTAGTTCTTTAACAAATTCTAATAACTCATCAGGTGAAAGGCCTTGTTTAGACGTTTCACCTGAAACATTTATCTGAACAAAGCATTTTATTTCTTGTTTCGCTCTTTTTTGAATTTCTTCTGCTAATTTCATATTATCCAACGCATGAAAATAGTCTATCTCGTTAATGATTTCTTTTACTTTTCGTCGTTGTAAATTCCCTATGAAATGCCACTTTAAGTCATTGTACTCACTTAAATCTTGCTTCTTTTCCAATAGTTTATCTACTCTGTTTTCTGCTAAATCAATAACACCACATTCAATTACTTGTATCGTCTTTTCTGTATTCACACTTTTACTCACACAAATCAAACGAACCTCTTCTAAATGTCGACCACTTTTTTGACAAGTCTCCTCAATCGTTTGACGAATTGCCAATACATTAGATTTTATCATTAGTCTATACGCTCACTTATCTTTTTCTTCTAAAGAATGGTGGTGTACTCAACTCATCATCTTCATCTTGATTGGCTGGATTATTTGAAAAGTTATCTAAATCTTTTTTTTCAAGTGAGTCGAAGGTTGCTTCATCTGGAATAGCTCGCGTATTAGGTTCACGACGAATATCCCAATCACCAAACATTCCTGATTGTTGTGTTTCTTGAGGTTCTACTATTTCTTGAGCAGGTGCTTGTCTTGTTGGTCTTTGCACCATTGTTTGTTGTGCTTTATTTACTACTCTTCCAGTCGATTGACGTTCTTTCTTACCAGGATCAATTCCAGTAGCAATAACCGTTACGATGATTTCATCATTAAGATTATCATTAACTGATGTTCCTAAAATAATATTCACATCGCCACCTGTTGCATTCGCAACAATTTCAGAAGCATCTTGCGCTTCAAATAATGTCATGTCTAAGCCACCAGTAATGTTCAATAGAACTTGCTCAGCACCTTCGATTGAAGTTTCTAACAATGGTGATGCAATAGCTTTACGAGTTGCTTCAATCACACGATCTTCACCACTAGCGACACCAATTCCCATTAAAGCTGTTCCTTGATCTTGCATGACTGTTTTAACATCTGCAAAGTCTAAGTTGACGTATCCTGGTGATGTAATTAAATCTGAAATTCCTTGAACACCCTGTCTTAATACATTATCCGCTTCTCTAAAAGCTTCTAACATCGGTGTTTTTTTATCTACAATTTCTAATAAACGGTTATTAGAAATAATAACCAATGTGTCCACGTTTTCTTTTAAGGCAGAAACACCTTCCGAAGCAAAACGACTTCTTTTTGGGCCTTCAAAACTAAACGGACGTGTTACGACACCAACGGTTAACGCACCTTGTTCTTTAGCAATTCCAGCTACAATCGGAGCCGCACCTGTTCCTGTACCGCCACCCATTCCTGAAGTAATGAAAACTAAATCAGCTCCAGCTAAAGCTTCTGCAATTAATTCTTCGCTTTCTTGAGCTGCTTTTTCTCCAACTTCTGGTAATGATCCTGCACCCAAACCTTTTGTAAATTTTGGGCCTAATTGAATAACCGTTTCAGCTTTTGAGTGTTGTAAAGCTTGAACATCTGTGTTAGCTACAATAAATTCTACACCTTTTACGCCTTCATCAATCATACGATTGACAGCATTTCCACCGGCTCCACCAACACCAATGACTTTAATCACAGCACCGGCATTGACCGTGTTATCTAAAGAAAATTCCATTGTTTGTTTCCTCCTAATTAGTTTAGTCGAATATATTTGAAAAGAAGTTTTTAACTTTACTTCCAATGCCTTCTTTTTCAACTTCTTCCGACTGAATTTCAGTCACAGGTTCTTGCATTGGTGCAGGAACTGTTTCGACTTTTGGTTGCACATATGTATCTTTCGTCGATACAACTTGTTGTTTTGGATTACCATAAACCGCTTCTTTAGCGACATGATAGACTTCATCTAATCCTGTAACATATTCAACAATCGCAATTGCATTTGCAAAGACTGGATTTCTTAATCCCATATGATTTGGAACATATAATTTAACATTTGTTCCAAAAATGTCTGCTGCTAATTCGACAACACCTGGTAAACTTGCTGCACCACCAGTTAAAATAACGCCACCTGGTAAGTTCAAACCATCTACGGCAGCCAGAACTGATTTTGATTTTGAAAAAATTTGCTCAACACGAGCTTCGATGATTTCTGATAAGTAACGTTCGTCAATTTTAATTGGGTCATTTTGACCAATAACATCTACTGGGAAATCTTCATTTGATGATGCTTTTTCTGGATAGGCATAACCATAATTAATTTTTAAAGCTTCCGCATTGGTTAATGACGTATTTAAAACAACGGAAATATCTTTAGTGACAAATTCGCCACCTTCTTGTTCAACATGAGAAAACTTAAGTTCTTGTTCATACATCACAGATGTGGTTGTTTGTCCACCACCCATGTCAATGATAACTGTTCCAAAGTCTTTTTCACCATCAGATAAAATAGATTCTGTCAAAGCTAACGGTGTGATAACCATTTCTTCAACGACTAAACCAGCTTTTTCGACACATTTACGAATATTGTGAACAATTGTTTTAGGTCCTGTAAATAATAAGCCTTTCATATCTAGACGAACGCCTATCATTCCACGAGGGTCTTTTATTCCTTCAAAACCATCTACTTTAAATTCTTGCGGAATCAAAGTGATCACTTGGCGTTCTGGAGGAGTCGAGCGAACAACAGCTGCTTGTGCAACATTTTTAACGTCATTTGATGTGATTTCTTTTGATTCTGAATTAACAGCAATCATTCCTTCACATTTTTCAACTTCTAATAAATTGGCAGGAATTCCAACACTAACACTTCTAATTTGAACGCCAGATTTTTCTTCCGCTTGTTTTATAGCCCGTTGAATAGATTGGACAGCCTTATCAATGTCAATGACAATACCTCTATCCAATCCTTTTGATTTTGCATTTCCTACACCGATAATGTTAATTTGATTTTCTATGTACTCAGCAACTACTACTTTAACAGACGTAGTTCCTACATCGAGACTCACATGTATTCCTGTTTTTGCCATGAAAGGTGTTCCCTCCTATTTTCTAACAGAGTCTTCCTCTATTATTGCATAATACCACACATCATTCTATCATAAAATAGACCATTAAATAAAGAATATTCTATTAAATGTTCAGAAATTCTGATTTAATTCCATTCTTCAACTAAATTTTGAGTGGTTTGAGTGGTTTGCTCTGTTTCCTTTTTATTTTCTTGGTTCTCATATGAAAAAATTCCACTGGTTCCGGCTTCCATATCAATCACACCAGGACCTTTCATTTCAGCTACAATTTTATCGTAATATTTAATTTTACTAGCAACGGTTGTCGAAAGTGCAATCACTTGATTACCATCTTTCATTTTTAAAGTAATCCGATAAGGGTTCTTATCGGTTGCATTCGATTCAACTTCCAGAACGTTCGATTTTAACGTATCATCAAATGAATGATAGACCTTTAAAAATGAGGCTAACACTTCATCTTCTTTAAAATTAATTAAGGTTGGTAAATCATCATTTTTTTGATTTGTTGCTTCTTTAAGAATTCTTTCATTTTCTAGTATAGCATGAAACTTGTTATCTTTTTTTAGAAATCCAATTGTTTTATATTCTTTTACTTTAATTTTAAAGCGATCAAATGAAGCTAATTGTAGTTTAACAGATTTTATACGCGGATTTTTATCAAGGATTTTTTGTTCTGTTTTATTTTTACTAAAATACTGTGACCAAATTCCTTCACCTATCTTCAAATTCGAACTTTTTATTACTTGTTCTGATGTACTCATAGACAGACCAGAAAGTTCAATTTTTTGAAGCTTACTAAAGGGTGATATGAAATATAAATTGATTAAGACAGCTACGGTTAAAACGACTAAAATTAAAACTAATTCTTTCATTAGCTTAGCTCTAAATCCTATCTTTTTTTCTGATATAGAAGGAGTCGTTTCATCAGTATTTCTCTCTTTATCCACCACATCTTTGGATAAAGAATCTACTTTTTTTTCTTCTTCATTTGAATGGATTGAACTCACCTTAGTCATCCTCTCCTCATGAAATCATTTTATTAACTAATCGATACAAGCGATCCGTCGCGTCAGGAATACCTTCTTTTTTTGTTGCTATTCCCATTTGATTTCTTTTTTCTGAGTCTTCCATAACACTATCTACCTCTTTAACTAATCGAAGACCCTCTAATTCAGAATCAGGAATTAAAATTGCTGCTGAACGTTTCACTAAACTTTGAGCGTTTTTGGTTTGATGGTCGTTAGTCACATTAGGACTTGGTATTAAGATTGAAGGTAACCCTAAAGCTGTTATTTCTGCTAGAGAAGTTGCTCCCGCGCGACCAACTACTAAATCCACATTTGCTAAAACACGTTCCATCTGCTCAATATAAGGCACAATTTTAACATTAGGTAAATCTAGCTGATTTTCAGCAATAAAAGTCTGAACTTCTTCATAATAAATATTACCTGATGCATACAACACTTGATATTCTCGCTCAGAAAATAACATTAAACTAGCTAAAACAGCGTTATTTATTTTTTGTGCACCTCTGCTCCCGCCAAAAATTAAAACCGTTGGCACATTAGGATCAAGACCATAGTCAACTAAAACAGCTGATTTCTCTGTCATTACCACTTCTTGTCCTCGAGGATTTCCAATTAAAACCACTTTTTCTTTAGGAAAATCTTGTTCAGCATCTTGAAAACAAATCCCGATTTTATCCACATAACGTGATAAAAACTTATTGGTAACTCCCGCGACACTATTTTGTTCATGAATAATAGTGGGTATCTTAAGTTTACTTGCAGCATAGACCACTGCCCCGCAAACATAGCCACCCGTCCCAATTACGATATCAGGTTGAAATTCACTAATAATTTTTTTCGATGCACGGACACTTTTTAAAAACAAGTAAACTGTCTTTAAGTTATCTAGTGAAAGTGAGCGTCGAAATCCTTGAATCTCAATTGTTTCAAAAGGAATTTTGTTTTCAGGAACAATCTTACTTTCTAAGCCTTTTTCAGTACCAATATATAGAAATTCAGCTTCTGGGTTTATTTTTTTTATATGTTTCACCAAGGATACAGCTGGATAAATATGTCCACCTGTACCGCCTCCAGATACTAATATCTTCATTTTATCCCTACTTACTTTCTTTAAAATGTTTTTGAGTTGCGTCAATAAATGCAGTTCCTCTGATTTCAAAGTTAGCATATTGATCCCAACTTGCGCAGGCTGGTGATAATAAGATAGAATCTCCCCTATCGCTCGCTAAAAATGCGTTTAAAACAGCCTCTTCCATGCTATCAACCTTATAAATTGTTTCAACACCTGCTTTACGTGCGGTTTCAAACAATTTACTTTGAGTTTCTCCCATTAAAACAATTGCTTTTAAGTCTTTTAACATTGGGATTAAATCATCAAAACCGTTGCCTCGATCTAATCCCCCAGCAATCAATACTAATTTTTTATTATCAAAACCACTTAATGCTTTTTCTGTAGCCAAAATATTTGTTGCTTTCGAATCATTATAGACCTTTTTTCCTTCAAAAACACCAATGTACTCTGTACGATGAGGTACTCCAGAAAAATGTAGTAAAACATCACGAATAACTTCATTTGAAATTTGGTTTAATTTTGCCACGACAATCGAAGCCAGTGCGTTTTCAATATTATGCACGCCTGGGACACCAACTTCTTCGGCCAACATAATAAATTCTGTTTGATAAAAGAGTTTTCCTTCTTTAAGGTAAGCTCCCTCTTCCGTTAGTCCTTCTGTACAGAATGGAATAACGGTCGCTTTTGTTTTTTTAGCCAATTCTCTTACTTCTGTTTGATTATAATTTAAAACAAGGTAATCCGATACCGTCATATTTTCTTGCAAGTGCCACTTAGCTTTTACATATTCTTCTCTTGTGCCATGATAGTCTAAATGCGCTTCATATAAATTTGTAACGACAGCAATATACGGATGAAATTCTTGAATACCCAATAATTGAAAACTTGATAATTCAGTTACTAAGCAATCCTCTTTCGTCGCTTTCATTGCAATCTCACATGCAGGGTAACCAATATTTCCAGCTAAACGAGCTTGTCCTCTTAAACGTCCTTCATTTAAGAGTTGGTAAATCATTGTAGTAGTGGTTGTTTTACCATTCGTCCCGGTAATCCCAATAATGGGAGCCTCTGAAACATCATAGGCCAACTCTACTTCTGTAATAATTTGAATCTTTCTTTTCATTGCTTCCTCGAGAATAGGGTTAGTATAAGGAATCCCTGGGTTTTTCACAATTAAAACAAACCCTTCATCAAGTAAGTCCACAGGATGCCCACCCGTTATTACTGTCATTCCTTGTTCTAGTAGATGCTGTGCTTCCGGATTATCATCCAATTTCTTAGCATCATTAACTGTCACAAATGCGCCTAACTTGTGTAATAAACGGGCAGCCGCAACTCCACTTTTAGCTAAACCTAACACTAAAATTTTTTTATTTTGATATTTCGTTGTTGCTTTCATCCTTAAGACTCCTTTTTATAAGTATAAAATTCCTAATGTCAATCCTGACATGATTAAACCTACTATCCAAAAAACAATATCAATTTTCCATTCTGACCAACCACTTAATTCAAAGTGATGATGAATAGGTGACATTTTAAAAATTCTTTTTCCTGTCATTTTAAATGAAGCAACTTGTAACATCACACTGGCGGTTTCAATTACATAAACAAACCCAATTAAAAGTAAAGTCCATTCTTGTTTTAGTAGAATAGAAATCGTTGCTAACATACCACCTAAAGCTAATGAACCAACATCGCCCATAAATATTTTGGCTGGTTTTTTATTATAAACGAGGAAGCCTAACAACGCACCTACTGTTGCAAGACAAACTAGCATAATATCGATTTGATGTTGTTTCCATGAAATAAAGGCGTACGTTGCAAAAGATATAATACCTAATCCCGATACAAGGCCGTCAATACCATCGGTTAAATTAACCGCATTCGAAAAGCCAACTAACCAAAAAATACAAAATGCTCCATACAGGACACCCAAATGAAGGTCACCTACTAAAGGAAGTGTTACTGTTTCTTGGATTCCTTCCATCTTAATCACACCATAGAGGATAGCTCCACCAATAATTTGCCCAATTAATTTCTGTCCCGATTTCAAACCTAAATTCTGTTTTTTGAAAACTTTTAAAAAATCATCGATAAAGCCTAACCCACCATATAAGACTAAAATAACAATTAAAATAATGTAAGATGATGTGATTTTCTCTTTCCATATAACTGTTATTAATGACGCTAATATAATACTCATTAGAAAAACAACGCCACCCATCGTGGGTGTTCCTGTTTTAGCTAGATGGGCTTGTGGTCCTTCTTCACGTATAGCTTGTCCCATTTTTTTTGTTCTAAAGAAGAAGATGAAAATGGGCATCACCATTAATACAAATGCAAATCCTAATGATATAGGAATCAATAATTCTGAACTCGACATACCTTTTCTCCTATCCGTTCTATCTTTTATTCATGTTCCGTACTACCTGCATCGACTTTAAAAGCATGTTCAAGAACACTATTTGAAATTTTAGCTATTTGATTTGGACCATCACCAACTTTAGGTTGTTTCATGGTAACGTACATGATGTACTCCGGATCTTCCGTTGGTGCTATCTGCACAACGGAATAAAGATAGTCCGTTGGTCCTGTCATTAAAATCCCTCGGTCAAAAATCTGCGCTGTTCCTGTTTTAGCTGAAACATTCAAATCATCAATACCATAAATACCAAACCCAATTCCATAAGTTTCATCATTCACAACATCTTGCATATAATCTAAAACAGTATGTGCTGTTTCTGGTTTAATTGGCTGACTCACCATTTCTGGTCCATAAATCTTTTCTTTGCCATCTTTTGTCGTCACTTTTTTTAAATATTGTGGTTTCATCATTTTTCCATCGTTCGCAATTGCTGTGAAACCTTGCATCATTTGAAAACTAGTGACCCCGATAGCTTGGCCAAATGAGGTCATTGCCGTATCGACTGTTGATGCATCTTGAATATTTCCAGCGGCTTCTAAAGGCAATCCAGAATGTGTGGTCTTCCCAAAACCAAATTTTTGTAAATAGGCTTGCCAAGTCGTCCCCATCTTTTGTTCCAAATGGATCATACCAACATTACTTGACCAAGCCAGTGCTTGACGGTAAGTCATTGGCCCTTTGCCTTTCCCACCGTTCCAATCCATTATGGTTCGATCAGCTACTTGAATTTGTCCCGATTGAAAAGTTTCATTCTCATTTAACTTCCCTGAATCAAGGGCAGCGGCTACGGTAAAGACCTTCATTGTTGAACCTGGTTCAAATGCTGACTGGACTAAAAGGTTATCCCAAATAGGATCCGGTTGGCCTTTTTCTTTATAAAGACCTCTTTTCGTTTGAGGATCAAATGTCGGTCGTTGTGAAGCAGCTAAAATCTCACCTGTTTTTGCATTCATCAGCATCGCCGTCATATTAACAGGCTCTGCTTCTTTTTGAACTTCATCCATCGCATCTTCTAATCTAACTTGAAGGTTGGTATCAATCGTTGTATAAACATCTTGTCCATCCTGCGTTTTCTTTTCAACGACAGCCGTTCCCGGTAATTCATTCCCTTTACTGTCTTTTTGATAATGTTTATAGCCATCTTGACCTCTTAAAACCTCATCATAGGCTTGCTCTATTCCCATTCCCTTTTCGCCAGAAATCGAAATAGTTTCACCTGCTTTATTTTTAGTAGGTGAAGCATATCCAATTAAGTAAGAAGCAAATTCACCGTTGGGATACATACGATCAGGATGTTCATTAAAATAAATACCTGTTATTTTTTCTTTTTTAAGAGCCTCTTCAATACTTGTTTTAGTTTCTAAAGATAAGTTTTTTCCTTTATCACCAAACTCAACTGTACTAATCACCTTACCAGCTTTATTTTTCTTAGGTACAAATTGCTCTTTCGTCGTTTCCTCCGGCACATTAGCGTATTGTTTTAAAATTTCTGCAATTCGTTGTTGATCTTTTTTATGAACAAATAATTCTTTATTATTCGAACCAACATAATCTTCACTTAGTTCAGCGTATAACGAATAGGAAGTAGCATCTTTAGCAATTGGTAAACCATTACGATCGTAAATGGTTCCACGTTTTGCTTTGATTATGCTACTCCCTTGATAGAGACTGTCCCTTTTCTCATTTAAATTCGCTGAACCTACTTTTCCAATTGTTACAATGTAAACAAAACGAAAAGTAAACACAAAAAAAACAATGACAGAGGTAATGCTTAAAATCATACCAACTTTCCGCCTGTTTTTTTCTGGTGTTAAGTTCTTACTTTTTATTTTTTTTTGAATTTTCTTAAAAAATGTTATAACTTTATCTTTCATTCGCGAATTGTCCTTATACTATCTTCATGTAATTTAATTCCTGATTTTTCAGCAATCTCTTTAACCCTATCTTGTCTTAACAATTCATTTTTTTCTTGCTCCAAGCGATTCACTTCTTTTTTTGATGTCCCTATTTTTTGTTGTTTTAAACTAATCGCTTCTTCCTCTTTATTGACAGCTGTCGTTAATTTTATCGTTGCTACTGATAATACAAGCAAAGCAACGACAAAACTCACGCCAATAATTTTTTCCAAGCGACTTAAGACACTTACTTTGTTCACAGGTTCTTTTTTCTCAACTGGTTGTAATGCAATCTTTTTTTCTTCCTGAGGATTGTTTGGAGTATGCTCTTTTAGATAATACTCGTTTCGCTCTGCTAAAGACATACTACACCATCCTTTCTGGAACAACCTTTTCAACAATTCTTAACTTAGCACTTCGTGAGCGATTGTTAACTTCTAATTCATCATCAGAAGCGACAATAGGTTTACGATTAATCATCTTTAATATTGGTTGATACTCTATCGGTATGATTGGTAAACCTGGTGGTAAATCAGAATTTGGTTGACTATATTCCCTAAATATATTTTTTACTAATTTATCTTCCAATGAGTGAAATGTGATGACACTAATTCTGCCACCCTCATCTAACATTTCTATTGCTTGTTCAAGCGATTCACCTATCACATCTAATTCACTATTCACTTCAATTCGAATAGCCTGAAAGACACGCTTAGCAGGATGTCCACCTTTTCTTCGCGCGGGTGCTGGTATCGCCTCTTTGATTAAATCCACTAGTTCACCAGTGGTTTCAATTTTTATCTCTGCACGTTTTTTTTCAATCCGACGTGCAATCTGTTTTGAAAATTTTTCTTCCCCAAATCGGAAAAAAATCTTAACCAGTTGTTCGTAGCTATAATCATTGATAACTTCCTGTGCTGTTAGTGGCGCTGACAAATCCATACGCATATCTAACGGTGCATCTTGATGATAACTAAATCCCCTAGACGCTTCATCTAACTGAGGTGATGATACACCTAAATCATATAAAATTCCATCAACTTTATTAATATTTAAGTTTTCAAGTTCACTTTTTAAATTTCTAAAATTACTTTGAACAAATGTAACCATGCCTTTTTCGACATACGGTTTCAAAAATTCTTTTGCATGTGTTAACGCTGTAATATCTTGATCGAATGCTATCAAATGTCCTTTTTCATTCAGTTGTGATAGCAGATATTGGCTATGCCCTGCGCCACCCAATGTACAATCTACATATAGACCATCAGGTTTAATATTAAGACCATCTACGGTTTCTTTCAATAACACAGTAACATGTTTAAAAGTATCTGACATTTTTTTCTCCAACCTTTACTAGTTTAAAAGCCAAAATCAATCATATTTTCTGCAATATCATCAAAGTTTTCTTCAGCATCGGAAGAGAACTCTTGCCAACGTTCTTCAGACCAAAACTCGATTCGATTAGATACACCTATAATTGTACAAGCTTTTTCTAAATTCGCATATTTTCTTAAGTTTGTAGGTAAATGAATCCGCCCTTGTTTATCAAGTTCGCATTCAGTAGCAGCCGAATAAAAAAATCTGACAAACGTTCGTGCCTCTTTTTTAGCTAACGGCATGTCTTTCATTTTTTCTTCTAGAAGTGCCCATTCTGTTAAAGGATATCCAAACAAACACCCATCCATTCCACGCGTGACAATAAATTTTTCTCCAAGTCCTTCACGTAATTTGGCAGGTACAATTAAACGACCTTTTGAGTCAATATTGTGTTGAAATTCTCCCATAAACATCGTTGTTCACCTCATCCAACCACTTACTAGAACTAGTCTACCACATTCCCCCACTTTCTACCACAATATCCAAGCTTTTTTTTCGTTAAACAAACCCTTTTTTAAAAACAAAAAAGGCTCTATTGTTTAATAACAATAAAACCTTTAAATTAGTAAGTTTTGCCTATTATTTGTAAAAAGATAACAACAATATAAAATAACGTAATCACTAAAAAAGCAATTCGCCAAAGCATTTTTAAATAGCGTTTATAATCAATTATTTTGAAATATTTGACATGAAAGACAGCAATCAACATCGCTATCAAAAGCATAATTAAAGTAAAGTACGGCAACAAACTTTCACCCAGAACATTTTTAGAGGTAAAATGAACACTCACGATTAAAAAAGGTGTCACTAAGTCTGGCGTTCTCAAATTGTTTTGTTGCCCAAATACATTTTTATTAAAAACAAATTGAATCAAAAGGAACGCTACTATTGGTAAGATATACCAAACAAAAATTAATCCATTCATTTACACTCATCCTTTTATTTTCTGTAATAAAAATAACTTACTGAAAAAACAAATTATTACTCCATATTATAAGGGAAAACAAGGAAGCATTCAAATTTTTTTAATTTATTTAAAAAAAAAGACAGGTTATGCTTGAATTAGTAGGTCTATTCATTGTAGACTTATTAGAGAATTATAGAAAGGCGTGTTCAACATGAGCAAAAAACCAAAAAGCACATTTGAAAAAATCACAAGAGTTGTTGTTTGGATTATGATTATTGCAATGATCGGTGGAACAGTTATTGGTACTCTTGGTGCATTAGGGTTACTATAAAAAAAGGATTGTCTTGCATAATAATGAAAGACAATCCCTTTTATTTTTTTGTCATTCTCCATGTGCGAGTTCTAGTAGTTCACGAGCATGTTCCAATGTTAACTCTGTAATCTCACTACCCGATAACATTCGTGCCACTTCTTGCGTTCGTTCCTCAAACGACAACTCACGTACTGATGTCTCCGTTCGATCTTCTTTTACTTTCTTTTCAATATAATATTGAGTGTCCGCGACAGCTGCTACTTGAGGTAAATGTGAAATACAAAGCACCTGCGAATTCAATCCAATTTGATGGATTTTTTCAGCAATAGCCTGTGCTACTCGCCCACTTACTCCGGTATCAACTTCATCAAAGATAATGCTAGTTATTGCTTGAGATTGTGAAAATATCGTTTTTAATGCCAACATAATCCTCGATAACTCCCCACCAGATGCTACTTTTACTAACGGTTTCAAAGATTCACCTACGTTGGTTGAGATATAGAACTCAATCCTATCCTGACCTAACAATCGGAAGTCGGCTTTACTTTTTTCAAAAACAACCTTGAACTGTGTCTTATCCATATAAAGACCTTTTAACTGTAATAAAATCTGCGTTTCTAGTGTCTGTGCTACTTCTTCTCTTAGATAGGTTAACGTTTGACTTTCTTGGGTCAACTGCTCTGTTAGTCTAGCAAATTCTTTTCCTAACGTTTCTAAATCTTCCGTTTGATTTTCCGTTAAATTCAATTCTTTTTCGATAATATCTAAATAAGCTAAGACTTCAGCGACAGTTTCTCCATACTTTCGCTTTAACTGCCTTATGGTATCTAAACGTTCTTCAATCGCAACCAATCTGGTTTCATCTAACTCTAATTGATCCAACAACCCAGACAGTTGTCCCGCAACTTCTTGTAAATTAAAATAAGCCGTTTTAACTAACTCAGACGCTTCTTGGTATTCCTTATCTAAATCCTCAATGGTTTCCAATTCATTCATCGCAATCCCCAAAACATTTAAAACTTGCTCTTCATCCCCTTCCAAAATACCATAACTATTTGATAACGCTTGAACAATTCGTTGATAATTTATTAATTTTCCACGCTCTTCAAGTAGTGCTTCTTCTTCTCCAACTTCCAAATCAGCGCTACTAATTTCAGCATACTGAAACCGCAACATATCCATCCGTTGAGCAAATTCTTTTTCATGCGTTTGATAAGTTTCGATTTTTTCACGAAGTTTTTGATATTCTTCAAAAGTCATTTGATATTTTTTTAAAGCCGGTTGGATGCGATTTTCATCAAATTTATCTAAAAGCATTAAGTGGTGCGCAGGGTCCATTAATTCTTGATGCTCGTTTTGCCCATGAATATCAACTAAACGGCGACCCACTTCGCGTAAAATTTTGGTATTCACCAGTTGCCCATTAATTCGACAACTGTTGCGACCTGACTTAAAAATCTCTCGCTGTAAAATCAAAGTCTCATCAGGTAACTCAATGCCTAGTTCAACTAAATGTTGCTGTATAGACCGCAAATTTTGATTAATATGAAAAGCACCCTCAATTCGACACTTTTCAGCCCCTTCACGAATAAAATCAATCGACCCTCGACCACCAACTAACAACCCCATTGCATCAATAATAATTGATTTACCAGCTCCTGTTTCCCCTGTTAGAACCGTCATACCTTCTTTAAATTGTAAATTTAATTTCGATATTATCGCAAAATCTTTAACTGATAATTCCTGAATCATACTGATGAGACCTCCTTTAACAGCCTATTTCTTATTTTTTTAGTTGTTCATGAGCTGCTTTAACCACTTCCACTGGCGTAACATTAACTAAATAGCGACCAACTTGATGACTAGGTTTTAAATGCGCTAAAAACTCAATGTTACCATCACCACCCGTAATAGGTGAATAGTCTAAATGATGAACATCATAACCAAACCCATAAATAAAAGTTAGGACTTCTTCAAGCACAGATAAATGAATTTTAGCATCTCGAATAACACCTTTTTTTCCCACTTGCTCACGTCCAGCTTCAAACTGCGGCTTGATTAAAGCTACAACTTCACCTTCTTCTGCTAAAATATTTTTTAAAACAGGTAATATTAGCTTCAGAGAAATAAACGAAACATCAATCGTCGCAATTGTCGGTTGTCCCAAATCAAAATCTTCTAATTTAGAGTATCTGAAATTGGTTTTTTCCATGACTTTAACACGATCATCTTGTCTTAATTTCCAAGCGAGTTGGTTAGAGCCTACATCTAAAGCATAACTTGATTTAGCACCATTTTGTAAAGCGACATCTGTAAAACCACCTGTCGATGAACCGATATCTAAAAGAATCCTATCTTTAAAATCAATGCCAAATATATCTTTTGCTTTTTCTAACTTCAGACCTCCGCGAGAAACATATCTCAAGCTTTGCCCCTTAATTTTCAAAACAGTATTTTCTAAAATTTTTTCACCTGGTTTATCATAGCGTTGCTCTTTTTCATCATAAATCAATCCAGCCATAATCGAGCGTTTTGCTTTTTCTCTCGTTTCAGCGAGTCCTTGTTGATAAACTAATACATCCACACGTTCTTTTTTTATTTTTTCACTCATAAGTTTCCCATCAATTCTTTTAAAATAGCTTCTAATAAAACAATCGTCGATACCTCTGTCTGTTGCTTCGCTTCCGTCAACGCAATCAGACTCAACTCACACTGCTCCGTAAATGCTTGTCTTGCTCCAGGGACGCCTAACAATGATACATAAGTACTTTTATCATGTTCCTTATCCATCCCTATCCTTTTACCAATGACCGCTTCGTCCCCTATAACATCTAATAAATCATCTTTAATCTGAAAAGCAATCCCTAAATGATAGGCAAATTTTTGTAGTTTTTGGATACTTTCCTTCGAGCTCTCACTCAATAAACAGCCCGCAAGAACCGCAAGTTCAATCAATGCTCCTGTTTTTTTATGATGCATCTTTTGTAATTGTTCCATTGAAATGACTTGCTTTTCACTCTGCATGTCCAACATTTGTCCAGCAATCATCCCTGATGCCCCCGCTGCTTTCGCAAACTTTTCAAATAAAATTACTTTTAATCCTGCTGCAAGATCAACTGATGCCAACAAATGAAAGGCTTCCGTTAACAAAGCATCGCCTGCAAGTATCGCTGTTGCTTCCCCAAAAACTTTATGATTCGTTGGTTTACCACGTCTCAAATCATCATCATCCATTGCTGGTAGATCATCGTGAATTAAAGAGTAACAGTGAATCATCTCTAAAGCAGCCGCAACTTGATAATCACTTGGTTTCATTTGCTCACGAAATGATTTAATTGTAGCTAACAAAAGTAGCGGACGAAATCTTTTACCACCTGCAGTCAACGAATAGTTCATTGCCTCTGTCAATTCTTCAGAAAGACTACTTTCCTCAATAAACTGTTTCATTTCAAAATTAACAATTTGACTTTCTTTAGAACTAAAGGCTCTAAAAAGATTCATCTTTTATTCTCCTTCATTTTCAAACGGAACTTCTTGATTATCATCCGTCATCATTTTGGTCAATGTTTTTTCAGCCTCTTCTAATGTTTTTTGACATGTTTTACTAAGCTCAATTCCTTGTTTAAATTTATCTAAGGCTTCTTCTAAAGGAACCTCTCCCATTTCTAACAATTTTACAATTTCTTCTAATTCAGCTAATGAACTTTCAAAACTTTTATTTTTATCTGTCATCTTTATTTACTCGCTTTCTACGTTAGTTTCATCAACAGTTGCCCGAATACTCCCCTTGGCCAATGTAACCGTTAACTGGTTGCCCTTTTCCAATTGCTTACTATCTGTTATTATATTATCTTGATAAGAAACATAACTATAGCCACGAGTCATCGTTTTTAAAGGACTTAATAAATCCAAATGACCCATCAGTTGCTCAAAATCTTGTCTCTTTTTCTTCATTAAACGTTCCATTGACTGATTTAATTTTTCTTGATGATAATTCACTGTAACTTGATTAGCATTCAACCGCTCTGTTAAATTAAGTAATTGTAGTCGTTGCTTTAACGCTAGATATTCTTTTTCTTGCTCCACCAAACGACGCTCTAATGTATGTAGTAATTTTCGCTTTAAATCATCAACTTTTAGCGCATATGGTTCATATAATCTTTGTGGTTGTTTAAAAACAATAGATTGTGTAAGATGGCCGACGTTCTGTTGTTCTTTTTGAATACGATAGCTCATCACTTGAACTAATTTCATTTGACGCTCTTTGATTTTCAATAATTCATCCGTTAAAACAGGGGTCGCCAATTCAGCTGCTGCGGTTGGGGTTGCTGCACGTACATCTGCAACCAAATCCGCTATCGTCGTATCTGTTTCATGCCCCACAGAAGAAATAATCGGTGTTCTAGCTTCAAAGATAGCCTGTGCGACCCCTTCTTCATTAAAAGGCCACAAATCCTCAATCGAGCCACCGCCACGAGCAACAAGCATCACATCGTACTCGCCACTCCTTTCCACTCGTTTAATCTGTCGAACTATATCATTTGCTGCTCGATCTCCCTGTACAAGAGTAGGAAAAAGAACGAGCTGAGCAATTGGATAGCGACGTTTGACCGTAGTTATAATATCCCTAATGACAGCACCACTAGGACTGGTCACAACTGCTATTTTTTTAGGATATTTAGGCAATAATTGTTTATGCTCTGCTTTAAACATCCCTTGCTGCGTTAACTTTTTCTTCAGTTCTTCATACGCTTGATACAAGGCTCCAACACCCGCTGGCTCCATGTGTTCAACATAAATTTGATAATTTCCACTCGCTTCATAAAGTGAAATCCGTCCAACTACTAAAACTTTCATTCCTTCTTCTGGTTGAAATTTTAACTGTTGAAAACTTTGCTTAAACATCACTGCTGATATTTTAGCTTTTTCATCTTTTAAACTAAAATATTGATGTGCATTTGTTCGCAATCGATAATTTGATATCTCCGCTGTTAAAAAAACACGTTCCAAATAAGGGTCAGCTTCAAACTTTCGTTTTAAATATTTCGTCAATGCCGTCACCGTTAGATATTGAGTTTCTTGCATTTCCTCTCCACCTTTATTCATTAGCATTCTTAATCGTTTGTTCCATCAACATTGTAATCGTCATTGGACCAACACCACCAGGTACTGGAGTGATAAAACTCGTTTTCGGCGCAACGTCCTCAAATAAGACATCGCCTACCAATTCACCTAACTGATTCCGATTCATTCCAACATCAATAACAATCGCCCCTTCTTTAACATAATCACCAGTAATCGCCTCCGCTTGACCGATTGCAATAATCAATACATCTGCTTGCCGTGTCAACTCTTTCAAATTCTCAGTTCTAGAATGGGTCACCGTAACTGTCGCATGACGATTTAATAACATCTGAGCAATTGGTTTTCCGACAATATTACTACGGCCAACCACGACAGCATGACAACCACACAAATCAATATCATAAAAATCAAGTAATGTCATAATACCATAGGGAGTGCAAGGTAACTTATCAGGTTGATTAATCATTAATTTTCCCATATTCAAAGGATGAAAACCATCCACATCTTTTTCTGGACCAATTGCAAATAAAACTTTCTCTTCATCGATATGTTTCGGTAATGGCAATTGAACCAAGATGCCATCCACAGTTTCATCATGATTTAGTCGCTTCACTTCAGCTAATAATTCAGCTTCTGTTATTTCGACAGGTAATGCCTCGATTATCGAATGAAACCCAATATACTCAGCTGCTTTTTCTTTATTTTTAACATAAACATGACTGGCAGAATCTTCCCCAACAATAATTACAGCTAAAGTTGGTATTCTTTTCCCCGCTTGATGACGTTTCAGCATTTTCATTTTTAAATCTTTTTGAATTGTTTCAGCTACTTTTTTTCCATCTAATAACTTAAAAGACATAAAACTCCTCCAACTTTCTATTTGTCTGTAATTACTTTTAAAAATATAACCTTCAAAAAAATCGTACAAAACCCAACGTTAAACTAGGTTTTATACGATTTCTACAGCCCATCTTAAGCTTTTGTTTCTGCTTCTAAAGAAGATAGAATAGATGATAAAACACCATTAATAAAGCGTCGAGATTCATCATCACTAAATTCTTTCGCTAACTCAAGCGCTTCATTTAACGCTACTCGATTAGGAATGTCAGGTTGACAAAGCATTTCATAAGTTGTCAATCTCAAAATAGCTAAATCTGTTTTAGCAATTCGTTCGATTTTCCATTTATTCAAATGTTTCGTTATCAACTGATCAATTTGTTCCTGATTCTCTTGTACTCCATTTACCGTTTGTATCAAATAATGAGGAATCTCATCTTCTAGTTCTTTTTCGAAAGGATGTAAATCTAAAGTATTATTTATTGCATCTTCACTAGTCAAATCTTCATTGAAGAAACGAATAAAGATACTTTGAAACGCTAACTGTCTTAATTGATGTCTTGTAAAATTCAATTTATACTTCCTCTTCTTCCGAACCAAATAAATCATCTAGATTAGGCATGGTTGTTTTTTCTGGTATAACGCCAACAACATGCACATTTACTTCTGACAATCCTAAATCTGTCATATATAAGACTTGTTGTTTCACTGCTTCTTGCATATCTAACGCAACTTTAGGTACAGAAACTCCATATTCTAAATAACAGTAAAGATCAATTTTGATCTCACCATCCGCGTTTCTTAAAGTAACACCTTTGTCATGTACTGAACTACCAAATAATTCTGCTACATTACTTGCTAAATTACCACGCATTGCATAAACACCTGCAACCTTTGAAGCCGCAATTCCCACAATCACTTCAACTACTTCTGGAGCAATAACAATTTCACCATTAATTTCTTGATTTTGATTATCTAATAATAAATTCTTACTTTCAGCCATGTGTCTTCCTCCTTCACTATTTTTGAGAGACAGACGAAACTTGATGTTTCTCTAATTTAATCTATTTTTTCTTAACTATGACTTCTATAAAATGATAAGCTCTTTCGGCGAATGTGTCAATCTTTCTACACCATTTTCTGTCACTAACATATCATCTTCAATTCTTACGCCACCAATACCCGGTAAATATATTCCCGGTTCATTAGTTATCACATTTCCAGGTACAAAAGCTTTTTCAGAAACTTTCGATACATTTGGTCCTTCATGGATTTCCAATCCGATGCCATGTCCTGTTGAATGACCAAAAGCTTCTCCGTAACCCTTAGATGCAATATGTTCACGAGCAACGGCATCCAACTCGATACCTGTCATCCCAGGTTTCGCTTCTAGCAACACTTTTTCCTGTGCTTCTAATACTACTTGATAAATTTCTTTTAATTTCTCGCTAGGCTCGCCAACCGAAATAGTACGAGTCATATCTGAAACATATCCTTCATAGTAACAACCAAAATCAATGGTTACAAAATCACCAGTTTCAATCACTTTACTACTAGCAACACCATGCGGCATAGCTGAACGCAACCCACTCGCTACGATCGTATCAAAAGAAACCCCACTCGCTCCAAGAGAGCGCATATAGAAATCTAACTCGTTGGCAACTTGTAACTCCGTCACACCTGGTTTAATGAATGTTAAAATATGTTTGAATGCCGCATCAGCAATTCGACAAGCTTCTTTAATAATTTCAACCTCAGAAGAATCTTTAACTTCTCGTAATTCTTCAACCATCCCTGATATCGGAATCAAATCAACTTCAATTAATCGTTCTAAATCAGCATATTGTTTGAATGAGACTACGACTTCCTCAAACGCTAAGTTACTTATTTCTTCATTTTCAACAATATCAGCGACTGTTTCAAAAATAGGTCCAATATTTTTCACAACTTTATAGCCTTCACATTGAGTTGCAGCTTGTTCTGTATATCTAAAATCCGTTACAAAAAAAGCATCATCTAACGTAATAACAGCTAAACCAGTTGTACCAGTAAAACCAGTAAGATAACGTAAGCTATATGGATTAGTAATCAAAATAGCTGATACTTCTTGCTCTTTCATTTTAACTCGTAATTTTTCAACACGTTGAATCATACAATTACCCCTCTTCATTTACAATATAGTACCTATTATAACAAAGTGTCTTATCATTTAAAACAATATCTCAAACTGAAATAAAAAAACCCGATGCAAAATTGCACCGAGTTTCATTTATTATTTAGCAATTGGGTAAACTGATACTTGTGTTTTGTCGCGACCTTTACGTTCGAAACGAACCACACCTTCTACTTTAGCATATAAAGTATCGTCTCCCCCACGGCCAACGTTAGTTCCTGGATAAATTTTAGTACCGCGTTGACGATATAAAATTGAACCACCTGATACAGTTTGACCATCAGCACGTTTAGCTCCTAAACGTTTTGATTGAGAGTCACGGCCGTTTGTTGTTGAACCGCCACCTTTTTTATGGGCAAATAATTGTAAATTCATTTTCATCATGAGTTCCACCTCCTCAATTTATCAACTAATTTTCACAAACTTAGGATATTCTTCTGCAATAGAGTCTAAACCGATTTCTAAACTTCGGATTAACAATTGAGTAATTTCAAATTGCTTTTCATCAATATCATCCGGAAATGTCATGAATAAGTAACCATCCTCTACATCCACTAATGGAGTAAAATGTGCTATTTCTTCAATGCTATTAACCGTATTGATAGCTAGAACTGAGCAAGCCGCACAAACGATATCAAATCCATAAGGACCTGAACCAGCGTGACCGCTGAGCTCAAAAGATAAAAAATCCTCTGCTCTTTTTTTAAAAGAGGCCTCTATCACTTGAATTCCTACTTTCTAATTTTTTAAGCGTTAATGGCTTCGATCATTACCTTAGTATAAGGTTGACGATGACCTTGTTTACGATGTGAGTCTTTTTTAGGTTTGTATTTGTAAGTAACAACTTTCTTTTGTTTTCCTTGTTTTTCAACAATTCCTTCAACAGTTGCTCCTTCAACGAATGGTGAGCCAACTTTTGTTGATTCGCCACCTACTAAAATCACTTCGTCAAAGACAACTTTTTCACCAGCTTCTGCGTTTAATTTTTCAACGTAGATTGCTTGGCCTACTTCAACTTTTAATTGTTTTCCACCTGTTTTAACAATAGCATACATTCTTTTCCGCACCTCCTATTCTTTACTTAGACTCGCCGGCATAAGCGACAATAATTGTACTTGAACTTACTTCGAGCGGTTGTAGTTGTGGTGCACACAAATACAACATTACTATATTATCAGTTTTCATGACTAAAGTCAATTCGGTAAATCGATTTAATTTACACTGGCGATTTTACTTTGACCCGCCATATCAATAAAAAAACTGTTCAGCCCTACTTCAGCAAATAATTCTGACTTCATCAATTTCGAGAAGATCGATGCCATATAGTGATTAGCATAAATTTTACCTTCAGATACCCAAGATTCAGCAATTCCTAATAATGAGTATACTAAATAGTTTGTTAGCAGCTCTTTAGGTAATTTACGAACTGGATTTGGATTATTAAATGAAGTATGTTCTAATAAATAGTCATATAACTTATCACTGAACAATATGCGGTAATCTTCTGCATCACTTTCTTTTAATAACGTAATAAAGAATTCTGGTGAGTTTCCGATATTTTCAAACACTTTATCTAAAACAATATACGGCACCTGTCTACCATCGCTGCCACTAACAGCAGTATATTCAACAACATCTGTGAAGAAGTCTTCTATAATTTCTTCCATAATTGTTTCAATAAAAGTTTCTTTATCTTTATAATGCAGATAGAACGTCCCCCGAGTCACACCTGCTTGATTTGTTAAATCTTTGATGTTCATTTCACCTAACGTTCTTGACATTAATAATTCTAAGAATGCCTGTCTTAATTTTTTACGAGTTTTTACGACTCTAGGATCTATTTTCCCCATTTTCTATTTCCCCCTTGGAATAATATGTTAAAAATTTTGTTTTTGTTCACGAAATCCCCCACACTGATTTCACGAACACACACGTAGGATTATATACCATATATATGTTTTTGTCTAGTAAAAGAGAATTTCGTTTTGTTATATTTTCGAACATTTTATATAATCTTAATTTTTTTAAAATAAAAGTATTGACTATTGTTTAAATTTTAGTTATGATATTAGTTGTTCCAGTAAGACATCTTAATTTTTTATTAAGGAGTCGCAGTAGCTCAGCTGGATAGAGCATTCGCCTTCTAAGCGAACGGTCGGGGGTTCGAATCCCTCCTGCGACGTAAAGCAATCAATTTTTTGAATTGATTGCTTTTTTTTGTTGCCCATTTTTAAAACTATCAAAAAAAGACACGTTCTTTTTCACAAAGAACGTGTCTTTTAAGCTTTTTATTTGAAAATATCGACTAGACCAATTTCAGTGCTTGGCGCCTGACTACCCAAGCCGGTCAACTCAATTGTCATCTTATCTGACATATTCGTCACAACAACAATCATATCCAGCCCTTTTCCAGCTTTTGTAATAGCTTCTAAATCTACTTTCGCCAATTGCGTTTCTGGCGTAACTTTTTGACCTTCTTCTACTAGCACTTCAAATGGTTTTCCTTCTAGTTGGACCGTATCTAATCCCATATGAAGTAATAACTCAAGGCCCGTTTCGGTCTTAATTCCCAATGCATGCTTCGTTGGGAATATACTCATAATCTCACCCTTTGCTGGTGAATAAATTTCACCAGAGGTTGGTAGAACAGCATATCCGTCTCCCATCATTTTTTGAGAAAAAACTTGATCGCAAACAGCCGCTAACGGAATAACACGCCCTGCTGACACTGCATATAATTTTTCTGTCGCTTCTTTTTCAGACAATTGTTTTTCAATAGTAATAGCAACTTCTTCCGCGTCACTCATCGTTTCATCCAAAGTTACCGCTTTAACCTTAATTCCTTTTGCCAAAAACTCATCTATATTTGTTTTAATATTCGCTACTTTGGGACCATAAACTACCTGAACACCATTCCCATTCACAACAACTCCAGCTGCTCCGGTCGCTTTTAATAATCCTTTTTCTACTTTTGAACCTTCTTTTACATTCACTCGTAACCGAGTAGCACAATTATCAATCTCAACTAAATTTTCTGTACCACCTAGTCCGAGAACAATATCATATGAAAGTTCTTCATCTTTTGTTAATTTCACTCCTGTTTTACTCTCTTGATAATCTTTCTTCGAATGCAATCGTGTTTCTTGATCATCGTCTTCACGACCCGGTGTTTTTATGTCAAACTTTTTAATGAAGAAAGTAAATACAAAATAATAAACAAAAGCATAGATAATTCCAACAAAAATAACGGGTACCCAATTTGTCATTTCCTGGCCTGGTAGCACACCATATAAAACAAAATCAAGCAATCCTCCAGAAAACGTTAGCCCTACTCCAACTTTCAATAAATTCATAATTGCAAACGAAAGTGCCGCTAACACACAATGGACACCAAAATAAAGAAATGGTGAGGCGAAAAGAAATGAAAATTCTAAAGGCTCAGTAATTCCTGTAAAAATCGAAGTTAATGAAGCCGAGAATAGTAAACCTTTTGTTTTCTTTTTCTTCTCAGGTTTTGCTTGACGATACATCGCATAAGCTGCTGCTGGATAACCAAAAATCATAAATGGAAACATTCCAGAAAAGAATTTTGAATATTCTGGACTAATCGGAATTCCTGCACCTAACTGAGCAAATAAAATGTTTTGAGCGCCTTCAACCGTCTGTCCTCCAATTTCAGCGACGCCACCGAGAGACGTTTGCCAAAAAGGTAAGTAAAAGACATGGTGTAAACCTAATGGAATAAGCGCTCGATAAAGGAAACCATAAATAAAAGTTCCTACCACACCCATCTTAGCAACCATCACACCAAGAGCTGCAATACCACCGCCTACGATTGGCCAGATAAACGCTAATGCAAAACCTAAGACAACCGCCGCTAGCGCTGAAATAATAGGCACAAAACGCGTCCCGCTAAAAAACGAAAGCGCATCTGGAAATTGGACTTTATAAAACTTATTATGTAGCCAAGCAACCATCAAACCTACGATAATACCGCCAAATACACCTGTATTCATCGTTTGTTCAAACCCTAAAACTTTTCCAATTAAACCATTTGTTTCTTGTAGTTTATTGATATCTAAAAAGTTTTGAATCACACTAGTCAATGATGCATACATCATCACATAACCAACGACAGCAGATAAAGCCGCCACTTCTTTAACTGCTTTTGCCATTCCTAAAGCAACCGAAACGGCAAATAACAAAGGTAAATTAGCAAAAACAACATCTCCACAATCTTTTAAAACAGATAATAATTTAAATAAAAATGTCTGTTCATTTAAAACATTTTCTAAATGATACATTTTAATAAAATTATCACCCGTAAACGTCGCTCCAACACCTAACAATAGCCCCGCCACCGGTAATAGTGCAATCGGTAGCATAAACGTCTTACCTATCTTCTGTAAGACTTCAAATGATTTCCCTTTCAAAAAAAACCTCCCATAAACTTATTGAAACATACAATCCCCGAAAAAAAATAAAGTTTTTCAGAAAACTTACCGAAATAACTTTAACATATTTTCATATAAATTCCTATCGCATTTTCAAATTTAATAAATTGTAATCTTAGCAAAATACTCATCTTAACAACAAAAACAACCGTTTGCGTGATTTATAAAAAAAATCTCAACTTATTAAAAATAACAAGTTAAGATTTATGATTATTCTGCGATTTCAATTTCTTGCGCAACATTTTGATAATCTATTTTCTTTTTTCTAAAATCAGGATCATTCAAAGGTAAATTTTGAATCAACTCATCGATATAACTAATGTCACAACTACCATGTGATAGTTCAAAATCTAATATATGCCCTCCCTGTTTTTTATCAGAAGATATAAAATGCCAGTGAAAACCAGCCGCCGAAACACCTTGAAAAATCGTTGGTGTATAAAAACCAACAATCGTTCCTTCAATCTCTTGATTAAAAAATTCAGGTTGTTCTTTTGAAACCTCTACTAATCGTCGATATGGCGCTTGTTGTTTAGGCATAATCCTGAAATGCATGTTCTTAAAAATCCCCGTCATTTTAATGGCTAAAAAAATATTTTCACTTTGAGCTGTTTGAATTATTTTTTCTTTAACTTGATAATCACTACTTAAATGACTAATGTAAAAAGTTTCATCTGCTTTAAATGACGTAACTGCCGCATATGGGGTCCATTCTTCACCTGTTAATTTTAATAACGCTCCATCCGAACGTCCTTGATAAGCCTCACCATTTAAAACAATCACCTCACCATCAAGACCATGTAAAGTCCCAATTCCCAAATCGCCCTGTTTTAAGATTTCTTTTATTTGAGTGGTTCCATGCATTAGTCCTGCCATTAACGCTCCTAAAGTCCCATGTTGATACAATTTTTTCATTTTTTCCCACTCCCTTTTAATAAAACTGATCCGGTAATATAGTTTTACCCAACGCTTCATTGTCTTGATAATCTATCGGAATATCTATAATAACAGGACCATCTATTGTAAAAGCCACAGCTAAAGCTTGTGCTAAACCTTCTTTTGAAGTCACTCGTAAACCCTTAGCTCCAAAAGCTTCTGCATATTTAACAAAGTCAACTGGTCCAAAATCAACTCCTGAAGAACGTTGATATTTCATTTTCTCTTGAAATTCTACCATATTATAATGACCGTCGTTCCAGATTAAGTGAACAATTTTTAATTTTTTTCTAACTGCTGTTTCTAGATCTTGTGCCGAAAACAGAAAACCACCATCACCTGAAACCGAAATAATTTGTGTGTTAGGTCTCACTAAAGCCGCACCTATCGCCCATGGTAATGCCACTCCCAATGTTTGCATTCCATTGCTAAACAACAAATGGCGAGGCTCATAGCTACGAAAATGACGTGCCATCCAGATATAATGACTTCCCACGTCGACCGTTACTGTCATACTATCATTTACATTTTCTTGCAATGTATTAATAACTTCTAACGGATGTAGTAACCCTAGTTTCGTTATTTTTTTCGCTTGATCCCTACTAGTTAATTGCTTTCTCAGTGTTGTTAAGTAAGTTTCAACTTCTGACGTTAACTTTATTTTCTCTAAAGCACTAGTTAATAAATTTAAAGTTGCCGCTATATCACCGATTAATTCACGCTCCGGCTGCATAAAAGGGTCGATTTCTGCAGGTATTTTATCCATCACAATAATGCGGGCACTTTTTTCTTTATTCCAATTTCTAGCCTCATATTCAATGGGATCATAGCCCACAGTAATAACTAAATCACTGCGTTTCAATAACATATCTCCTGGTTGATTTCTAAACAAACCTACCCGTCCATAAAAATGATTTTCCAATTTCCTAGAAATCACACCCGCTGCTTGAAAAGTTTCAACCACAGGCAAATCAGTTTTAGCTACAAGGTTGCGTATCGCTTGAACTTCAGCTGTGCCAGAGGCATGCATTCCAACAAGTAAAACAGGTAATTTTGCTTCATTAATTTTCTCAACAAGGTAGCGAATATCATCCACAGATGCAGACCCTAATTTAGGTTCATTCAAAGGCTTGATTGCTGCTTGAAACACATTAGCATCAACAACATCTTGAGGAATACTAATAAAGCTTGCCCCTTTTTTACCACTTTTAGTCAATCGGTAAGCATTAGCCATTACTTCTGATATTGTTTCAGGATCATGAATTTCTACACTATATTTTGTAATTGGTTTAAAAAGTGCTGCATTATCCATGCTTTGATGAGTTAGTTTTAATAAATCACTGCGTTTGACTTGCCCAGCTATCGCTAAAACAGGATCACCTTCAGCAGTAGCTGTAACTAAACCTGTTGCTAAATTACTCGCTCCTGGACCACTGGTTGCAATGACAACACCCGGATTACCAGTAATACGACCAATCGCTTGCGCCATAAACGCTGCATTTTGTTCATGTCGCGTCACGATTAATTCTGGGCCTCCGTCTTCTAATGCATCAAAAACACCATCTATTTTCGCTCCTGGAATTCCAAAAACATAATCCACGTGATGATTAATTAGACTTTCCACTATAATATTAGCACCTTTTTTATTCTCTTTTCCCATCTGTATCACTCCTTTTTTCAAATTGTTATAACCTTGTTATTAAAAGATAAAAGCCAAATCTTATAGTACAGTTAATAGAACTGTATCACAAAAGAATTATAACATATTTTATTTAATTTGTTTATTCATTTGCTATAAAAAAATAAAAAAGTTTATCAGCAGCCGATAAATACGGTTACTGATAAACTGTCTATTCTTATTAACCGATCACAATATTTTCTTTAGGATAATTAAAATGATGAATTTGCGTGGTTTCACCTTTTAATAATGCAAAGCTTACTGTATATAAACCGACTCGACCAACAAACATCAGTAAAGTAATCAACAATTTTCCAAATACCGTTAAATCAGGAGTCAGTCCCATCGTTAACCCAACTGTGGCAAATGCTGAAACAACTTCAAATAGCACATACTCAATTCCAGAATTCGTCGGTATTTTTTCAGTAATCATCAATAAAAGTGAACTAACAAAACAAATCAATGTCGCTGAAGAAACAAAAACAAATGAACGAATGACGGTTTCCTTAGGCACCGTTCTTTCAAACCCTTCGGCCTCTTCACGACCTTTAAATAAACTAAATGCTTGAATAAATAAAACACCTAACGTCGTCGTTTTTATCCCTCCTGCAGTTGAACCAGAAGTTCCACCGACAAACATTAAAACAATGGTCAATAAAATACCTGCATAACTAAACTGATTATAGTCAATTGAAACAAACCCAGCTGTACGCGGCGTAACACTTAGAAAAAAACTATTCGCTAATTGTGATAGTTTACTGGTTGACGCTAAATGAGCATCTGTAAAATAAAAGACAACCATTCCTAACAAAAGCAAGCCACCAGTCACAGTTAAAGCCACTTGAGTATGAAAAGTTAATTTTTTATGTTTACGATAGTTCAGTAAATCATACCAGACAATAAAACCAAAACCACCTGAAATAATCAATAAAGAAATAACGACTAAAACATAGGGATTATTTTGGTAACTTATTAAACTATTACCAAACAAATCAAATCCAGCGTTACAAAAAGCTGATATCGCATGAAAGATGCTATAAAAAGTCCCCGTTGCAACACCATACTCTGGGATAAACTCAAAACTTAAAAGAATAGCACCAATCAATTGAACTGAAAGTGAAAATCTCAATATAAAACTAAGTAATCGTACAACACCACCATGACTCTCCATATTTAACATATCTTTCATAATTAACCGAGCTTGAAAAGAGAGGCGTTTTTTTAACATAATCGCTATCATTAAAAAAACAGTCATAAACCCTAAGCCACCGACTTCAATTAATAGCATCATTATTATGTGTCCCAAAGGATTAAAGACTTCAGAAACATTAACAGGTGTCAGTCCCGTTACGCAAACTGATGACGTCGATACAAATAACGCATCAATAAAACTAACATCTTGTCCTTCCTGATGCGTGATTGGCAACCAAAATAAAAAAGCTCCCAATAAAATAATCCCTAAAAACATCAAAGTGATAAATTGAACTGTACTTACCTTTATCCCCTTTGGTTTTTTTTTCGATAACATCTGCCAAGCTCCTCATCTAAAGTTGATAATCACTATTGTACACTCCACTTGAAAACTTAACAATCTCTTTCGTCTAATTTTACATAAAAAAATTATTTAAAAAAAAGAGACTCACCTTTTCTGGTCAGCCTCTCGTATTTAAACTATTCTTCTTCTTCTTCTGCTTCAAATGCATTAAATACTTCTTCAATCATGTCCCACTCAGCTTCAGTTTCAACTTCTAATAAGTTTCCTTCCGCTTCGCCTTCTTCTTGAACGTAAGCATAAGCTAAAAGTTCAACTTCTTCGCCTTCAGGCGTACTTGCATCATATAATAAAACATAATCTTTATTAAATTGTTCTTGTCCATCAATTGTCATATGAATGCGGAATAAAACTTCATTTCCTTCTTCGTCAATCAATGTGATTAAATCCTCTTGATCGTGTTCATGATCATGGTTATGGTTATCAGTCATCTCAATTTCCTCTTTTCTTTAGCGTTTTAATAGTATTTGCTATTATTATACAGTTTAACTATCAAAAAGGCTATTAAAGTTTCTTGTCTAGATAGTTTTGTAAAATCATCACTGCTGCTAATTTATCAATCACTTTTTTTCGTTTAGCACGCGAAGCATTAGCCTGCTCTATCAACATTCTTTCTGCCTGAACTGTTGTCAATCGCTCATCTTCATAAACAACTGGTAGATTGAAACGTTCTTTTAACATTTCACCATAAACCATTGAAGCTTCTGCACGGGGGCCAATCGTATTGTTCATATTCTTAGGTAATCCTACAATAAACTCAGTAACACTATAATCTTTAACCAGTTCTCCGATACGGTCTAAGCCAAATTCTTCAAAATCTTCATTTATTTTAATTATTTCAAGACCTTGCGCCGTCCACCCCAAAGGATCACTAACAGCGACGCCAACGGTTCGTGAACCGACATCTAATCCCATTTTTCTCATAGTGTATTAATACCATAATGAGAAAGATATTCTTTCACTAATTCTTCCATAATTTCATCGCGTTCATGACGGCGAATTAAATTACGCGCATCTTGATAACGTGGAATATAGGCTGGGTCACCAGATAGAAGATAACCCACAATTTGATTGATTGGATTATATCCTTTTTCTTTCAACGCTTGATAAACAATCGTCAATGTTTCACTGACTTCTTTTTTATTATTATCGTTAAAATCAAAACGAACTGTTTCATCTGTAAAACTCATGCATATCGCCTCCATCTATTTTTATTAATTAATCTTATTTTACAGCAATCTTTAATAAACAACAATTGATAGCTAATTAATTTTAATTATTCATTAAAATTTAAAAGACTCACCAACAAGACTATCAAATGCTAATTCTAGAATACCACGTTTGGCAGGTGCGTTGGGTAAATTTAATTCTCGAGCGGAACAAACCATTCCAAAACTTTTTTCGCCACGTAACTCACCTGGCCAAATAATCAAACCATCTGGCATCATAGCACCTACCTTGGCAACCACGACTTTTAAACCTGCTTTTATATTTGGTGCTCCACAAACAATCGGTATGATTTCACCATTGTCTACTTCTATTTCAGTCAGATGCAAGTGGTCTGAATCTGGATGCTTTTTACATGTTTTAACATGACCAACAACAAATTTAGGTGCATGATCGAAGGTTAACTCTTCTTTAAATCCCGCTAATTTTACTGCTTGTTGTAACTCTTCTTGCTGTTGTTCTGAAAGGAAAATTTGTCCTTTACCGTCTAAGTCTTTAACTAAATTAGAAGCTTGGAAAAAATTCCAGCCTAGCACTTCTTTTGATTCACTATCTGATATTTTAGTAACCTGCCCTTTTCTCTCAGCCGTTACCTCTTTTCCTTCACCATTGGCCACGACACAAATTAATACGTCTCCAACTGCTTCTAAATTATAACTTACAATCATTTTAAAATTTCCTTTCTATATTAGCATGAAAAAAGAAGAAACAGAATTATCTTCTCATTCTATTGTCAATAATGTCCAATGTTCGTTAGTTTGGACGAACAACCAAAACATCACAAGGAGCTGTTCTTATAATATGGTCACTCACACTTCCCATCACCAAACGCTCAACAGCATTCAGTCCTGATTGACCCACCATAATCAAGTCTGCTTGATATTTTTCTGGTAATTCTTTTGCCATCAAAACTTTTGGCGAACCAAATTCTAAAACAGCTTCAACATTATCATACCCTAATTCATGCGCATCTTTTTTATATTTTTCCAATAATTCTTTTGAATGATCTGTTTCTTCTTGTACGATATCTGGACTAAATGTAGAGAAAGCCATAGTACCCCCATATACACGGTTTTCAATAATGTGAGCAACGATAATTTTTGCATTGTTACGCTTAGCTACAGCAACTGCTTTTTCAAATGCTAATTTTGCTTGTTCACTTCCATCTGTACCTACTAATATTGTTTGATATTCTTGTGTCTCTAACATAATAATCCTCCTCTAAACAGATTGTATAAATGAAATAATTTCTTCTTTTGTCTTACGGTCTTTGCTGACAAAACGACCTAGTTCTTTCCCATCATCCAAGATAATAAAACTCGGGATTCCAAAAACATCCCATTTTTGACAGACCTCCATAAATTCATCACGATCAACCTGAATAAATTGATAGTCTGGAAATTCAGCTTCAATTACTGCCATATGAGGTTTTATAACCACACAATCAGGACACCAATCTGCTGTAAAGAATAAGATACTCCTTCCTTTTTCGATAAAAGGAGTTAATTCTTCAAGTGTTTTCGGAATAATCATTTTTTTAACCTACTTTCCATAAATAATTGTATCTACCGTTGCTTTATCTAAAGATGTCACTAATTTCAAAATCATTTCACGTGCTGCTTCATAATCTTTAATACTAAACATCGTTTGGTGTGTATGGATATAACGGCCCGGAACACCAATCACGGCACTTGGAACACCATTATTAGCTAAATGAGCTGCCCCTGCATCTGTTCCACCTTGTGAAATAAACGTTTGATAAGGAATATCATGATCTTCTGCAGTTTGAACAATATACTCTCGCATGCGAGGTAACATAATCATCCCAGGATCAAAAATCCTTAATAAGAAGCCACCATCCAAACGTCCGTTAGCATCTTCTTTCCCATCTAAATCATTAGCTGGTGAACAATCAATCGCAAAAAATAAATCAGGTTTAAATTTAGTCGTTGATACCTTAGCTCCACGAAGTCCAACTTCTTCTTGAACATTAGCTCCAGCGATTAAAGTATTGGGTAGTTCCACTTCTTTTAATTGCTCTAAAACATCGAGTAATAAAGTGCAGCCGTAACGATTATCCCACGCTTTACTAATGATACGTTTTCCGTTAGCTGTGACGATTGTTTCAACATCCGGTACAATCGTGTCGCCTGGACGAACACCAAAACTTTCAGCTTCTTCTTTTGAAACAAATCCGGCATCAAAAAGAATATCTGTAACTTTTAAAGAAGCTCCTCCAGATTTTCCTCTCAATAGATGTGGAGGAACTGAGGAAGAGATAATTGGGTAATCTCCTTGCTTTGTTTGAAGCGTAAAACGTTGCGCTGAAACTACATAAGGGTTCCAACCTCCTAACGGGACCACGCTAAACAAACCATTCTTCTTGATTTGAGAAACCATAAAGCCAACCTCATCCATATGTGCAGCTAACATGATACGAGGTGCATCTTCGACAGAACTTTTTTTCGTTCCAAAAATACCACCTAACCCATCATATTCTACCTTATCAACTAGCGGTGTCATCTCTTTTGTTAACAATTGGCGAATATTGTCCTCATTGCCACTTGTACTTTGAATTTCTGTTAATTGTTTAATGCGTTTAAATAATTTATCGTCCATATTTACCTACCCTTTTTGCCTAGGGTGGACACACCTCACTTTCTACATCTTAATTATAACACAAGATGCCTTTACTCTTAAAATCATATTCTTTGCTTCCTTGTTTTTTTATTCGATTGAGCCTTTCCTTTTTAATGTTCCTTCTGACTTTTTATGCTACAATGATGATGATTAACATCTAAAGGAGGGCAAGTAAAATGTTTCAAAACAAACAAAAAAAACAAACTTATTTTCAAGATGGACTAACAACTGGTGTTGGAATTGGCTTAGTCATTGGTCTGGCTGGAGGTGCCCTTGCTTCTTATTGGTATAATAAAAATAAAACACTATCAGCAGATGATATTTTAGAACAAGTTAAAAATGACTTTTTACAAGAAGGCCCAATTGAAGGTTCTTGGATTCACTTTAAAAAAGAACCTGCCCAAAAATTCGCAATCAAGTCTAAAGTCTACACAGGTGGTATTTCTAGAATTGAAGATGGTGATCTTGTTCAATACGAATTTATTGCAGATGCCTATACTGGATCAATTATCGATATTTATCGCCTTTAAAAATTTAGAAAATAAAAGAGTTGACTTACCCAAAAATTCGGGCAAGCAAACTCTTTTTATTTTTTTGTAACAAAGTGGGCTTCTAAGCGATAAATAGGATGCCCCTTTTGAGAAAATTTTTCTTCATACTCTGTCATCACATTGTCCTCAAAATCACTCGCATGCAAATCTAACCAGACTTCTTGAAGAAGCATTCCATATTGCGAAAGGCTTGCTAATGAGTATTCAAACAACCCACGATTATCTGTTTTAAAATGCAGTTCTGCTTCTGACTTAGCTATTTTCTCATAAATTGCCAAAAAATTTGGATGCGTTAAGCGACGCTTTTCATGGCGCGTTTTAGGCCAAGGGTCAGAAAAGTTCAAATAAATTTGATCAACTTCTCCTTCAGCAAAATAATCATCCAAATCAGCCCCATTTACTAATAACAATTGTAAATTAGGTAATGGTTCAAGTAATTGTTTTTCTAAAATAGAAATAATCGCATTTGTTTGAAGTTCAATCGCAATATAATTTATTGTAGGATTTGCCTTAGCCATTCCCACAATAAATTGTCCCTTCCCACTTCCGACTTCAATATGAAGCGGTTGTTGCTTTTCAAAACGCTCATGCCATTTTCCGCGCCATTCACTACCGTCAGTTAAAATATATTGTGGTGAATTTTCAATCGTTGCCATTGCACCTGGTTTGTTCCGTAATCTCATCTTTAATCTCCTCTTAAAAAAGCCCCTTGGGTTTAGAAGCCAAAGAGCTTTTTCATTATTCTTTATCTATCTTGATAAACATAGTTCAAGCGATTGATACATCGAGCAACTTCATTATGCTCTTCTTTTAAAAAGCTGCGTTTCGTCTGCATTAATAAACTCATCCCAGCATACCAGTAAACTCGTTCGTGCAAATGCTCTGCCATCTCAGCCTTATAATGATCTAGCCAGACAGACCATTGATCAAGCGGAACATATTGTCCTAAAATAGTTCCTAAATCTAACGCAGGATCACAAAGTACCGAATAATCCCAATCAACTAAAAAGAGATGATCATCATTTGAAATCAGCCAATTTTGACGAATAACATCGCCATGACAAGCCACATAGTGCTGTGAAAGATAGGCTGGTAAATGATCTTCTAAATATTTAAAAACTTTTAATAAGGTTGGATTTTCTTTTAATTCTTGAGGTAAATGGCGAACATACTCGCTTAAAAAATCAAAAGCTGATTTTTCACTACCTTCCATTCTTTCTAACATTGATTTTAATGACTCTGAGTGATGGAGGTGATATAAAATTCGTATCACATCTTGATTATTTACCATCTCATCAGCTGATAACTGACGACAATCTAACCACTCTTGTGCGGTAACAATATCCCCATTTCCTGTTCGTCGTGTCCATAATAGCTTTGGCGTTAACCCTTCACGAGACAAAGCCGCTAAAAAAGGAGTTGAGTTACGTTTCAAAAAAACTTTTTCTTGATCTTTAACTCCCTTATAAGCCTTACCTGTATCTCCTTTTAACGGTTGGAGATTCCAGTTTTTATCAAATTTAAATATCACTTGTTTCTCCTCCGCCACACTCAAACTTTATAAATATTTCCCTAAAACCTCACAATCGAGATTCGCATTCTAGTATATCATATTCTAGTATCTCACAACGTTTCAAATTGATTAATTTTTGATTTTTTTTATACGTTTCGGTAAATAGTACACCGAAAGAATTCCCCCGAAAACAAGCAGGGCTATAAGTAAAAGACCATTTTCAACAACATTTGGTTGAGCAATAATAGCAACAAGCATAAAAATAGTACCAACAACCATTAACATTTTGCTAATCAATTTTTTAACTGCGATTTCCTTATCCTTCTCTTTTATTGGGTACAAATTGGTCATTACCATATAATCAAAAGAATGATAAAGCGGAATTAACTGAAACGCAATTAAATAAATGAACAATAGTGAAAACAGTAATTTCAACCAAAAATAGTGAGTAAAAGCGATCAATACCGCCCCGACAAGAGTTAAACGAATAACCAAGCCTAAATATTCTGTCCCTCTAAAAAAAACACGCTGATAGAGATAGCTATAAGTATTGCCATGTGTTTTAGGTAGTCTTTGTAAATAGGGATCCAAATATTTACGACGTTTAACTTCGCTCGTTATATCTGGCACATCAACAAATAAATTAATAAAACGATACAAATTTTTCAACCGACGTTTTTCTAAAAGTAACGCACGATGCCAATTTAACGGTTCTTCTTCAAATGAACGTTTACTTTTTTGAAGAAAAAAGAGAAATACCAAAAGAGAAAGTATCATACCACCTATTGCCGAAAGATACAAGACCATCCCAAAAACAAGAATGGCCAAAACAAACCACCCGAACTTCAGTAACGTTTTTTCTCTTTTTTCCTGTGCATATAGTCCATTTAATTGAAGTAAAAGCTCACTAGCTTTCAATAAAAAACCTGCCACTAGAAAAAAGAGAAACTCATATCCCTTTATCGGATGGACTGCCAAAAGAGCTGGAACCGTCATCCCCATTACTAAAACAAGCATTGCACATGGAAAAAGTAAAGAATGGCGAAATGCCTTTTTAAAATAGCTTGGCATTTGACGTTCTTTTGCCAATAGAAATACCTCATCAGCTTCTGATAACAAACTTACGAAATTTCCAAAAAAAAGGGCACTCAGCCAAATTCCTAAGATAACAGGCCTAATCCAAAAATAATGTGTTGGTTGGAGGTTTTTAATAAACTCTGAATAATAAAGCCCAAATCCTCCTATCCCAAACATACAGACAATCAGAAAATGATCATTCAAAATATATTTCATATATTTCATCATTTTTTTTTGATATCGAGCTAAACGTTTTTGATAAATAGTGGCCATCAATTTAATCAACCACCTTTTCTTTCGTTAACGCGATGTAAATATCATCCAGGGACGATTCAGGTAATTGAAAATCGGTACGTAATTCTTCAATAGAGCCATCCGCTCGGACTCTACCATCATGTAAAACGATAAAACGATCACAGAATTTTTCAGCTGTTGCCAAAATATGAGTGGACATTAAGATCGCCGCCCCATTACGGCACATCTCTTGCATTAACTCTAATAAAGCATTAATAGCTAATGGATCTAAACCTAAAAAGGGCTCGTCAATAATATATAGACTAGGTTGGACTAAAAAAGCACAGAGTACCATCACTTTCTGCTTCATACCTTTTGAAAAATGAATCGGAAACCAATCTAATTTATTTTCTAAACGAAACGTCTTTAACAATTTGTCAGCCCGCTTGAAAGCCTCATCTAATGGAATATCATAAGCCATTGCCGTAATTTCAATATGCTCTCTCAATGTTAATTCATCATATAGAACTGGACTTTCAGGAATATAGCCTATTTTCTTACGATAGGCCTCTGGTTCTTTTTTTAAAGACAAGTCATCAATCGTAATCTGACCCTCTTTTTGATTTAATAAACCAATAATGTGCTTAATTGATGTGCTTTTTCCAGCTCCATTTAAGCCAATTAACCCTACTAACTCACCAGGTTTCACTTCAAAACTAACATCTTTTAACACCGACACGTGTCCATAACCGCCCGTGACATGCATAACTTTTAAACTCATCTGTTTTTAAACCTCCGTTATTCTCTATTTCAATTATAACATACACAAAACAACTTCTATTTAATAATCATAAAGATATTCTACCATTTTTACATCATTATATGGTAATGTTAAAGAAGAGAAAACAAAACTTTTAGGAGGCTCTACTTATGAAAGACTGTATTTTTTGTAAAATTATCAATAAAGAAATTCCTAGCTATCCTGTTTATGAAGACAATGAGGTTTATGCCTTCTTAGATATTACACAAACGACGAAAGGTCATACCTTAGTTATCCCTAAGAAACATGTGCAAGATATTTTTGAATATGAAGAAGGTTTAGCTGAGTCTCTCTTTTCTCGTGTTCCCAAAATTGCGCGTGCGATGGAAAAAGCTTTTCCCGAGATGCAAGGTCTCAATATTATTAACAACAATAAAGAAATTGCCTATCAATCTGTTTTCCATACTCACATTCATTTAATTCCACGTTATTCTAAGGAGGACGATTTTAAACTGGTTTTTGCGGATAACGGAAAAAATTACTCGACTGAAGAAATGAACCTAATTGCTGAAGCCATCAGAAAGAACGAGGAATAACATCATGAAAAAGAAAAAATTCTCAGGAAAACAATTTGCAAAAGGATTCATCGTTGGTAGCTTTATTGGTGGCGGTGCAGCCCTTTTACTAGCTCCACGCTCTGGCAAAGAAACACAACAAAAAATTAATAATCGTCTGGATGAAACGATTGATCTATTCTTTGAACTTAAAAATAATTTAACTGCTGTTGAAAGTAATTTTCAAAATGTCAAACAACAATCAACTGATTTACTTCCTAGCACTATCGAAGAGGTTCAAAAGGAAATCAAGCAATTTCAATTTATCAATACCCCTCGTGTTGATATTATTAAAGAACAATTAGTAAAAATAAATTCAGAATTATCGAATTTCAAAGACAAAATGAACGCGACAGAACCTAGAGGTTGATACTTTTATCATTTATAAATGTGGCGATTTTGTTACTAATTATCGAATTAAAGCATAACCTTATTTTTTTTAACCTACTTTTATGTTATAGTATTAGGCGTGATTAATTTTTATTTAATAAAAATTAAAAAAATGTATAGAATGGAAGTGTCTTTAAAAAATGAAGAAAAAAGTATGGAAATTAGCTAGCATCACTTTATTAAGTGCCTTAATTTTAACTGGTTGTTCATCTGCTGGTGGAAAAGATGTCGTCACTATGAAAGGTGGCAAAGTAACTCAAGAAGAATTTTACAACGAGTTGAAAAAAGACGATCAATCAAAACAAGTGTTAACAGGAATGATTTTAAAACGCGTGGCTTTGGATGGTTATGGTAAAGATGTCAGTGAAAAAGAAATTGACAAAGAATATAAAGCAGCAGAAAAACAATATGGCGGGAAAAAAGTTTTAGAAGAAACTCTAAAACAATATGGGATGGATGTTAAAACATTCAAAGAAAATATTAAAACTAATCTAGCTCAAAAAGCAATGATGGAATCTCATATCAAAATTACAGATGCTGATTTAAAAGAAACATGGAAAACTTTCCACCCAGATGTTGACGTTCAAATCATTTCTGTTGATAAAGAAGACGAAGCAAAAGAAATTTTAAAATCAATCAACGATGGTGGTGATTTTTCTAAAATTGCAAAAGAAAAATCAGTCGAACAAACAACAAAAAATAACGATGGTAAGTTAACTTTCAACTCAACTCAAACAACGAAACCAGAAAACGTTATGCTTCCTGATGCAGTGAAAGATGCCGCTTATAAATTAGAAGATGGTAAAGTTTCTGAAGTCATTACAGCTCAAAACCCAATGACTGGTGCAGACAGCTTCTATATTGTTAAAATGGTCAAAAACAGTAAAAAAGGTAATGATTACAAACCTTTCAAAAAAGAATTAACTGAAATTACAAAAGAAACGAAACTTGCTGATCCAACTTTCCAACAAAAAGTATTAGGTGAAGAGTTAGAAAAAGCAAAAGTTAAAATTGATGACCCTGAATTTAAAGATATCTTAACTCCTTATTTACCTCAAAAAGAAGAGAAAAAAGAGGACAAAAAAGCGGATACTAAAGACAGCAAAAAAGAAGACAAAAAAGAAACAACTGAATCAACTAAATAATTAAAAATAGGACGGATGAGAATTTAAAATTCTCATCCGTCCTATTTTTTTGTTGATGTATTAAAAAAAGTAAAGCTTTAAAATTTAGCTGTCTCCTCAACGACCTCAAATAGTCCAACTTTTTTAAAGTGTGGCTTTGATCTTTTCCAGCCAATAACTTGTTGCTGAATCAATCAATTCATATGTCAACTCAAAATTACCCGTATAATAAGGATCAGGTACTTCTTGATTGGTTATATTAGGAACTCCTTCGAGTAAAAAAGATATTTTTGCTTCTTCTTCTGGCGTTTTAGCCCGTTCTTTTAAATCTTTAATATTTTGTTCATCCATTCCAAAAATATAATCAAATTCAATAAAGTCATTCTGCGTTATTTTCGTTGAGATCATGCCAGAACTATTGATGCCATGTCGTGCCAAAATTTGTTTTGTTTCTTTATGAGGTTCTTTCCCCAAATTCCACGTTCCTAATGCCACAGAAGCACAAGAAATCTGTTTGGATAAATTTTGTTCTTGAATCTTTCGATTAAATAATGCCTCAGCCATTGGCGATCGGCAGATATTTCCTAGACATACAAATAAAACTTTTTTCATTCGTTTACCTCCTAGAAAAGAAAAAAATCTAACGCTATGTTTAGATTAATTCTTTCTTACATTATCCAAATAATGGTTCTTCTTCATCGACGAAAGCCAGTTCGATAGAATGTGTTAAAACGTCTGCATAACTATAAGAAACACGTTCAACAGCATGATCACTTTGATCAAGATCCACCACAAAAACTGCTGGATACGTTTCAGTTAAAACACCGCTATGCTCACTTTGACGCTTTCGACCTACTTGAGACGTAAGTGTCAATCGACTGCCAACCCGTTCCTTAAGTCCCTCTTTAATTGATGCAATATTATGGGCCATTTTATTCACCTCATTATCATTCTATCACATTATTAAGAAAAAATAAAATTTTACCACAATTTAGAACTCAATTCAAGGGAAACCATAGTTTTTTTATAGTTTACTCATTCAAAAAGTAAAAGAAAGCTACCATCCTGATTATTTATTAATCATTTAATTGTCTTTTTAATTTTTGCCTAGCTCGTGCTAATGCCCCGACAACCTGTTTTCTCGCCAACTGATAGGTTGTTGCTATTTCTGTTTCACTTTTTCCTCGTGCATAATCAGAAAAAACATCCTTTTCAGTCTGAGACAGTTGCTCACCAAAATCTTGCATGCTATCACGGATTAAAACATAATCTAAACTTATCATTGATGAACGGTCTTCACGTACATTTAGAGTAAGCTCCCCTTGCCCCTCTAATGATTCCGCATAACGATAACTTCTCCGTTTTAACGCTTCCTGCTTGCGAATTAAACCAATAATATGACGTTCAAAATTTATTTTGAAAAATTTTCCAAAGGTTACGCCTTGATCTAAATGATAATTTTGTAATGATTTATGACAGATTATTCGACCTTCCTGTAGCCAATCGTCCAGTTCTAAATCTCGAACAAAGAATGTTTTCTTCATTTTCAAAACGATTGGTTGATATTTTTTAAATAACAACTCCATTGCTTCAGGATCCCCAGTTTTCGCTTTTTCTATTAGGTCTTTATTTTCCATTACTTGACTCCCTTTTAAGGAGGGTGGCAGCGTTTTCTTTTGCTTTACGTTAATAGATTACCACTAAATTAAAAAACGCAAAAGAGAACAGTTGTTCTTAATGCATCTTTTCATCTTCCATTTCTTCAAAAAATAACTGTAAATCTTCAAGCTGACCTTCTGTCCATGGAGAATTACGCCTGAAATTAGAATAATGATACTCTTTTGTATCGGCTAAAATATTTTTTTCTGATTCTTTAATTGCTTTATATAATTCACGAGCAGATACTCGTAAGGCTCCTTTTGAAAAAATAATCCACTGTTCAGCTAAATCACTCGTTGCTACTCTAACGTGTGTCAATGGATTAATTTTCAAACTTGCCTCACGCTCAATATAAGTATCTGCTGTTTCATCTACTTTAGTAAAGATAACTGTCAGCCCAAATTCATCATACTTATTTTGGATTCCAGGTACAAATTGAGCATCAAAAACAACAATCACTTCAATTCCCTTGTACTTAGCAAATTCTGAAAGCATAAATAATAACAAATCACGCGCATCTGCTAATTTCTCTTGTTTTTTCAATTGAGCTAATTCTGGCCAAAACCCAATCATATTGTAACCGTCAACGAATAACACTTGATGCTTTAAGCGCTTTTTGCGTTTCATGGTTAAGTCAGACGCTTTCTAAAGACTTCATACATCAATAAACCAGCGGCTACACTTGCATTCAGACTTTGGACATGCCCCGTCATGGGGATCGTAATTAGTTCATCCATTTCTTTTTTAAGAGAAGGACTCATTCCTTTACCTTCATTACCAATAACTAAAGCAATATTTCCTGCGACATTCCATTTTTCATAGCTCGTTCCAGTCATATCTGTACCAAATAACCAAAAATCATGTTCTTTTAATTTTTTAGCTGCTTGCGAAAGGTTTGTTACCCTCGCAACTGGAATATGTTCTACCGCTCCTGTTGACGTTTTAACAACAACTGGTGTAATCCCTACCGCACGATGTTTTGGAATAATAATTCCAGCAACTCCAGTAGCATCAGCTGTTCTAAACATGGACCCTAAGTTATGAGGATCCATTACACTATCTAACATTAAAAAGAAGCGCTCTGACTCTTTATCCGTTTTCGCAAGTAATTCATCCAATGTTAAATATTCAAAAGGAGTTGTTCTTAGCACAATCCCTTGATGATTTTCATGATTCGTCATTTCATCTAGTTTCTGTTTCTTCACCCATTTTACCGCCACTGTATACTCTGCTGCTAATTGTTTTAGTTCTTCAATATTGGCACTTTTTAAATCTTCTTGTAAAAATAATTTATTACCACGTTTGGCTTTCAACGCTTCAATCGTTGCATGACGTCCAAAAGCAACGTCTTCTAAACTTACTTCTTCTTGACCATTTTGAGGGTCAAATGGTTTACGTTTTTCTCTTTTATCTTGTCTCATTTTTTTCACCTATCCTTTTTATTGACCATCGAATAAGCTCTTCTAAGCGTTCTGTTTGCTTCATCATATGGAGATAACCCATTAACGCTTCAAACCCTGTAGACGAGCGATATATAGCTACTGATGTGTTTTTAGCACTCGTATGGCTTTTAGCATTACGTCCACGTTTATAAATACTTAGTTCAGCCTCTGTTAATATCTCTTGGTCTTGCATTTGTTCAATTAAGTAATGTTGTGCCTTTGCCGAAACATAGCGCGTCGCTAAATGATGTAATTGGTTCGGTCTTGTATGACCCGAGCGGATTAGAAAATCACGAATATAAACTTCATAGACGGCATCTCCAATATATGCTAGTGTTAACCCACTCAATAATGAATAATCTTTTATTTCTTCTGTCATTAAATTCGACTCCATCTAATCCCTTGAGCAGTATCCTCAAGAATAATTCCTTGTTCTTTTAATTGGTCACGAATTTCATCGCTACGAGCAAAGTCTTTTGCCTCTCGTGCCTGTTTTCGTTCTTCGATTAATTGTTCAATTACTTCATCTAACAGATCTGTTTCATCCTCTAAAATAATCCCGAAAACTTGCATAAATTCAAATAACTGACTTTGAATTTTTTCAAGAATAACTTTTGAAACATGAATTTTTTCCAGATATGAATTTAACCATTTAACCATTTGATAAACCACGGTAATTCCATTCGCTGTATTAAAATCATCATCCATTCCTAACACAAATTCATCATAAAATTCTGTAATTTCTTGAAGATACTCTCGATCATCTTCTAAGCCATCCTGAGCCTGTCCTAATCGAAAACCAGCATTTTTATAACTATGTTTAATTTTAGAAAGATTCGTTTCTGCTTCTTTTAAAACCACTTCATTAAATGGCATCGGACGACGATAATGAGTAGTCGCTAAGGCATAACGAACGACTTCTGGTTCAAAGTTTTGCATCACATCATGAGCGGTCACAAAATTACCGAGTGACTTACTCATTTTTTCACCACTCTCACCTACTGTCAAATAAGCATTATGCATCCAATACTTTGCAAAAGTTTGGCCTGTATGCGCCTCACTTTGAGCAATCTCATTCTCATGATGTGGAAATTCCAAATCTTGACCTCCACCATGAATGTCGATTGTTGATCCTAAATGCTTTGTTGCCATGACAGAGCACTCAATATGCCAACCTGGGCGTCCCATTCCCCACGGTGACTTCCACGAAACCTCACCTTCCTTAGCTTCTTTCCATAAAGCAAAGTCCAAAGGATCTTCTTTTTTTACTTGTTCCGCGCCAGTTCGTTGGCTAGCACCTACTTCTAATTCATCTAAACTTTTGTTACTCAATTCACCATACTTTTTAAATTTTCGAGCACGGTAGTAAACATCACCTTGCGACTCATAAGCATAGCCCTTTTCAATTAAATCTGCAACAAATTTTATAATATCTTCGATGTGATCAATGACTCTTGGATGAACACACGCCGGCTTCACATTCAACTTACCTGTATCTTCTTCAAATGCCGCAATATATTTATCTGCTAATTCCTTTGTTGTAATTCCTTCTTCATTCGCTGTTCGAATAATTTTATCATCTACGTCGGTAAAGTTAGAGACATAATCAACTTGATAACCCCTAAATTCTAAATAACGACGAACAGTATCAAATGACACCGTACTTCGAGCATTACCAATATGAATATAATTATAAACAGTCGGTCCACAAACATACATTTTAACTTTATTAGGCTCTAAAGTTTGAAATGTTTCTTTGCGACGCGTTAATGTGTTATAAATTTGCATAACTTGTTTCCTCCTAAAATTTAAAATAAAAAAAGGCGTCTTTGAATAAAATTCAAAAGACGTCTTTACGTGGTTCCACTTTAGTTTATAACAGAGAATCTGTTACCTTTCGATAGTCTAACGGCTATCACTCGTTTTTGATTACTCCACTTTCATCAAAACTACTCAAAGAGGCATTTTCAGAAAAAAATTAGGTCTACTTGCACCAAATGTAAACTCTCTTAAACTAATTTTTTACTTACTTTTCTTATCAATGTATTTATTGGTTCGATTGATTTAAATGATCTAAGACTTTTTCTTTTCCTAATAATAAAATGGTTTCTGCTAATTCAGGACCATGCATTTGACCACTAACAGCCACACGAATTGGCATAAATAAGTTTTTACCTTTTACGCCAGTTTCTTTCTGAACCGCTTTAATGGCTGCTTTAATACTAGGAACATCTAGATCTTCCATTGCTTTAATTTGTTCTGTGAAAGCTGCTAAAACAACAGGCACTGTTTCACCTGCCAAGACTTCTTTAGCTGCTTCATCAAGTGTTAATGTATCGTTAAAGAATAGTTGTGATAATTCAACAATTTCTGCTGCATAACTCATTTGTGGTTGATATAAACTCACTAACTCTTCCACCCAAGTATGACGCTCTGGCGACAAGTTTTTCTCAATTAAATTAGCTTCAACTAAATGTGGAATACACATTTCAGTAAAATCTTTCAATTCAATTTTTTTAAGGTATTGGTTACTTACCCATTCTAATTTTTTGCTGTCAAAAGCAGCTGGTGACTTGCTTAGACGATCAGCATCAAACATCTCGATTAATTCTTGTTGAGTAAAAATTTCATCTTCTCCTACTGGAGACCAACCAAGTAATGAAATAAAGTTAAACATTCCTTCAGGAAGATAACCTAAATCACGGTACTGTTCAATAAATTGTAAAATCGTTTCATCACGTTTACTTAATTTTTTACCCGTTGCACTGTTAATAATCAACGTCATGTGACCAAAAATTGGGGGAACCCAACCTAATGCTTCATAAATCATCAATTGTTTTGGTGTATTGGCAATATGATCATCTCCACGTAAAACATGGGTAATTTCCATTAAATGGTCATCCACTGAAACAGCAAAGTTGTACGTTGGCATGCCGTCACGTTTTTGAATAACAAAATCGCCACCAACACTGTCTGATTCAAAGGTTATTTTCCCTTTAACTAAATCATCAAAACTATATTCTGTTGCTCTTGGAACTCGGAAGCGAACAACTGGTACTAGACCGGCTGCTTCTTTTTCTGCTTGTTCTGCAGGAGTAAGATGCGCACATTTGCCAGAGTAACGAGGGATTTCGCCACGTCCCTGTTGAACTTCACGATCTGCTTCTAATTCTTCTTCCGTACAGTAACATTTGTATGCTAAGTTACTTGCTAATAATTGATCAATCAAGGGTTGATAAATTTCTTTACGTTCTGATTGACGATAAGGGCCATATTTTCCTGGTTTAGCTGGAGACTCATCCCAATCAATATTTAACCATTCTAAATTTTCTAACTGGCTTCTTTCTCCGCCTTCGATATTACGTTTTAAATCAGTGTCTTCAATACGAATAATGAAGTCACCACCATGATGTCTTGCAAACAAATAGTTGAATAATGCTGTCCGGGCATTTCCAATATGTAGATGACCCGTTGGACTTGGTGCATATCTAACACGTACTTTTTTTGTCATGAGATTACCTTCCTTATATATAATAGTCTAGTTGTTAATGTATCATCCTAAATTTTACATTCATTTTGTTGAATAGTAAAGGGTTGTCATTGGTTTTATTGATTTATTGTTGTTTGTGAGTGGGACGGTTTCGCAAATATCATTCGGCCTGCTGCCGTTTGAAGCGCACTTGTCACAATCACATTGATTTTTTCATTCATAAAATGTTTTCCATCTTCGACGACAACCATGGTTCCGTCATCAAGATAAGCAACGCCCTGTTGACGTTCCGTCCCGTCCTTCATTACAATAACATCCATCGTTTCCCCTGGAATAACAACAGGTTTAATCGCATTAGCTAGAGCATTAATATTAAAAACAGGCACATTTTGGAACTCACAAACTTTATTTAAATTAAAATCATTGGTAACAACAATCCCATCTAAAACTTTTGCTAATTTAACCAACTTCGTATCCACTTCTTGAATATCATCAAAATCACCTTCATACATCTCAACACTTATTGAGGGTTCTTTTTGAAGTTCATTTAAAATATCTAAACCTCGTCGCCCTCTCACGCGTTTCATACTGTCGCCAGAATCCGCAATATATTGTAGTTCATATAATACAAATTTAGGGATTAGTAGCGTTCCTTCAATAAAACCAGTTCGAGCAACATCATAGATTCGACCATCAATAATGACACTTGTATCTAATATTTTATATTTTCTAAAATGTTCCCCTGCTTTTCGCTCTAATATTTCCTCAGTCCCTTTTTTAGGACGTGGAGCAAACATTTTTTTAAACTCCTCTGTTTTGGTTGTTCCAACTCGTGCTCCAATAAAACCTAAAACAACCATCATCAAACTTGGTAAGATAATATTTAAATAAGCAACCTTAATAGAATATAATGGGATTGATAACAACGCACCCAATAATAAACCTACAATAGCACTCAAACTACCAAAAATTAAGTCTGATAAACTCTGTTCGTTAATAAATTTTTCTATTTTTTTTAATATTTTAGCAAAATAGTCGTAAGTTAGGCTTGATAGAATAAGAAAAATAATGGCACCGATAATACCCATGACAACTTCATTGCTTAAAAATGAGTGGTCATCTAATCCAGCTAATTCTAAAAAAACAGGTAAAAAGCCCACTCCTAAACTAAATCCTAAAGCCATTAAGACAATTGTATATATTTTTTTCAATCTTTTTCCTCCTCTCTTCTACTTGAAAACCTTCTTTAATACTTCAGAAACGGTAGTAACACCGATGATTTTAATATCTGTCGGCACGTTCCATCCTTGTAAATTATTCTTTGGAACATACATCTTTTTAAACCCTAACTTTTTAGCTTCTGACACACGCTGTTCAATTCGATTCACGCGTCTAATTTCTCCTGTTAAACCAATTTCACCGACAAAACATTCATGAACAGAGGTCTCTTTTTCCTTATAGCTAGAAGCGATACTTACCGCAATTGCTAAATCAATAGCAGGTTCATCTAATTTGACACCACCCGCTGCTTTTAAATATGCATCTTGATTTTGCAATAATAGACCTGCTCGTTTTTCTAAAACAGCCATAATCAATGAAACCCGATTATAATCTAATCCTGTCGCTGTTCGTTTAGCATTACCAAAGATTGATGGCGTAATCAACGCTTGAACCTCCGCCAAAATCGGTCGCGTACCTTCCATTGAACAGACAATCGCAGACCCCGTCGCTCCATCTAATCGTTCTTCTAAAAAAGCTTCAGAAGGGTTTAAAACTTCAACTAAACCTTGTTCACGCATTTCAAAAATCCCAATCTCATTCGTCGAACCAAAGCGATTTTTCACCGCACGCAAAATTCTAAAAGTATGATGACGTTCACCTTCAAAATAAAGAACAGTGTCCACCATGTGCTCTAACATCCTCGGTCCCGCTAACGAGCCTTCCTTTGTCACATGCCCCACAATAAAGATGGCAACTTGGTTTGACTTAGCGACTTGCATCAATTCGGCCGTTGTTTCTCTAACTTGACTGACACTTCCTGCTGCACTATTTAAATCTGGATTAATCATCGTTTGAATTGAATCAATAATCACATAGTCTGGGGCCAAATTTTCTATCGTTTGTTTAATTGCCGACATATCTGTTTCTGCATACACATAAAAATCATTATCACTATCGCTCAAACGTTCCGCTCGCATTTTAATTTGTTGCGCACTTTCTTCTCCAGAGACATATAATACGGTTCCTTCAAGCTTACTCAACTGTTGCGAAACTTGCAGGAGCAAGGTCGATTTCCCTATCCCAGGATCTCCACCAATTAAAACTAGTGAACCTGGAACAACCCCACCACCAAGGACTCGGTTTAATTCACCAAGCTCGGTTTTAATTCGTGTTTCTTTCTGCTGAATGACTTGACCTAATTTTTCTGGTTTCGTCCGTTCTCCCTTTAAACTCACGCGACTATGTCTGGTTGTTTTCTCTTGAATTAGTTCTTCAACTAATGTATTCCATTCACCACAGTTGGGGCATCTCCCTAAGTACATCGGCGAGACATAGCCACACGATTGACAAAGAAATTCTGATTTAACTTTTTTTGCCATAAAATCTCCTCACTTTGTTTAAGACACTTTTATTCTAACATAAATGTTCGTTTTCTAGTTGCCAGAGGAGCCAAACCCACCGTCTCTTTGCTTTGTAGGTCCATCATTATCTGCTTTTAAGAAAGGCAGAAAAATCCCCTGACCAATTCGTTCACCTTTTTTTATCGTCACATCTGTTAAACCGAAGTTGATAAATTGAAACATGATGTGTCCTTCATTTGAGGCATTATTATAATAGTCACTATCAATAATCCCAACACCATTTCCTAGTAATAAAAAACGTTTTAAAGGATTACTAGAACGATTACATAACTGTAAAAATTCTTCGGGTTGCATATATGCTTTAACGCCTGTTGGGACAAGAACCGGTTTTAATTCTTTTTTTAATTCCTCATCGACTAAGCTTTTCTCACCTTTTAAAACAGCTTTTAAACTCAGTGCAATCCCTTTTTTCCAAATACTTGGAATAACAACCTCATCAGCTGCTTCAAAATCATAACCAGCAGCATCATGTGTTGCACGCTGCGGTAAATTAATTTTATCGAACGTTGTTACTTGTTCGAAACCACGAATTTTCGACATTTTTTTGTCTCCCTACTTTTTAGTAATAGCTTATTAATTATAGCAAAATAAAAAGAGTAAGTCTGTCTAATTCAAACAAACTTACCCAAAAAATCTTGTTTTAGTAATCAAAATCTAACTTTATTCATCTTCATCATCATCGTCTTCTTCAAAATTATCCACTTGAATTTTAGTCAATTTAGATAACCGTTTTTCCTTACCTACAATCAATGGAACATGTTCAAAGATAACATCACTATATTCCAATCCGAACCATCTTGCAGGATCGAAGGCAATTTTTTTTATCCCTAATTTAATTTGCATGACCAAAGTATCTAACGTACTTAATGATGTCACTCGAGTTAACTCTTCTTTAATGAGGACAAATGCAAAATCACCCACCTCACGTCCAGGTGTAATGGTGTATTGTTGAGGTTGTTTTGGTAATTGACCTGATTCCATTAAATCATGAACAATTTGCCTTAAATAAACATTCACTTCTTGATTTACTCTAAAACCTAAACGCAGTTGAACATTGACGATGTAATCCGTCCCCATCATATCGACATAGTAGTCTTTCGTATACGGTTGATCGGTAACAAAAACATTCACAAACCAATAAACTTTTGCTCGTTTTGGTCGTTTATCAAGAATAGAATAAACAATATCTCGGCCTACTTGATGCCCTTTAATTTTAGAAGTTAAAAAAACGATATTGGTTTGGTATTGTGGAATATTATGATCTTGACTTAAAGCACCTAATTGCTCTACATAATCGCAAAGTGACACTCGATCAGAACTTTTTTCTTGAATAATACTTCCTCGATGCCAAATTAACATAATCAACAGAATGATAACTGCCATTAAAATCGCTACATAACCACCATGCATAAATTTAGTCGCACTCGAAATAAAAAAGATTGTTTCAATACTTGCAAAGAAAACAAAAATGCCAAAAGCTACGATTTTTGGTGCTTTATTTTGTAATAGGTAGAAAAGTAATAAAACCGTGGTCATTAACATAGTAATCGTAATCGCTAAACCATAAGCAGCTTCCATATGTGCTGAGGTTCTAAAAGTCACTACTATACTTAAACATCCTATTAAAAGCAAAGTATTCACAACAGGGATATAAAGTTGTCCCTTTTGATCGGTTGGATAAACAATCCTTAAACGTGGTAATAAACGTAATTTGATGGCTTCTGAAACTAAAGTATACGAACCTGAAATTAAAGACTGAGAGGCAATCACTGCCGCCGCAGTCGCAAAAACAACACCAACAACGGTTAATGATTTAGGCATCATTCTAAAAAAAGGATTCAACATTTCAATTTCTTGATAAAAAGAATCCCCTTTCACTCGAATAATCCAAGCCGCTTGTCCAAAATAATTAAGAGTCAAACAAATTTTTATGTAAGGCCAACTAAAACGAATATTTTTTCGACCGGCATGCCCTAAATCTGAGTAGAGGGCCTCTGCTCCAGTTGTCGCTAAAAAAACACTTCCTAAAATAAAAACACCCATTTTATTTTCATCTGATAGCAAAATTTTTAAAGCATAGATTGGATTTAGAGCACGTAAAACGGTAATATCTTGCACAAAATTAAATAAACCAACCGCGCCTAAAAAGGTAAACCAAGCAAACATAATAGGGCCAAATGCAGTCCCTACTTTTTGAGTTCCAAAACGCTGAATCATAAACAAGGAGAATATAATTATCATCGTAATAATAACAATGACCTCTTGATTACTACCAAAACGTTGATAAAAGGCCGGAATTCCTCGTAAGCCTTCGATAGCCGTTGTCACAGTCACGGCTGGAGTTAAAACTCCATCTGCCAAAAGGGCTGCTCCACCAATCATTGCTGGGAAGACTAAAAACTTACTTGTTTTTTTTACCAAAGTATACAGCGAAAAAATACCACCTTCACCATGATTATCTGCGCTTAATGCAATCATCACATACTTGACTGTTGTGAGTAATGTCAGTGTCCAAAAAATCAGTGAAACTGCTCCTAAAATAAATTCTTCCGATATTTGATCTAGGCCACCATTTCCTTCAATTATCGCTTTCATAACATAAAGAGGACTCGTTCCTATATCACCATAGACAACCCCCATGGCAATTAGTGCTCCCCCTAATGTAAATTTATCCAAATTTGATTTTTTTACTGTACTTTCCACAATAACTTCCCTCTCACTTTCTCCAACTACTCTTTTTAACCATAAAAAACAAGGGACCATAAAAATATTTAATTTTTTTTTATGATATCTAAAAGCTAAGAGCAATTATACAACGATTCAATAAAAATACTAGTCATTTAAAGAATACAGTTTGATTACAAACTAAACAGTTATTTAATAAATGCTTATTTTTATAATAGGGCTATTGCTTTTGTTATTATATTATCCAGTTAACTTTTTTATATTTTGGGTTTTACCTTTAAAAAGAGATTTTTCATTCATTCTAATCTAGGTATCGATTAGCTTCACACAACATGATAGAATGAGAACTAGCTGAACTTTATCAGAAATTTTATAAAAAGGATGACTACTGTGAGAAAAACATTATCAACTGTTAAACGGGTTGTTGTCAAAGTTGGAACAAGTTCTCTCGTTCTAAAAAATGGCAAACTTAATTTAAAATCAATCGACCAATTAGCTTTCGTTTTAACGGCTTTGGTTAATCAAGACTACGAGGTAATTCTAGTTTCTTCTGGAGCCATTGGAGCTGGATTACAGTCGCTAGGTTTAACAAGTCGCCCCTCAACGATTGCAAAACAACAAGCCATCGCTGCCATTGGACAATCTGAGCTTATCAAAACTTATTCACAACGCTTTGAAAATTATAATCAACAAATTGCACAAGTTTTAATGACAAGGGATGTTGTCGATTTTCCTGAAAGTCGGAAAAATGTCATCAACACACTCGATGAACTTTTAAAGATGGGAATTATTCCCATTGTCAATGAAAATGATAGTGTTGCCGTTGAAGAATTAGATCACCAAACTAAATTTGGTGACAACGATCAGCTCTCTGCTATCGTTTCACAGCTGACCAAAGCGGATTTATTGATTATGTTATCAGATATTGATGGTTTTTATACTAATAACCCTCAAACTGATCCAGACGCTAAACTTTATACGCAGATTAACAAAATCACAGCTGATTTGAAAAAAGCAGCTGGAGGTGAAGGGAGTCGTTTTGGGACTGGCGGAATGGCTAGTAAGCTAAAAGCCGCTCAACGAATACTTGACTACTCTGGTCAAATGGTTCTTGCCAATGGGGAAGAACCAAGTATTATCTTTGATATTATTGAAGGTAAAACTATAGGATCACTTTTTTCAAATAAAATAAAATGAAAAGGAGCATTTAAATGTCACCATTAATTATTTTAGGAAAAAAAGCAAAGAAAGCCGCTCGTTTTTTAAGTCTTGCCACCACTAAAGAAAAAAATAAAGCACTTCAAACAATGGTTACCTATTTAGCCAAAGAAGAAGCAATGATCCTCTCAGCTAACAAGAAAGATATCCATGCAGCAAAAGAAAATGGCCTAACAGAGCCTATGATTGACCGCTTGGTCCTGACTAAAGAACGTTTGCAAGCTATGCAACAAGACATTCAAACGATTATTGATTTAGAAGATCCAATTGGTAACATGGATAAGGTTTGGAAAAATGAAGATGATTTAACCATTGGAAAACAAAGAGTACCTCTTGGTGTCGTTGGAATTATTTATGAGTCACGACCTAACGTTACAACTGATGCAGCTTGTCTCTGCTTTAAATCAGGAAATGCTATTATTTTACGCGGTGGAAAAGAAGCACTTCATTCAAATCAAGCACTTGTTTCTGTGATGCAACAAGCTTTAGCTAGTATTGATTTTCCAATCGATGCTATCCAATTAATCCAGGACACTTCAAGAGAAACCGCTCGCGAGTTTATGCAACTCAACGGATACCTTGATGTTCTTATCCCACGCGGCGGCGGTAACCTCATTAAAACAGTGGTCCAAACTGCCACTGTGCCGATAATTCAAACAGGAACAGGTAATTGCCATGTTTACGTTGACCAAGAAGCTCAAATCGAAATGGCTTTAGCGATTGTTGAAAATGGAAAATGCCAACGGCCGAGTGTCTGTAACGCCATCGAGACCCTTATTATTCACGAAAAAATAGCCCCTACTTTCTTACCTTTATTAGAAGAACGTTTAACTTCTTATCAAGTGGAACTCAGAGCTGATGTTGCTGCCCAAAAACACTTAAAAACAAGTCGTTTAGCAACGACTGAAGATTTTGAAACTGAATTTTTAGATTTTATTTTAGCAATTAAAACGGTTGGTTCACTTGATGAAGCGATTAACCATATTGAATTGTTTAGTTCTGGTCATTCAGAAGTCATCGTTACTGATAACTACTTCACTTCGCAGAACTTTGTAAATCAAGTGGATGCAGCTGCTGTTTATGTCAATGCTTCTTCTCGCTTTACCGATGGAAGTGTTTTTGGTTTTGGCGGAGAAATTGGGATTAGCACGCAAAAACTCCATGCTCGCGGACCTATGGGGTTAAATGAATTAACTTCAACTAAATACGTTATTCTTGGTAACGGACAAATCAGACGTTAATTTTTTCCATCAAGATATTGACAATAAAAAGACTACGACACCTTATTTATAAATTTGTCTTAGTCTTTTTATTGACATCATAAACACAGCTACTCATTTTAAACAATATCTTGTCTCTTTTGAATAATACAATGTGTTATAATAAATGACGTTAATTACTATAGGAGGAATTTTATGATGCGACAAGCAAGGAGAAAAAAGAAAAAACCCATTTGGGGATTTGGCCTCGCCGCCTTTTTAATTCCAGTACTTATTATGTTCTTTGTTTATTTAAGTTTAGGAATCTACTGGGGAAGCGCTCGAAGTATTCTAGCCAGTGATGCATTTTCCCAATTTTCAAATTTCCATGCCTCTTTCAACAATGCGATGCATGGAAAACAAAGCTTTCTTTATTCTTGGAATGCTTCATTAGGACTTAATTTTTGGTCTCTAATTTCTTATTATTTAGGAGGTATCTTCACGCCCATTGTTTTCTTTTTCAATAATGAAAACATACCCGATGTACTTTATTTATTAACGCTTTTAAAAATCGGTTCAGCAGGACTTGCTTTTTGGTTCTACGGAAAAAGTACTTTTAAAATCCAACAATGGAGTGTTTTAGCACTAAGTATTTGCTACGCTTTAATGTCTTTCATTACTACACAATCTGAACTCATCATGTGGCTGGACGCTTTTATCTACCTACCTTTGATTATTTTAGGGATTAATCGCATTTTTGAAGGAAAAAAACCAATCGTTTTATTTATTTCTTATTTAATTCTTTTCATTTCTAATTTTTACTTTGGTTTTATGATTGGTGTCTTTTCAGTCATCTACTTCTTCATTAAATGTTTATTAGAAAAAGGGAGTTTCAAAAAAGTCGTCTTTCCTTACTTCTTCACAGCCTTTGCTGCTGGGATTAGTTCAATGATTATGATACTACCTTCTGTTTTGGATTTAAGAAGCAATGGTGAAACACTCAGTAATCTTGCTAAACTAAAAACCGAAGGAACTGGTTTTTGGGATTTAGTGATTAAAAATATGATTGGTGTTTATGACACGACAAAATATGGTTCAATTCCCTTTATCTATGTTGGATTATTACCTTTAATTTTTTGTATTTTTTATTTCATTACTAAAAAAATACCTTTAAAAAATAAAATAGCCTATGGTGCTTTTTTAGGACTCTTTATTGCTAGCTTTTATTTAAATCCATTAAATTTATTCTGGCATGGATTCCATTTTCCTAACATGTTCCTTTTCCGTTTCAGCTTTTTATTTTCTTTTTTAGTTCTGATGCTTGCTGGTTACGGTTGGGAACAGTTTACTAAAGAAGATGGTATTTATTTTATAGGAATCGGTGTCATTCTAGGCGTTTTATTTGTCCTTGCTAAAGTAACGACACCACCTGAGAACTATGATTACGTCAAATATGAAGCGGTCTTACTTTCTATCTTATTCTTAGTTCTCTATATCTTAATTATGAGTTTATATCAACAAAACAAATTTTTAACTCGACATCTAGCCATTCTCCTTTTCTTTTTAATGAGTGGTGAAGCTTTTTTAAATACTAATTTTATGCTCAATGGTATTTTAGATGATTGGAACTATGCTTCTAGAAGCCTTTATTCTGGACCTTATCCAAGTATCGATGCTCTTGTTACTCGTGCTGAAAAGCAAAATAACGAAAAGTTTTATCGAATGGATTCAATTGATGGTGTCTCAGCTAACGATGGCTTTAATTATGGCTATAGTGGCGTTAGTATGTTTTCATCCATCCGAAATCGACACTCTTCCTCATTATTAAGCACTCTCGGTTTTCGCTCTCGAGGAACAAATTTAAATATCCGTTATCAAAATAATATGCTTTTAATGGACAGTCTTCTAGGAATCAAACATAATATTACTAAGGAAAAAATTAATAAATATGGATTCGATTTAGTTGAAAGTAAAGGTGATTATAAACTTTATGAAAATCAGTTAGCCCTTCCTTTAGGCATGTTAACCGATAAAGGTATTTATAAAGTTGCTTTACCGGAAACTGATAATTTAACAGCTCAAACAAATTTACTAAATCAACTCTCTGATTTTAATACTTCTTACTATAATTTTATTAAGCCAAATCTGATAAAAACAGAAAACACCAAAATTATTCCTGATGGCAAAAATAAAGTAATGTATCAAGAAGAAAAAGCCAATATCGGAAAGACATTAACTTTTGATGTTTTCGTCCCTGGTGGACAGCAAGCCTATATCAGTATCTTTCCAACTGATTTTGGAAAGCTTGAAAGTTCTAGCGTGAGTGTCACGACTCAAGGCCGAACACAAAAATCGCAACTTAGCATCACGGGTCAATATTATGATTTAGGCTATTTTGAAAAAGATTCGACGGTGCGCTTTTCTCTTGAATTCTATGGTACAAAAGAAATTAATCTCATCGAACCCACTGTGGTAACAATGGATGTGAATCGTTACACTTCTTCTATTAAACAAATTCAGAATAAAGGAATCGATTTTGAAGTAAGTAATCGAAAAGCAACGGCTCATGTTAACCTTCCAGAAAAACAGGTTCTCTTCACTACTATTCCTTTTGACAAAGGCTGGTCTGTTTCAATTGATGGTAAAAAAATCGCAACAAAAGATTTTCATGATGGTTTCTTAACTTTTGAAGTTCCTAAAGGCAAACATGATATCAAACTTTCTTATTTACCGCCTGGTTTTATTATCGGTGTTGTTTGTTTCTTCGGAGGCCTCACAAGCTTTATTGTTTATCTGTACTACACTGAAAAACAAAGAAAAAATCAGCTTCTTTCACACTCTCAAAATCAACGTCGTTCACGACGAGTATAATTAGAAACGCAGAAGTTTTAATTGAACTTCTGCGTTTCTACTTTTTTATAAAATTTGATGCTTTAAGGGCTTATATTTAGCATAGAATGTGTTTCTACTTTATAATACGATTAACTAAAGGAGGTTTTAAATTTGAGTTTTTTTAATAATTATCTTGATACATTAACAGATTCTTTGCAAAAAGAAAAAATGGAAACATTATTACAATGGATTTCACTAAATTTTCCGCAGTTAGAGCCACGCATCGCTTGGAAACAACCAATGTTTACTCATCATGAAACCTATATTATCGGGTTTAGCGTGGCTAAAAAACATTTAGCCATTGCTCCTGAGAAAAAAACAATACTTCTTTTTGAAGAACAAATTAAAAACTATCATTTTTCATACACACAACAACTGATTCGTGTCCCCTTAACCTCAGAACTTCCATTTGAACTACTAACTGAACTAATCGACTATAATTTAGAAGATAAAAAAGAGTGTCAAACTTTTTGGCGCCCTTAATTTAAGGAGAAGCTAGCAACCAGTGAAATCAAAAAATACAATAACCAATCTAAATTCTCACCTTGTTTTCGTTGGATTTGCCATTTAAAAATAAAACGTGCTAATAGCCAACCAATAATAACGCCTAAAGTATTCATTATCAAATCATTGATATCGGTATAGCGATATGGTGTAAATAACTGACCTCCTTCGATGAATAAAGAAAAACTCAACCCTGCGATAATCGTTGGAAACAAGTGCTGAAATCGTTGCCACATCACTGGTAAACTAACCCCCAGTGGAACAAAGAATAAAATATTTTGAAAACTTGATAAATCAACGCCCGCACTGAAAGGAATCAAGTTAAGTTTAGGTTGGTACAATGGTTGACCTAATTGAGTGAGTCGGTGAAGCTCCGATAAAGTTGGAAAACCTACAATTTCTGATAAAGCCATTGTTAGATAAAAGACTAACAAACAACTCCATAAATAATACAACGGCTGAAACGTACCTTTTTTTAAAAATAAATAAATAAATAAAAACAGTCAATAAACTAATTAAATAAACCAGGGTAATCTCCTCACTTTTTCCTATTCTCTAATCTATTCTTAGTATAATTATTTTATTAGCTAACAACCATTCAACTTTAGTCTTAAAAAATTAGACCAATCAATCCAACTAAAGTTTGATAAAAGTATTGATTTAAATTAAAAAAGAGAGCAATCAACTATTTGATTGCTCTCTTTTTTAATTTAAATTTATGATTAGCCTAATTTAGGTTCTTGACCCAATTCAGCATATAACATCCATAAGATTTTTTCGAATTCACCCTTCATACCAATAAAGATATCTTGTGTGACATGATCTGTTTCTTCGTCAGTCACTTCGATTGCTTTCGCACTTAATTCACGTAAATATTGGTATCCACTAATTAAAATATTTAGATGTTCTTCCATTGTTTTGTCATATGTTCCAGGTGCGTCTTCAATTTTAGTGTTTTCCATGAATTCCTTCAATGTTGAAAACGGACTACCACCTAATGTAATCAAACGCTCTGCTACAACATCTAGCTGATCATTGATTCCATCCATATACTCATCCATTTTGGGATGCATTACTAAGAAGCCTTGTCCTCTCATAAACCAATGAGTTTGGTGAATCACAACAGAAAATTGGCTCAAATCTGCGACCGCTTGATTCAAAATTGCTTTAGTTTTTACATTACTCATTAACAATTCCTCCTTTGATTTCTAATCTTATAGTAACACTTTTTCACTCAAAAAAGAAACAAAAACAACTATAGTTTTTTTCAGCTGTCTTTATCGCTTGTTCGATTGCTTGTTCAGTTTCTCGATCATAAGACGCATCATCATTAACACCTGAAATGAAAGACAACATTAATTCATTAACTGCTTGATCTTGATTTGATTTTAACATCCACTTATCTTTTTGTTTAACAAAACTCAATTCAACAGTGACTGCCGTTTTTTTAGTTTCTGCTTTATTTAACGCAGATAAGAACCCACTTATAACAGCTTCCTCAGATTCTTTATTCTCTTTTTCAATTCCTTCATTGACCGTCATTAATTCAATAATATTTCCAAGCGTATTCTCAATGACTTTTGCATAATCTAACCCTCTAATTTCATAAACAACAGTCATTTCATTTTCTGTTTCTTCCTGAATCCGCAATTCATATTCTGATTTTTTTTGGACTGCTTCCATTAAACTACTCGCAAGTTTTTCTTTATCTTTTTCTGATAATTCACCTACAACAGGATCAAACACATCCGAAAAATGAGTTTGAAAAGAATTAATTTTCACTCGTAATTGTTTTTCCAAAATTTTACCATCAACAAAATAATCTCTAAATTCCCCACTATCTTCATAATAAATAAAGTTATTAACAAATGTTTCCCCAATTTTTTCTGGTGTTAATTCTTTTGATTGACAGCCCCCCAAAATAAACAATAAAAATAACACTAATGCTAAAACTATCGATTTAAATTTTTTCATGCTCTGTCTCCCTATTATCTTCATATATTAAATTTAACACAAATTAACAATTTATGTTCTTTTTTAACGAAAATTATTATTTTTTTGCGTAGTTTATTATAAAACAACAGAAAGAAGAGATATCATCATGGCTGTTATCATTTTTTATCTTGGCTGTTTATTAGGCTCATTTTTAGCTTTTTTAGCCCAACACCTTCCGTTAAAACAACCAATTTTTTTAACTCGTTCACATTGTAATCACTGTGGACATCTTTTAACTTTTTTTGATTTACTTCCTTTAGTTTCACTTATCCACAATAAAAACAAATGTCGCTATTGCCAAACACCGATTTCTCTCGAGCATTCCCTTTTTGAAGTAGCTACTGGTCTTACTTTTTGCTATTTTTATTATCAAATACTTACTTGGTATAGTTTTCTCCATTTTTTAATGACTTTAATGCTTTTAACTCTTAGTTTAACTGATTACCTCTACGGTCTTGTTGAACCCAAAATATTTTATTCTTTTAGCTTGTTGATAACTATTCTTTTCTTTTGGAATTCCCCCTTCAAATTAATCATTTTTTTACCACCTTTGTTGATGACTTTATTTTTTTCTATCTATTGTTATTTTTATCCACAAAAAATTGGAGGTGGCGACATTCGATTGCTTCTTTTTTTCGCTTTTATCCTTGGTTTTACACAAACACTGTGGATAACTTTTATCGCCTCATTAACTGCTTTACTTTTTAGTATTGCTCTTTTACTATTCCAACACAAAATGCCCCATTCAATCCCATTTATTCCTTTTTTGACTTTTGGGTTTATCTGTACTTGTTTCTATTTATTTTAGAAAAAAAAAGTCATGTAATAATTTTCATTATTACATGACCTTTAGTTATCTTATTTTATTGTCCTTTTAAAGCATCGGCTGCAGCCATTTGAGCTTCAATGTCACTAATGCTATAAACATTTTCACTCGCCACGCCAACTTCTTTAGGTTCCATGTTACGGTATTTTGGCATACCCGTACCGGCAGGTATAATCTTACCGATAATAACATTTTCTTTAAGACCCAATAAGTGGTCTTTTTTGCCTCTGATTGCCGCATCCGTTAACACACGTGTTGTTTCTTGGAAAGAAGCGGCAGATAAGAAACTATTTGTTTCAAGTGATGCTTTTGTAATTCCTAATAATACCGGGCGACTTGTTGCAGGAGAGCCTCCACTTACTAATGTATCATAGTTACGATCTGTAAAGGCTCCAATATCCATTAACGTCCCTGGTAAAATATCAGAATCACCTGGATCCATGACACGAACTTTACGTAACATTTGACGAACCATTACTTCAATATGTTTATCTCCAATTTCTACCCCTTGCATACGGTATACTTTTTGGACTTCTTTCAGTAGATAGTTCTCAACTGTTAAAACATCTTTAACTGTTAATAATTGTTTTGGATCGATTGAACCTTCTGTTAATGGAGCCCCACGATCAATCAAATCTCCTTCAGCTACCTTCAAACGGGCAGTAAATGGTACGTCGTAAGTTCTTGTATCGGTATTCCCTTTAACAATCACTTGTTTTGTACGATCTGCTGGATCTTCTGTCACTTCAATAACTTCTCCCGCTACTTCAGAAATAACAGCAACCCCTTTAGGATTACGAGCTTCAAAGATTTCTTGGATACGAGGTAAACCTTGAGTAATATCATCTCCGGCAACCCCACCCGTATGGAAAGTACGCATTGTTAACTGAGTACCTGGTTCACCAATCGATTGAGCAGCAATCGTACCAACTGCCTCTCCAACTTCAACTTCAGAACCAGTCGCTAAGTTACGACCATAACAATGTTTACAGACACCATGTTTTGTATTACATGTAAAGACTGAACGGATTGTTATTTCTTCAATTCCTGCTTCAATAATTTGTTTTGAAATATCTTCAGTAATGAGTTCATTTCTTCCAATGATTATTTCACCTGTTTCAGGGTGAAGAATTGATCGACGAGTATAACGACCTAAAATACGTTCTTCAAGAGTTTCAATGATTTCATTGCCCTCTTTGATCGCACGAATATCTAAACCACGGTCTGTTCCACAATCTGTTTCACGAATGATAACATCTTGAGCAACGTCTACTAGACGACGAGTTAAGTAACCTGAATCGGCTGTTTTAAGGGCCGTATCCGTCATACCTTTACGCGCACCGTGAGTTGAGATGAACATTTCTAAGACCGTTAAACCTTCACGAAAGTTAGAAACAATCGGTAACTCCATGATACGTCCATTTGGAGCTGCCATCAAACCACGCATACCTGCTAATTGAGTAAAGTTTGAGATGTTACCACGCGCTCCAGAATCACTCATCATGAAGATTGGGTTACGATCATCTAAACTTTCCATCAGTTTAATTTGGATAGCATCTTTTGTTGAATTCCAAACAGCAATAACACGTTCATATCGTTCGTCATCAGTAATTAAACCACGACGGAACTGTTTTGTAATTTTTTCCACTTGTTCATGGGCTTTATCAATTAAATCTTTTTTCTCATGTAAGACTACGATATCCGCAATCCCAACTGTCATCCCTGCATAAGTTGAGTGCTTATAACCTAAGTCCTTCATTCTATCTAACATTTTTGAAGTTTCTGTAATTTTAAATCGTTTGAAGACTTCAGCAATGATATTACCAAGATTTTTCTTCTTGAATGGTCCAATTGGTGTTTGTTCTTTAATATAAGCTGGAATATCTGTTCCTGCTTCTACAAAGTATTTATCTGGTGTTTTAATTGTTAAGTTTTCATCTGTTGGTTCATTTAAATATGGGAATTCTGGTGGCATAATTTCATTAAAAATTGCTTTACCAGCTGTAGTAATGAGCATACGTTCTCTTTGCCATTCTGTAAATGGTTTTTCAGGCATTGAACTCGTTGAAAGACCAATACGTGAATGTAAGTGAACATAGCCATTACGCCATGCTAAGACAATCTCATCTAAATTACGGAAAATCATTCCTTCGCCAACTTGTCCAGGTTCTTCCATTGTCAAATAATAGTTTCCTAAAACCATATCTTGAGATGGCGTAACTACTGGTTTTCCATCTTTAGGGTTTAGGATATTTTGTGCTGCAAGCATTAGCATACGAGCTTCAGCTTGAGCTTCTTCATTTAAAGGAACGTGAACGGCCATTTGGTCCCCATCAAAATCGGCATTATAAGCCTCACAAACTAATGGGTGAAGACGAATCGCGCGTCCTTCAACTAAGACAGGCTCAAACGCTTGAATACCAAGTCTATGCAATGTAGGTGCTCGGTTAAGTAATACTGGATGTTCTTTGATTACATCTTCTAAGACATCCCAAACTGCATCTTCTTGACGTTCAATTTGGCGTTTTGCATTTTTAATGTTATTCGCAATTTCGCGTTTAACTAATTCATGCATCACAAAAGGTTTGAATAATTCAATGGCCATTTCTTTTGGCAGACCACATTGGTACATTTTTAAGAAAGGTCCAACAACGATTACTGAACGACCAGAGTAATCCACACGTTTACCTAATAAGTTTTGACGGAAACGACCTTGTTTCCCTTTCAACATATGAGATAGAGATTTCAACGGACGGTTACCAGGTCCAGTAACTGGACGGCCACGACGACCATTATCAATTAACGCATCCACTGCTTCTTGAAGCATACGCTTTTCATTTTGAACAATAATCCCTGGTGCATTTAAATCTAATAAACGTTTCAAACGATTATTACGGTTAATGACACGACGATATAAGTCATTCAAATCACTTGTTGCGAAACGACCACCTTCTAATTGAACCATAGGACGTAAGTCAGGAGGAATGATTGGAACAACGTCCATAACCATCCACTCAGGATTATTTCCAGAGGTTCTAAAGGCTTCTAAAATATCAAGACGACGAATCGCACGCGTTCTTTTTTGACCTTGTGCTGTTTTTAAATCTTCTTTAAGTCCAGCAACTTCTTTTTCTAACTCAACATCTTCTAATAAGCGTTTGATCGCTTCGGCTCCCATACTCGCTTGGAAACCTTGACCATATTGAAGACGTTTTTCACGATATTCACGTTCTGTTAGTAATTGTTTTTTTTCTAAAGAAGTATCTCCTGCTTCCGTTACAACATAAGAAGCAAAATAGATTATCTCCTCTAGTGCACGTGGACTCATATCTAATACAAGCCCCATACGACTAGGAATCCCTTTAAAATACCAAATATGAGTTACTGGAGCAGCTAACTCGATATGTCCCATACGTTCACGACGAACTTTAGAACGAGTCACTTCAACTCCACAACGGTCACATACGATTCCTTTATAGCGAATACGTTTATATTTACCACAAGAGCATTCCCAGTCCTTAGTAGGACCGAAAATACGCTCGCAGAAAAGACCATCACGTTCAGGTTTTAGTGTACGGTAATTGATAGTTTCCGGTTTTTTCACTTCACCATACGACCAGCTTCTAATTTTTTCAGAAGAAGCTAATCCAATTTGCATACTTTCAAATTTATTTACATCGATCAAAAGATGTCCCTCCGTTTCTTTATCTATCAGAATAACAGGCTTTGTCGTTAATTATTCTTTACTTGTCTTGTGCATCTTTCAACGATTGTTCTGCTTCTTTTTCAGCTTGCTCTTTCGCAAATTTCGCTAAAGCATCTACTGTGATTAAATCATCATCTTCATCATCCATATCGCGTAATTCAATTTCTTTGTTTTCTGCATCAAGAACACGCATATCTAAACCTAGAGCTTGTAATTCTTTAACTAATACACGGAATGATTCAGGCACACCAGGTTTTTGAATTGGTTCACCCTTAACGATTGATTCGTAAGTTTTCACACGACCAACAACGTCATCTGATTTATAAGTCAAGATTTCTTGTAAAGTATAAGCAGCACCATAAGCTTCTAGCGCCCAAACTTCCATCTCACCGAAACGTTGTCCACCAAATTGAGCTTTACCACCTAGTGGTTGTTGTGTTACTAATGAGTAAGGTCCAATTGAACGAGCATGTAGTTTGTCATCAACCATGTGAGCAAGTTTCAGCATGTACATCACACCCACTGAAACACGATTATCAAATGGTTCTCCTGTACGGCCATCATAAAGAATTGTCTTAGCATCTTGTGCTAATCCAGCTTCTTCAACTGTACTCCACACATCATCTTCATCAGCACCGTCAAAAACAGGCGTTGCTACATGAATATTTAATGAACGAGCAGCCATTCCAAGATGTAACTCTAATACTTGTCCAATGTTCATACGAGAAGGTACCCCTAATGGGTTTAACATGATGTCCACAGGTGTTCCATCTGGTAAGAATGGCATATCTTCCTCAGGCATAATACGGGAAACAACCCCTTTATTACCATGGCGTCCAGCCATCTTATCGCCTTCGTTGATTTTACGTTTTTGTACAATATAAACACGAACTAGCATATTAACGCCGGGTGCTAACTCATCACCAGCTTCACGAGTAAAGATTTTCACATCATGAACAATCCCGCCGCCACCATGTGGGACACGTAGAGAAGTATCACGTACTTCACGCGCTTTTTCTCCAAAAATAGCATGGAGTAAACGTTCTTCTGCTGATAATTCAGTAACCCCTTTAGGCGTCACTTTACCAACTAAAAGATCACCATCTTTAACTTCAGCACCAATTCGAATAATTCCCATTTCGTCAAGATCTTTAAGCGCATCTTCACCAACGTTTGGTAATTCACGGGTAATTTCCTCAGGTCCTAATTTAGTATCACGAGCTTCTGATTCATACTCTTCAATATGGACAGAAGTATAAACATCATCTTTAACCAGACGGCGACTCATGATAATCGCATCTTCATAGTTGTAACCTTCCCAAGTCATGAACGCAACCAAGACGTTTTGACCTAAAGCTAATTCGCCTTCTTCCATCGATGGGCCATCCGCTAAAGTATCACCAACTTCAACACGTTCGTTTTTGCGAACGATTGGGCGTTGATTATAACTTGTCCCTGCATTTGAACGATGGAATTTAATTACATTATATTTATCCAATGTGCCGTCTTCACGACGAACACGGATTTGTTTGGCATCAACAAATTCAACAATACCATCATGTTTACATAATAAAGCGGCTCCAGAGTCATGGGCTGCCTTGAATTCCATACCAGTTCCTACAATTGGAGAACGAGGTTGAATTAACGGTACGGCTTGACGTTGCATGTTGGCACCCATCAACGCACGGTTAGAGTCATCATTTTCCAGGAAAGGAATACAAGAAGTGGCTACCGCTACTACCTGTTTAGGTGAAACATCCATGTAGTCAACTTTAGATACTGATACTTCTAAGTTTTCACTTGTCAAACGAGCCATTACAACGTCCTCTGCAAATGTTCCATCTTCATTAAGAGGAGAGTTTGCTTGCGCTACCATGTAATGATCTTCTTCATCAGCTGTTAAGTAATCAATATGCTCAGTCACACGACCCGTTGCACGATCCACACGACGGTAAGGTGTTTCAATAAAACCATAACGGTTAACTTTAGCATAACTTGATAAACTATTAATTAATCCAATATTCGGGCCCTCAGGCGTTTCAATCGGACACATACGACCATAATGCGAATAGTGAACGTCACGAACTTCATAACCGGCACGGTCACGTGTCAAACCACCAGGTCCTAAGGCAGATAGACGACGTTTGTGTGTCAACTCACCTAATGGGTTTGTTTGGTCCATGAATTGTGACAACTGAGAAGAACCAAAGAATTCTTTCATTGAAGCAACAACAGGACGAATATTAATTAATTGTTGTGGCGTTAATGTTTCCGTATCTTGAATAGACATACGTTCACGAACCACACGTTCCATACGAGATAAACCAATACGGAATTGATTTTGTAGCAACTCACCAACTGAACGGATACGACGATTTCCTAAATGGTCGATATCATCCACTTTACCAATTCCTTCTTGCAAGTTGAAGAAGTAACCCATTGTTGAAATAATATCAGCTGGGCGAACGGTACGAACGGAAGCATCTAAGTTGGCATTGCCAATCATATTAACTACACGTTCAGGATCTTTAGGTGAGAAGACACGAATAACTTGAATTGTCATCGGTTCGGTAACAACCCCATCCTCTGTTGGATAGAATGTTTCACAATTAATGCCTGCATCAAGATAATCTTTTAGATTTTCCATCACAGCATGTGTAATCACTGTTCCTTTTTCAACGATAATTTCACCTGTTTCAGGGTCAACTAACGTTTCAGCTAACGTTTGATTTAACAAACGTGTTTTTAAATTTAATTTTTTGTTGACTTTATAACGTCCAACAGCTGCTAAATCATAACGTTTTGGATCAAAGAATCTTGAGTTTAATAAGTTTCTTGAACTTTCTGCTGTCTTAGGTTCACCCGGACGAAGACGGTCATAAATATCTTTCAACCCTTCCTCTGTACGAGAATCACCGGAGTTTTTATGAATATCTTTTTCAATGGTAGCTTGTAAGCTTTCGCTTTCACCAAAGATTTCTAAAATTGTACTATCTGAACCAAAACCTAACGCTCTAACAACAACCGTTAAAGGTAATTTACGTGTGCGGTCGATACGAGCATATGAAAATCCTTTTGCATCGGTTTCAAGCTCTAACCAAGCACCACGGTTAGGAATAATCGTTGTACCAAAACCTTCTTGGCCATTTTTCTCTTTTTTCGGATTAAAGTAAACTCCAGGAGAACGAACTAACTGTGATACAACCACTCGTTCGGCACCATTGATAATAAATGTTCCCATTTCTGTCATTAAAGGAAAATCGCCGAAAAACACTTCTTGAGACTTAATTTCACCTGTAACTTGGTTATCTAAGCGTAATGTGACATGAATCGGTGCTGAATAGTTAGAATCATGTGCACGGGCTTCTTCAACCGTGTACTTTGGTGTCTTCATTTCATAGTCAACAAATTCTAAAGATAATTTGTCACTAAAATCAGTGATTGGTAAAATGTCTTCAAACATTTCACGTAAACCTTCGTCTAAAAACCACTTGTAAGAATCTGTCTGAATTTCAATTAAATTTGGTAATTCTAGCACTTCACTAATCCTAGAATAACTGCGTCTTTCTCGGTGTTTTCCGTATTTTACTACGTGTCCAACCAAATTAGTCACCCCTCTGAGTTTTTTCCAAAAGCCTCTACGTTACAAATATTAAACTTAAATTACAATCTTGTTACAAGGTCGTTTTTAAGTAAAAAAAAACCAAAAATAGAACCAGATCTCCTAATTATGACCTTTCTATTTTTGTTTTCCCTATCAATCAAAGGATTATGGACAATATTTCATAACCTTTAACTTCCGAAACATAAAGCATTCTGCAACTAATCATTTTAACGTATGACAACTACTTTGTCAATAGCATTTCTAGCTTTTTTTACTTAGCAACAAAAACAGAACCTAAAAGAAGCGTCCTCTCTTTAAAAGAGTCCAAAAAAAAAGAAAAGATTAAACCAAAATGGTCTCCCTTTTCTTCGTTATTCAATTATTCTTTTTCACTTACAATAATATAGTAGCCTTTGTCCTTGGCAACAATTGTCGCTGCCCCAAAAATCTCAGTCATTTTTTTCTGAGCACTCGGTGCACCTTGTTTTTTCTGAATGACAATCGTCAAGCTACCACCACTTTTCAAATGATCATAGGCTTCTGAAATAATCGCATGCACGACCTCTTTTCCGGCACGTATCGGTGGATTACTCACCACGGCTGAAAAATCTTTTTTCATGACCGATTCGTATATATTTGATTGATAAATGGTCGTCCCTGAAATTTGATTTAATTTGGCATTTTCCTTAGCCAAGTCTAATGCTCGTTGATTAACATCAATCATATGAACCTCACGATTGGTTTTCACGGCTAGTGCCAAGCCAATTGGTCCATAACCACACCCCACATCTAAAATTGCTCCTGCAGGTAATGATGTATCATCAAAGTGTTCAATCAACACACGCGAACCATAGTCGACCGTCTTTTTAGAAAAAACATTGGTATCTGTTATAAATTTAAAATTTCGACCGACAAGTTCAAATAACCATTGATGACGGTCATGTGCAATCTCTGGCTGTTCACTAAAATAATGTTGTTCTCCCATTTGTTTCTACCCCTGCTTTCTTAATTCTTTCACGATTAATTCACTCAATAAATCATAGCCCTTATCTGAAAAATGCAAACCATCCTTTTGTAAATAATCCGTTGGTTTCACACTTTTTTGCATTTCCACTAACAAGGAAATGTACGGTATCTTTAATTTAGCCGCAATTTTTTTAGTAGCTTCTGCATAACGTTCTAACCGTACTAGTGGTCGATCGATGGCATGTAAGGTTTGACAAACATAGGGCGCCCCAATCAAAATAACACGTTCTGGTCCTATTTCTAAAACTATTTCAATCACATTTTTTATAAATTTTTCAATCGGCATATCATAAACAATCGAAGCATCATTGGCACCAAAAAAAACGGTGACCCAGTCTGGTTGATGTCTAATCACATGGTTTTGTACCCGTTCAAGCCCACCCGCTGTCGAATCTCCTGGAATGCCTGCATTAATAATTTCAATATTCGGTTCACGTGCCGCAATTCGTTCATTTAACTTTAAGGTGATTTCACCTTCAGAATACCCCGCTGTAATACTATCCCCAAATAAAATCAATCGTTTCATTGTATTTTCCATCCTTCGTACTTTAGCTTGTAATGTGCTATAATCGTTACAACTTATTTATCATATCATGAATTGGAGCGTTTTGAATATGTTTATTACAACACCTAAAGAAAAAAAATGCCGAGAATCACGGATTATTCAGACTCATCGTATTTTTCCGGCAGATTTGAATTCTTTTCAAGCCCTTTACGGAGGCAAATTAATGTCATTTATTGACGATACAACATCGATTTCAGCCGCTCGTCATGCTCGTCGACCCGTTATGACTGCTTCAACCGATGAACTTAACTTTTTACATCCTTTGTACGAAAACCATTCCGTTTGCGTGGAAGCTTATGTTACGGGGACTGGCAAAAAATCAATGGAAATTTTTACTAAAGTTATTGGTGAAGATTTAGATACGGGAGACCGTTATCTAGCAGCTACCTGCTTTATGACCTTTGTTGTCGTTGAGGCAGAAGAAAATTATCAAGGAGTTCCGCACGTTATTCCCGAAACACATGAAGAAATAATGATTACCAACGGCTATCAGGACCGTCGAAAAGAACGATTGGCAGCTTTCAATAAAAACAAAAAGCTGGCCGCACACCTTTCACTTTCTATCCCTTGGATGGATGAAAAAGGATTTTAATTTAGGAGTTAAACAATGGATGAAAAAACAAATTTTTATCGGCTAAGCCGTGAGGAATGGCGTAATTTCTATCGTAACGGTGTCCCTCCACTAACCAATAAAGAATTACAAGAAATAAAAAGTGTCAACGATCAAATCTCACTACAAGATGTCCAGGATATTTATATTCCTTTAACGCATTTAATTCACATTTATATGAAAGAATACGAATCGCTTCATCTCAGTAAAGGACTTTTTATGCAACGTTTTGTTCCACCCGCACCTTTTATCATCGGCGTCGCAGGAAGTGTCGCTGTTGGCAAAAGTACTACGGCTCGTTTATTACAGATGATGCTTTCTCGCAATCTCAAAAGACGGCATGTTCAAATGATTACTACGGATGGTTTTCTTTATCCGACACAACAATTAATTGAACGAGATATTTTAGATCGAAAAGGGTTTCCAGAGAGTTATGATATGGAACACTTACTGACCTTTCTCAATGCCGTAAAAAATGGTGAAGACAATATCAAAATCCCTGTTTACTCACATGAAACGTATGATATCGTTCCCGATGAATTTGAAACCATCTCACAACCCGATATTTTAATTGTTGAAGGGATTAATGTGTTACAATTACCTGAAAACCAACAAATCTATATTAGTGACTTTTTCGATTTTTTAATTTATGTCGATGCTGATCCAGATTTGATTGAAACTTGGTACTTAGAACGTTTTTCTTCTTTATTAAACCTTGCAAAAGAAGATAAAACTAATTATTATTATAACTATGCAAACGGACCGCAAGAAGAAGCTCAAGATTTCGCTAAACACATTTGGCAAAAAGTAAATGCTAAAAATTTAACTCGGTTTATTTTACCAACTCGTAGCAGAGCCGATGTGATTTTACACAAAACAGAGCAGCATGTCTTCGATGAAATTTTCTTGCGTAAGTTCTAAAAATACAGAAAGATAGGGTGAAACCATTGACTAAAACGTCAGACTTTACAGATTTAGAAAAAATTATTGTACTTGATTTTGGTAGCCAGTATAACCAATTGATTACACGCCGCATCAGAGAACTTGGTGTTTTCTCAGAATTACTCAGTCATAAAATTACCGCTGCAGAAATTAAGGAAATTGCACCTAAAGGAATTATTTTTTCTGGTGGACCAAACAGCGTTTATGCTGAAGATAGCTTTTCAGTTGACCCTGAAATCTTTGAGCTTGGAATTCCAATCTTAGGAATTTGTTACGGGATGCAATTAATGACCCACCACTTAGGCGGAACTGTTTCTAGCGCTAACCAAAAAGAATATGGCAAAGCGATGATTGACGTGACAGGCAAAACTGATTTATTTAAAGCTTTACCTGAGCACCAACAAGTCTGGATGAGTCATGGTGATTTAGTAACTGAAGTCCCTGCTGGCTTTGATGTCGTAGCGACAAGTCCAAACTGCCCAATCTCAGCAATGGAAAATACAGCTAAAAAAATGTACGCTGTTCAATTCCACCCAGAGGTCCGTCATTCTGAATATGGTAATGATGTCTTACGTCACTTTGCCTTTGATATTTGTCATTGTACAGGTGATTGGTCAATGGGAAGCTTCATTGATATTGAAATCAATAAGATCCGTCAACTCGTTGGCGATAAAAAAGTCCTGCTTGCTTTATCTGGTGGGGTTGATTCGAGCGTGGTTGGTGTCTTGTTACAAAAAGCGATTGGTGATCAATTAACTTGCGTTTTCGTTGACCATGGGTTACTACGCAAAGGAGAAGCGGAACAAGTGATGGAAAGTTTAGGCGGAAAATTCGGCTTAAATATCATTAAAGTCGACGCTAAAAAACGCTTCTTAGATAAACTAAAAGGCGTCTCTGATCCAGAACAAAAACGTAAAATTATTGGAAATGAATTTATCTATCTGTTTGATGATGAAGCCGCTAAATTAGATGGTATTGATTTCTTAGCACAAGGAACTCTTTACACTGATGTTATCGAAAGTGGAACAGATACTGCTGAGGTCATCAAATCTCACCATAACGTGGGAGGCTTACCTGATGATATGGACTTTACTCTAATCGAGCCTTTAAACACTTTATTTAAAGACGAAGTCCGTGCCGTTGGAACTGAACTTGGGATGCCTGATTCAATCGTCTGGCGTCAACCTTTCCCAGGTCCTGGTTTAGGGATTCGTGTCCTTGGTGAAATTACCGAAGATAAACTAGAAATCGTGCGTGAAAGTGATGCGATTTTACGTGAAGAAATTGCTAACGCTGGGCTTGACCGCGATATTTGGCAATACTTTACTGTCTTACCTGGTATCCGTTCTGTCGGTGTTATGGGAGATGGTCGTACGTATGACTACACAATTGGTATCCGTGCGATTACTTCTATTGACGGAATGACTGCAGACTTTGCTCGAATTGATTGGGATTTACTACAAAAAATCTCTGTCCGCATCGTCAATGAAGTCGATCATGTCAACCGTATCGTGTATGATATTACAAGTAAACCACCTGCAACAGTTGAGTGGGAATAAAATGAACAAAGTCAAACAAAATGTAAAGTAATGAAATGCGCTAAATTGGCTTAAGCACAACTGAGTTAAAATGAGTAGTCGAGTACTAAAAAAAGTACCAAGTAGTTTTTTATAGACTACTTGGTACTTTTTATTTTGTATAGTTTTAATTCCTCTAATCACGAATAATTACCAGCCCCCTGGTTCCATTTCCCCACCATTTGGAGCATCATTACCAGATATATCATTATCTTGTCCTGTTACTGGTGGTGGTGTTTGAACCTTACCTCCTCCACCTTGTGAACCTCCATTTGAAGACGTCCCGCTTCCAGTGTTGCTACCACCCGTTGCTGGAGGTGTATCCGTTGATGCGCCACTATTTACAGGCGGTGTGTAAGCTGACTCTGACTGCTCTTGAGACTGTGGTTGTGCCGACTCGTACGCTTCCACTTGGGTTGTCGCTTCATTACGTTCTTGAGCTATTTGGGCTTCTTTCTTTGCCTTTTCAACCTGTTCTTTTTCTTTTGACAGTTTTGTTTTAATCTCGTTAAGTTTCTTTTGTGCCGACTCTTTATCTTTTTTTAAATAGTCATCTGTTAGTTTGTCGATAAGTTGTTGCGTAGCGTCAATATCTGCTTGAGATTTTGATTTTTCGATTTTAGATAATTGTTTGTTGACGTCATCAAGCTGGTTTAATAGCTTAGTTAATTTAGTTAACCTATCTGTTAATGATATCTTATCTTTCTGCTGAGTAGCACTTAATTTAGAAATCGCTATTTCTGCTACTTTGATATCCTCTTTTTTTCTCGTTTTATAAGCTTCCTCTACCTCTTTTTTAGCTTCATTTAAAACTTTTTTCTCTTCTTTAAGTTTAGCATCCTGTTCTTCTTGAGCAATGCGTTTTGCTTCAACTTTTTTTTGATGGATGATGCCAAATGAGAGACCAACAATAAGAATGAGTCCAATAATAGCTATGAGTATTCTTTTCTTTTTCATTTGCTTTCCTCCCAACCATTTTTTTGCGTAACCTCCGTTTTTTATTGTATCTTAAAAAGATTTATAAGTCTATATTTCCTTAGATAAAAAGATTAAGAAACTCTAGCTAAAATGAAGCAAATACCTTCATTAAAAAATTCAATCAAAGATTAGATTCATTTTTACAAAAAAAATAGAGCAGACTTCTCTACTCCAAAAAAATCTAATTTTTTATCCTTTGTATTTTCACTTTATTTTTGGTTTTGCTATTTTATAATTCTTTATCGTACTTGAATAACAGGTAAATTCGGGTAATAAAAATAATAAAGGGCTGACTAATTAACCAACCTAACATAAAAGTTGCACCAAATTGACTACCATTCCATTGATTAATCAAATTTGAATTACTTGTTAAACCAAAATAAGCGAATAACCCCAATAAAAACATAACCAACGAAAGACACATAATAAAATATAAAGTAAACGTGTTAGCTTTCATTGTAATTTGTTGCCACCGTTCATCATTTTGATATTCTTTTCTTTTTTTATCTTCAAAGTAAGCAGAAAAACTCGCTATCAATGAAAGACTTAAAAAAACAAAAATCATCACTATTTCTCTGGTCATTTTTTATTCCTCCTCTTCTGGGTAAAAAACTTCTGTTAACGGCAAGTTAAAAACATAGGCAATTTTAAAAGCTAGTTCCAATGATGGTAAATATTTATATTTTTCAATTGAAATAACCGCTTGCCTTGAAACACCGATACGTTCGGCCAACTCAGCTTGAGTCCACTCTTTTTCAGCTCTCAATACTTTGATACGATTGCGAATCAATGTAATCAACTCGTTTCATTTTGTAAGGTTTTATTTACATTGTAAATAAGAAACTTTAAATTGTCAAGCCTTCCTAAATTGAGGCTATGAGAGATATTCCTTTTGACTTTAGACATTATAAAAAACAAAAAGACATTAAATTTGAAAATCCTCTCAAATTTAATGTCTTTAAAATATTATCGGCTCCCCCTAATTACTTTGGGGCAATAATTCATCGGTATTAGGTGAAGTGTTATCTGTAGTCACCATTTGATTAACAGGTACCACTTTGCCATCTTTTAACTCAAAGACTTTCCATAAGTTACCTTCTTGATTTGGTGCTGCAAAAGTATTGACCAATTGGTTATCAATATAGACTTTCACTAGTGCATCTGACAAGTGAATTTCACTTTCACCAGCATATTTGTGAACTGCATAGGTATACGTTCCATTATTTAATTTATCTAAAATAGTCACTGTTTCTGGACCATATGAAAAACGATCATCTACGTCCAAATTCACACTATTTTCACTATCTTTAAACTGCTGATATTGATAAAAAATATGAAAACGACCATTACCATCCGCTTTTTCTCCAGTTAAATGAGAATCTAAATCTCGTGGATTAGCTCCCCAAGTTAAAACAATTCTAACTTTTTCTGAATTGGTAAAATCTGGTGTCATTGAACCATTTTGATCCGTATTTCCTCTTTTACCTAGTGAAATGATATCCGCATAACCTGTAACAAAACCTTTTTTAATCATCTCTATCGTGTAGTTTCCACCAGGTAAGTTAGCTTCATAATTCCCATACGAATCAGTTAGTGTTTTAGTGATAACCTCACCTTCACGGTTGTCACTACCTCTTCTAAAGACCAGTGTGGCTTCTTTAATTCCTTCGCCTGAGACATCATTCCTAATTATTCCTGAGACCTCACCGACGTCAGAATAATCTAAGCCCACTAATTTAAGTTTTGCATTATACTTCGTTTGATTTTTATTTATAAAAATATTATATTTTTTATCGGTAATATATCCTTTAGCCGTCACCTCTGCAGTATACTTACCCGCAGATAAATCGACTTTATAGTTACCTTTTTCATCCGTTATCGTTTCAGCTGATTTTTCATTTTTTTCATTAAAGAAAACTAAATGTGCTTTTTCAATGGGCATATCATTTAAAGCTTCCGTAATCAAACCTTCGAGTGAACCAGAAGTTAAATTCGTTACTTTCACTTTCACTTTTTGCGCATTTTTAAACCAAACAGGCTGATCAAAATCCAACATAGTAATTTCAAAGCTATCACCAACTTTAGCATCCTCTTTAATTTTTAATTCCATTGTTGCTTTATCTAAGGTTGCGGTTTGATGATCTGATAAAAAGAGAGTTTTCGGAGTTACTGGCTGACCTTCATTATTTAAAACTTTTAAAACTACTGTTTCACCTTTACGGACCTCAATTTCTTGATTTCCATTGGCTTCAGCCACATCTCTATTTACAGATAATTGACCTGTTTTAAAAAGATTCATCGTTGATTCAAGGCCTGTTTCTGTAGTAAATCCTGCTTTTTCAAATAAATCAGTTAACTCTTTGAAGGGGGTAATGGTTACATTTGTTTTAGCATCAATTCTTGATTCTGCTTTTGTTATACTTGTTGGTGTTTTTCCAAATTCACTTGATACACCTCCACCAAGACCTCCACTCACTTCAACCAAAGTTGCACCTAAGGAAAAGTACTGATTTTTTTCACCAGCGTATAGATTAGGTTCTGCTTTTAAGGTCGCATCCAATGAAGCTTTACCATTCAATTCAACTCCATTAATTGAAAATATATCTTTATTGATTCCAGATAGATTTTCAAAACCGTTCTCATCTGCTCTAAAACCAAGCTTTGGCTCCACTTTAAACTCGGTACTCATGCCGATTGTTGCTTCAACTTTTGGGTTCACGTTGAAACTAATTGGAATATTCAACGTAATCAAAGGAACGCTCGTTGGAACCTTAACCCTCATTAGCTCATGATCCCATTCCTTCTGTAAAACGCCTTTTCCATGTAAGCCTAAATCTATTTTGGTATAAGGTGAAACGTAAAACTCTACATTTTGTTTGTTTTTCATTGGAGCATAATCCATCGTAAAGACACCTGTAACCCCAACTTCACCAGAAATCGTTGGCTCAATCCCTAAAGATGCATGACTATCCTCTTCCTTAGGCCATTTAAATTTCGCCATTTTTTTGAATTCATTTTGAGTAGCGTCCATTGCTCTTGGTGCCATCATTGCTCGATGTCTTCTTCGTTTCGGTGCTTGTTCCCAATCAAGCGCCTCATTGAATGTCACTTCAGGTTCGTTAAAAACAGGACCCGTTGTAGGTGTGTGTATTTCTTCAAAGACCGTCCCTAAACTCGGTTCACTCCCTGTTAGGATTGTTTTATCTGCCATTATTTTCACATTTTCTACTTTTAAGAGATAACCGTTAGGATGGTCTGCGGATGCATCCACAACGATGATATCCCCTTGTTCAAACCCAGTTTTTAAAACTTCAACTGATCCATCCGTAAGTAATTTTGCTTCTGATGGATCTAAGTAAATACTGTTAACCCCTAACTTAACATAAGCCTCTTCATTTTCAGGATTAACAATCTTTCTCCCCAAATCAAGCGTTCCTACTTCATCCGTAACCGTATAATCTAACATTTCTCTAATCATAACCGAACTTTTCAGTTTCTCATGACTTGTTACTGCATAGTCTTGATTTTGATTAATATGTGTGAAAAAATAGCCGTCTTGGTTTGTTTCTACTTCGATATGACTTGCTTCATTTTCAAAAATAAGTAAACTATTTTTTAAAAGGTTGCCGGTATTATCTTTGGCAGTCCCTGATATACGAATTTCTTGATCTTTTTCTGTGACCTCAGACTCTTTTTTTACAGAATAACTTAGTTTTGTTTTAAAGAGATACGTTTCACCATTCTTAGCTAAGTACTTAGATTCGATATTGTCTTCTACAGCCTGTACAACATTAGATCCAAATAAGTTAAAAATGAGCACTAATAATAATAGGCTAGATTGTTTCTTTTTATACAGTAAAAAAATCATCAACGTTAGCAGAATTACCCCCATCACTTGAAGGATTACTTTTTGTGTTTTTTCACCCAACTGTGGAATAATCGATTGCTTTTTATTATTTTTTTGATTTGTTTCATTGACCAACTGTTGCTCTCCAGTAGCCGGTCCTTTCTTTTGAAAATACAGTTTCTCTGTTTTACTCGCTTCTAATGAATCAAGTTCCCAGTTTAAATCAGACGTTTCAAAGTCCTCTTTCAGTTTAGTTGGAACGATGGTTGTTCCTTTGATTTTTTCTAATGACTGCTTGCCATTATTAGTAACTTCAAGCATCAATTGATTGTCTTGTCCATCTTTGACTTGAATTGAAATCGTTTTATCTTGTGCATAACCAACAGGATTAAATGATAAAAATATTCCGAATGTCATTATAAGACTTAATAAAAATAGTTTTACTTTCCCCACAAATTTCCCTCCTTATTTTATCACTTGATTAAATTTTCTTCTTTTTCTAAAAAAAACAAAGTGATCCTTTCATTATAGCTTCACACTTTTTTTATGACAACCGTTATATAATTATAGTTGGTTGTTTTTTAAAATGTTCTAAATATTACTGGTATTATAATAAAAAACACTAAGCTCTAAAGTTTTTTAGATTTTATTTTTTCTAACAACCATTTCTTTTATCAAAAAACCTTTTTGTCTTTTTTGATAGCTCATCTTAAAAATCATGGTCTAGATACTTTCGATGGTTTTCTAAATTTCTGATTTCATTAATATATCCTTTTAATTTTAAACAAACAATTCATTTATCGATAACTTTAGTTATCTTTTTCCTCATTGGTCTTATTATCAAATAAAAATCTTTTAAAATAACGTTAACAGTCTCATTAATTTATCACTTAATGTACTAAAACAGAGATTTTATTCATTATTTTTGCTATAATAAATAATTAATAGACAACACAAAGAAAAAAGGTAGGTAGTCATAAATGAATGGAAAAACCTCAGAAATACAAACCGATTACAAACCAAGAATGGTTAAAGGTAAAAAAGGTTGGATTGTCAAAGGTATGATTTATACAACTCTAATTGGTACCGGAGCTGTAACCTCTCTTAATCAAGATGTCCAAGCAGCTGATTGGATTGCAAACAGTGCTGAAACCATCAAGGCTAGAATAAAAAAAGAAGATGCCTCCTACACTTTTATAGAAGGTGATACTTTCTATGAAATTGGCCGAGCGATTAACGTTAAAGCAAATGTCCTCATGAAATTAAACGGTTTTAACCCAGGCGATGAATACACTATCCCTATTGGAACAACCATCAAATTTGATGGTCGTAAAGTAACAGTAACTGACGCAAATGGTGAAATAAAAAATGAAAATGTCTTAACTGATCGAGCAAAAGTTGACCCTAGTAAAACTTTTATGAATCAACTTTCTGATGATACTTCCAAAGAAAGTGAACCAGAGGCCTTTGAGGGAAATGTCGTGCAAAATAGTCACTATCCAGAACAAACACCCCACAAACCCAAACAAACAAAACCAACTATCAAACAGCCAGTCAAACCTGTTTATCCGACATTACCTTCAGTTGATGAAGAACTGATTCATTTGAAAGAAGAATTAGTGGCATTAGAGGAAGAACATGCCCTTGCGGTGGTTACTTTGGAAGAAAAAAATGAGGCTTTAAATGAAACCAATCAATTTAACTTGGAAATAGATACTAAAATTTTATCTGCTCAAAATCAAGTCACCGCAGCTTCTGAGACTGTGATCAATGTTGAAACAAACTTAACAGGTTCTCGAGCTGATTTAGATACTATTCAATTAGAAATCAAGCAATGGGAGCCTTCTGAAGACACCCCTGTTTTACCGGAAGGCCTTCAGCTTCAATTCGAACACGCTCAACAAAGTGTTTTAGTTTTACAAACGCAATATGAGCAAGCCATTGAAACCTTTAATCAGTCGAATACTTTTTTATTACAAACCCAAGCAATTCCAAAAAAAGCGACCGATCCAATTGTCTCTGAAATTGCGAAGTTAGAACTAAGAATTGCTGAATTAGAACAAAAAATTGAAGCTCTAAAGCTAAAGATTGCTCAACTTGAAAATAATGTTTCAGAAGATACACGTACTCTTGAAGACACACGTTTAGCCGCTCTTGAAATGTTAACCACTTTACATTTGCTAGCTGATGAGGTTGATTTATTCTCAAATGCGATTTCAAATGCGACTCTCGTCAGTGAAATTGAAGCTTATCTAGAACAAGCAAAAGAGGCCCATCAAAAAAATAATGATTTACTTGAAACGTCCAGTCAATTTGAAGAGGCCAAAGAACAAGCAATCCTTACGATTCAACAGCTTGATCTTTCACTTCAACAAAAAGAGACCTTTATCGCTAATATTACAGCCGCATCTACCCTTGAAGAAATTGACGGGTTTTTAAATGAGGCTAAAAACACAACTAATGACGATCTTGAAACTGAAAAACCTGATATCGATGAGTTAACTGAAGCAAAAGAAACAGCTCAAGAACAGTTAACTACCTTAATTTTAGGTGAAGAACAAGAACGACTTAGTCTTAAAATCAGACAAGCAAATACACTTAATGAAATCAAATTAGTCCTTCAAGAAGCTTTGGAAATTCATGAAATGAATCTACAAAACAATCATAAACCTGAAGTGATACCGCCAATTGAAAAGCCTTCTGATGACGAAACAACAAATAAACCGAATGAGGGGATTAATGAAGAAGAGCATCAATTAGCGCTTGTGAAAAACGACGCATTCGCTCAACTTAAAAATTTAAATTTAAAAGATAGTCAATTTTATATTTCTCAGATTTTAACTGCTCAGTCAAAAGAAGACATTCAAGACATTTTAAAACAAGCCAAAAATGAAAGTCTCCAGAATGAACTGGAAGACAATGAATTAGAAGCGAGTAAAAAACTGGAACAAGCGAAAAACAGCGCGATTGAGCAACTGGAAAAATTAACACTTAAAGACAAATCAAGTTACGTTGCTCAAATCAAACAAGCCAAATCGTTGGCTGAAATTGAGGCGCTTCTTAACTCTGCGAAGGAAGAACATCTCATCAACCAACCCAACGAAGGAGATAATGAGGAAGAAAAACTTTTAGCTTTAGCCAAAGAAGATGCCATCGCTCAACTTGATCGCTTGAATTTAAAAGATAGTCATCTTTATATTTCTCAGATTTTAACCGCTCAGTCAAAAGAAGACATTCAAGATATTTTAAAACAAGCCAAAAATGAAAGTCTCCAGAATGAACTGGAAGACAATGAATTAGAAGCGAGTAAAAAACTAGAACAAGCGAAAAATAGTGCGATTGAGCAACTGGAAAAATTAACACTTAAAGACAAAATTTCTTATGTCACACGTATCTTACAAGCCAGAACCATTGCTAATGTAGAAGTTATCTTAAATGAAGCTAAAGAAGAAAGTTTAAACAACACCTCAACTAATCAGGAGGAAGAGGAAAAGAAACTACTTCTTGCAAAAGAAAAAGCACGTGCGCAATTAAATCAACTTAAACTTAAAAAACCAGCTGATTATTTAGAAAAAATAAAAAAAGCTGCCTCGATAAGTGCCGTTGAACAGCTTTTAAATGAAGCTAAAAAAGAACACACTCTAACGATTGAAAATGAAAAAAAAGAATTACTTTTGATAAAAAACGAAGCCATCGAACAACTAAATTCACTTAACTTAAAGGATAATACGACTTTCTTAGATCAAATAAAAAAAGCTATTTCAAAAAACGAAGTTCAAAATGTTTTATCTGAAGCTTATAAAGAAAGTGAGAAAAATAATGCACTCGATAACGCTGAAAAGCAATTAAAAAATGCTAAAAGCCATGCTTTAATAACAATGGCAAGCTTAAATCTTAAAGAACAAAAAAATGTTTTTGAAAAAGAAATCACTTTAGCAACTTCTATAGAACAAGTTCAAAAAATTATTGAAAATGCTAAGATTTTATCAAAAGAAAACGATAAAAAAGACCAACAAAAAAATGAAGCTACCCTAACGATTAATATTTATACCAGAAATGTTCATCTACCTAATTACAGTCCAAGATTTATAAAAAGTATCACATTAACAGTAGATGCTAGGGATGGTTTTTATAAGATTGATTTTTCAGCTTTAGGCTTGGGTGATCAGTATTCCTTGAAAGACTTGTCTATCCTTACTGGTAACGTACAACCTGGAGAAAATAAAGAAATACGCCTTGAGGTCTCTGATAGCACACCCTTGATCCTCGATGACCCAGCACAAATACCTATCGCCGAACAAACTTTCTTTACACTGTTGAATAACTATCGTAGGGAACATAATTTAAATACTTTAAAATGGAACAATGAATTAACTCTCGCTTCTAAACTTAGATCTAAAGAAATCGTTACTAAGTTTGGCCATACTCGTCCTAACAACTTATACTTTGACACCGCTATTCGTCAAGCTAACAACGGAAAGTGGATTTATTATGGCTCTGCTGGCGAAAACTTAGCTCGTGTAAGCAGTTTAAACACTGGAGTATTAGTAGGTCATGCGCTCTTTAATGGTTGGAAAAACAGTCCACCTCATAATAAAAATATGCTTGATTCAAGTTATCGTTTTTTTGGTATTGGAATTGTCATTGCAAACAAACAAGTTAACACAACAAACTTATTCTCCTCCGATATGGTAATTAATGGAGATCATCAATAGATAAAAAGCACATATCATCAATAGGTTACTATTGTTGACATGTGCTTTTTAAACTATTTTATTTATCGAATTAATTTACTAGCCCCAGACTTCTTTCGCAATCTCTGTCATTAACTTTATTTTATTCCACTGATCTTCTTCCGTTAAAATATTTCCCTCTTCTGTTGATGCAAAGCCACATTGCGGGCTCAGACGCAGTCGCTCTAAGGGAATATACTGATTGGCCTCTTTAATTCGCTTTATTATTTCCTCTTTCGCCTCCAATTTGCCATCTTTACTTGTGATTAATCCTAAAACGACGGTTTTATTTTCAGGTACAAAACGTAAAGGTGAAAAATCACCTGAACGTTCATCATCAAACTCTAAAAAGAAAGATTCAACTTCTTCTTTACCAAATAATGTTTCTGCAATCGGTTCATATCCCCCTGAAGATGCCCATGTTGAATGATAGTTTCCACGACAAATATGCGTCGTTAAAGATAAATCACTAGGCAAATTTTGAATTGCTGCATTATTGAGTGACAGGTACAACTCTTTTAATTCTTCTGGCTGATAAGCACCCCCAGTCATTGTTTTCAAAAAGTTCCTATCTACTAGCATTCCCCAAGTACAATCATCTAATTTTAGATGACGGCAGCCTAAATCATACAATTTTAAAATGGTTTCGTGGTATGCCGATGCAATATCTAAATACAAATCATTAAGCTTAGGATAAATTTTAGAGACGGCATCAGCATTGGTATCACGAACTAATTCAGCAAAAAATTGTGCTGGTGCTGGTATACTTTGACGAACGTCAACTTCTTTCGCTATCTCCTGAGCAAATGTAAATTCTTGAAAAACGGCATGTTCCGGATTAAAAGCAACTCGACCGATAAGTTTAGCTGAATCGGCTCTTGTTTCCTCACCATGAAATAAATAACCTTGCTTCATGATAGTATGTTCAACTCCTTTAAATCCCCAAAAGAAGTCTAGATGCCAATAACTCCGTCGAAATTCACCATCACTAACAATTGGTAATCCTAACCCGATTTGTTTCGTAATCACTTCTCGAATCGCTTGGTCTTCAATCTTTTTTAATTCAAGTTCACTAACCTCTCCTCTCAACCATTTTTCTCGAGTGTCCTTTAATTTTCCCGGACGTAAAAAACTACCTACAATATCATAATGCGCTGTTACTGTTTGACACATACTAATTCCTCCTTATTATTAATTGAATGATAATCATAAAAAAAATCCTCAAGAGATTAATATCTCTTAAGGATGTATAAGCATACATGGTACCACCTTGATTCATAGTTAAATAAAAATAACTATCTCTAACTCAATACAACATCATCGAAACATGTGATATCGAGATTCTGTTAACGGGAATAGCCGTGTAATTCTAAAGAAAATTCTCTTGTCGAACTACCCACTCAAAAGTCATTTTCAAATAAATAAACAGCCTCTCTTTTCAGCTACCGAGAGTTTCTTTAGAAGTTTTCTTTATTTTACTTTCTTTATCAACGTGTTTTTTATTGATTGAAAATAGTATAACAACAAGAAAATGAGATGTCAATGATAAAAGTTAAAATTCAATGAGTGCTTATTTTTTTAAGCGTTTCTTTTTCTCTAAATTAACCCAGGCTTCAATAATTTCTAAATCTTCCATTGAGAAATTTTTAGTTTTTAATAATTCATCTAATTCTTCTGTTTTTTTATTTGGAATGACTGATTTCGGATTACTTAACGCCCGAGTGACACTACTAGTAAACGTCGTGATGATACCAACACCTAAAACCATTAAAACAATCCCAATTGCTCTACCAAAACTAGTCTCAATGACAATATCCCCATACCCAACAGTCGTCACTGTCTGCATCTCCCACCAAATTAAGTCACCATAATCCTTAATATTAGGTTCCAACCAAAGCAAAGGCAGAGGTAAAAATATAAAAATGAGTAGAAAAGCATTTAATAGTCGACCCGTACCAATCTCACGTAATCGTAAAACAACTGGCAAAAAATATCTTTGACCAATTGAAGTAATTCGAATCAGCTGTAAGGTTAGAGGAATAAATTTTAACATTCTGAAACCATGATAAAACGGAATTAAAGCTACGAAATCGAGAAAATGATACTTAAAATATTCCTTTTTATTTTTACTTTTCCATAAGGCATGAAAAGTATCCAAAGAAAAAAGAAATAAAATAACATAGTTAATGAGATTATTCATATTTTCTTCTAAAACATTAACAACCATTGTGACAATAACAAGTAAAAACATAATCGCAACATAAATTTTTTTTCGTCTTAAATCTTCGATCTTCCTCACCTCTTCCATCCTCGTTCTCTACTAATTTTCAGCTATCTTATAACAGAAGTCAATTATTATATATTTGAACAGATCCTAAAAAAAACACGCCAGCCTAAAATATGGATCACTATTTTTTACTTTCTTTGCATATCTCAACCAAACTAGCTAAACTTAAAGATAAAATAATAGTTAAAGGGGTTAAATTTATGAAAGCCAAACAAATCATTGAAGATTTACGCAAGTTGGGGGTAACTGAAGAAGATACCATTATTGTTCATTCTTCTTACAATGCTTTAAAAGGGGATCAAGAGATTGAGGGGGGACCGGCTGCTGTCATCGCAGCTCTTAAAGAGACGGTAAAAAAAGGGAACTTGTTATTTCCAACTTTAAGCTATCGAAACGTTGATCTTGATCACCGCTTTTTCGATGTTGAAAAAACACCAGTCTGTATCGGTGTCTTGCCTGAATTCATGCGCTTATCTGAAAATGTAGTCCGCAGTGTCCATCCAACTCATAGTGTAACGGCTTGGGGAAAAGATGCTCATGCGATGACACAAGATCACTATAAAGATTTCACACCTGTTGGCGCAAATTCACCCTTTCGTGAAGTCTATCGTCGCAATGGTAAGATTGTGATGTTAGGAGCTCCATTAGCACGAAATACCAGTCTTCATGGCGTTGAAGAAATGATATTACCTGATTATCTCTTTACGACAAATTATGATTACGAAATTACCTTATCGAATAAAGAAAAAATCATGATGAACGTTCTACGTCATGATTTCGATGGTTATGTTCAACGTTATGACCGCATTCTAGATATTTTAGATGAAGAGGACTTCAAATGTGGCACCGTGTTAAATGGCCCCTGTTGTGTCATGAATGCTAAAGCTGTTTGGGAAAAAGCGCTTATAAAATATAAAGAAGATAGCCACTATTTTATTGATAAAGAATAAAAAACAGCCAATGTATTTAGCTTTTGAGGCAGATACATTGGCTACTTTTTATTTAGTCTGGTCAACACGATTACTTTCGTCCTCCATAATCCAACAAATAACAAATAAAATACCAGCAATTTGAGCTTCTAACGTTAAGTCAAATAAATCAAGATGATATCTATTTGGTTCACCAATAGTATTAACTTTAACAGAAGCTGCAATTTCACCTTCTTTTAAGATTTCAAATGCTGGTCCGCTCCACTCCCCTTTAATATCATACTCACTCTTAAAAAATTCATATCTATCAGAATAATTTTTTTGTTCTTTTTTTATCCCAATTACTTCTGGTCCAATATGAATATGAAAACGTGGTAAATTTAAATAACCAAAATCACTTCTAATCCGTTCAACTTTTCCAATTTTTTCTTGTGCTTGATTATAAATATTGAAACCGATACGAGTCGGTAACGTTGCTCTTGGAGCAAATTCTAAAATAGCATCATCATTTTCATCAAGTAAGACGGGTTCATTAAAATTTCTAAACTTTAATTTTTTCACAAGATAGCCTCCTTTTTTGCAAAACAAATGGTCAATGTATGTTCATTTTACGATTGTTTATAAAAAAAAGCAATTTTAAGGCTAAAAAAACAGCCCTTTAACTAAGAGCGTTTTTTTACTTTATTTTTCATTTTTATAAAATAAGAATAAGCCTATTGCTACAACTATTAAAAGAAAAGCATGAACTAAAAAACTCGTTTTTAAACTCGGATTAATTAAACCAATTCCTCCTAAGACTAAAGGTGCGGTTGCTGCTCCTAAATTAGAGCCAACTAAAACAAATGAATTAGCGGTATTCAATATTTCTCTAGGAAGTGTATTCGATAAATTATTAAAAACCCAAACAACGCAAATTGTTAAAGAAAAACCAACTAAAAAGGCCCCTATTCCTAATAAAAATGCCGTTGCTGATAAAGCAATCATCGCCAAACCAACAGAAGTAATAACCAAAAAAAGTGGTAAAATATATTCTTTAAAAATTTGAATAAAATGACCAAATAAAACGCCTGAAATAAAGCCTGAAAACATATAAACACTCAATACTCGGTTGGCTTGGAGCGTTGTTCCAACACCTGTTTCAACCATTAAACTTGGTATTCTTAACATACTTGAAACTGTGATAGAAATCAGAAGACAAATAAACAAAGCGTGTAGCAATACGATAACTAACTGCTTTCCATTCAGCTTGATTCCCTTTTTACTTTCTTTTTCACTTTCCTTTGCTTCTTCAGTTTCAACTTTCGGAACAAATAAAAGATACATCATTAAAATAAAAAATGCGATTGCATAAATTAAAAAAGAACTGTTCCATGAAATCACCATCAATTGACCTGCTATCATATTTAGAACGGTTTGCCCTAACGTCTCCGCAGACCCTCTAAAACCAAGCAACTTGGACCGGACACTTCCGGTAAAACGTTCACCAATAATACTAATCGCCCGAGTATTAAGTAAACCAACGCCAATCCCTACAAATATCCGAGAAAGTAAAATAATCGGATAACTCATAAAAAAGAAAGGAATAATTCCTGCGAAACCAATAACCAGTAATCCTAAAATAATGGTCGCTCGTTCTGATAAAAATTTTGAGACAAACGGGTTAAGTCCTACCATAATCGTTGTTGCAATTGACGTCACAGACACGATCAATTCAACAGATGAACGTGAATAATTTTCAAAATGAACCAATAAATCAGGAATGATTCCTGATATTGATAAAGTTGATGTTAAAACTAACGATAAGGATAGAATCGCTAGTACTTCCATCGTTTTGTGTTTTTTCATATTTCTTTCTCCGTTCTAATTTTAACTAAAAATAACTGATACCTTCATTCTAAAGCAAGAACCTCAAAAAGGATAGTTCTAAAAGAAAGGGGTTACTTTTATTGAATGTTCTTTTTTATAAACACACAGAAAGAAAATGATTAAAAAAAGGAAGAAAGCTAATCCAATTGTAACCGCTATTATTTTATGGTACAGTTATTATACAAAATGAATAGGAGGTCTTTTTTATATGAAATTAAAGGATAAAGTTGCGATTGTAACAGGTGCTGCCTCAGGAATTGGTCGTTCTACGGCTGAATTATTCGCTCAAGAAGGAGCTAAAGTTGTTGTTGCTGATATCAATGGTGAAGGCGCTCAAGAAGTCGCTCAAACGATTGAAAAAAAAGGTGGACAAGCTTTTGCTTTTCAAATAAATTTAGCAAACAAAGAGGAAATTATTGAAATGTTCAAACAAACAATTGAACACTTTAAAACACTAGATATTTTAATTAATAATGCTGGGATCATGGATGGAATGGAACCCATTCATGAAATTCAAGATGACCGTTGGGACTCAATCATTGCGATTAATACAACTTCTGTCATGCATACAATGCGCGAAGCAACTAACTTATACTTAAACAAAGAGGGTGGCGTTATCGTCAACATTGTTTCAGTAGGTGGTTTACATGGGGCTCGTGCCGGTGCTGCTTATGCTGCCAGCAAATTTGCCGTTGTTGGCCTAACTTTAAACACAGCTTTCATGTACGCGGACAAAAATATTCGTTGTAATGCAATCGCTCCTGGTGGCGTTGAAACTAATATTGCGAGTAGCATGAAGAATATCAGTGAATTTGGGATGGCTCGTCAAGGTCTCGGAATGAGTATTATGCCTCGCTCAGGGCAACCTGAAGAACTAGCCAAAGCGGCACTTTTCTTAGCTTCAGATGATTCTAGTTTCATCAATGGAGATGTTCTTGTCGCTGATGGTGGTTGGACTGCTTACTAAAAAAATAACGACCAGCGAGTGGATTAAAAAGCTCGCTAGTCGTTTTATTTTTTTGAAGACTCTTTTTCTTTAAGACTATACCAAAAACAAACAACTAACTAAGGTCAGCGAACCAACAATTCCTCACCCAATTCACTCCTTTTTAAATAACAACCAACAATTATCCAAGCAGAGTTATTTAATTTTCCGTGTATAAACTAAGGACATGACCATTGATATCTCTAATAATCGCATAGTATTGTCCCCATTCTGCCTTCCACGGTTTTTTTATTAATTCATATCCTTGTTCTTCAATCCGAGCACAAATACTCTCTAATTCATGATAATCATCAACCACAAAAGCTAATTCTATTCGCTGACCCGTAAACTCTGGCTTAAAACCATAAACATCAGCAACCAGCTCTTGAGTATTTAAAGACAGATTTAAGGTTTGATTGACAAGTTCAACATAATTTTCACTATAGCGTTCCTTTACTTTAAAACCTAAACAATCATAAAAATCAAGCGAAGCCTCCATGTTTGACACAATAATACCAACCATTCCTAGTTTAATGATTCATCCTCTCCCTTATCTATTATTTTTTAAACATAAGTGTTTGCTCTAATCAAAATAATTTTAACATTTTCAATTCATATCTCAAAACAAAACCCTCATCAAATAAATCTTTTCAAACCTATTTAAACACCGCTAATATTTTATAAACAAAATAAACAAGGATAAAAAAACAGCTCATTTATCTAAAGATACTTTTTTGTTATAATAAAGAAACAGATAATGATTATAATAATCTTTTATGCTGTAACTGTATGCAGGAAGGTAGGTAGGACTTAAAATGCTTATTTCAATTGTTATCCCTTGTTTTAATGAGGAAGAAATGATTCCAATCTTTTTTCAAGAAATGGAAAAAATAAGAGTAAAACATCATTATAATTTTGAATATATCTTTGTAAATGATGGCTCGACTGATGCGAGTTTAGAAAAAATGCGTGATCTTGCTAATCACTATGATTTTGTCCGTTTTTTATCTTTTTCGCGTAATTTTGGTAAAGAAGCGGCTCTTTATGCTGGATTAAAACATACCACTGGTGATTTAATTACTGTTATGGATGTAGATTTACAAGATCCTCCAGAATTATTACCCGACATGGTCACCATTATTCAGTCCCCGGAAATTGATTGCGTTGGTACGAGACGTTCGACACGTAAAGGAGAACCTGTCATTCGTAGCTTTTTCTCAAAAAAATTCTATTCCATTATTAATCGAATTAGTGATACTGAAATGGTTGATGGCGCACGTGACTTCCGTTTAATGACACGTCAAATGGTTGATGCGATTCTTGAACTCTCTGAATATAACCGCTTCTCTAAAGGTATCTTTAGTTGGGTTGGCTTTAATACGCATTATCTTGCTTATGAAAATGTTGAACGTGTTGCAGGTGAGACATCATGGTCTTTTTGGAAACTTTTAGGTTATTCAATCGACGGAATTGTTAATTTTTCTGATACTCCTCTCAATTTAGCTGCCTTTACAGGCTTGTTTTCATGCCTTTTATCTGCGATTGCTTTAATTTTCATCATTATTCGTGCCTTAATTTTTGGAGATCCAACATCTGGATGGCCATCACTAGTTGTGATTATTCTATTTGTGGGAGGGTTACAGTTACTAAGCCTAGGCATTATTGGAAAATATATTGGAAAAATATTTTTAGAAACTAAAAAAAGACCTATTTTCATTATTCGTGAAACTGAAAAAGATAAAAACAAGCCAAAATAAATAGAACCAACCAAACCATCATTTTCAATCGGTTTGGTTGGTTCTATTTTCAGCTTCGAGGACACTTATTTAAATAAAAGTGTCCCCTCTATTTGTTCTCTATCAATCAATCCAAAAATACGACTATCATAAGAACCATTTACATTATCTCCAACCATAAAATATTTATTCTCAGGAATAATTAATTCTTTTGGTTCTACTTTCTTCGTATTGATAGTCATCGGAAATTCAATTTGACCTTGACTCTTAAACATTTCTTCATCATTCTTCACACCTGGTGCAGCAAACCGAATTAATACCTGTTGCTCATTAATTTCTACCAAATCACCCGGCATACCAATCACACGTTTAACAACATAAATATTTTTTAAAGACGGTTCATTAACTTTAAAAGCGACCATGTCATAACGATTAATTTTTTTTTGATGGCGAACTAATGCGAGTTCTCCAGGTGAAAGTGTTGGTGTCATTGAGGTCCCCTCAATGCGCCAGACATAGCGATTGGTAAACGTGAAAAATAATACAATCAGTAACAACAGGCTACCTCCTAAAATTAGCCAACGTTGTTTCTTTGTTTGTTTTGACTGATGATTCATTATTTTCTTTTGATTTATTTTTCTAGGTCGATTTTTTCTTTCTCTCAAACCAAATAGTCACCTCAAATCGCTTTCTTATTAACATTATATACAAATTCAGACTAAAAAAACAACTGTAAGGCGAGTTAATTAACTCAGCTTACAGTTACTCCTAATTAAAACCATAGATTTTTTGAGCCGTTTGATAGATACGAACAGCGGTTTTACGACCAAGCTTACCTGGTAAATGCAAAGCATGACCAAAAGCTCCACGCCTTAATTTACCATAAAGTTCAGGATTCTCTTGCTCAATATAATTCCATAATTCTTCTTTTTTAACTAAATTTTCATGCGAACCTTCTTTAAGCAAGAGTATTGAAGATACCGCGGTAATAATCTCTAAAAAACGACGCATATAAAGGGTCAAATGCTCATCAGAATGATCGAGCGTTGAAAAGTAGCGAATTAACTCTTTATTAACAAAAATTTGCTGATCAATCCGGCTAATCATAATTGCCTCATTCACTGATTGATCTTCGCGACCAATATAATAACGATAAAAATCAACATCTAAATAATACATCTTTTTAACTAAAGGTAAGGGTTGGAAAACATATAAGTTATCCACATAAAAAGTATGTTTGGGTAGTTTTAAACCAATGTCTTTTAATAACTCTGTTCGGTAAATAACCGAATGCATTAGCAAATATTTACCAATTGGAAAGTGGACATCTGACCAATTAAAAACTTCTTCTATCGGTAATATTGAACGGTATTCCATTACTTTTTTATGTTTAACTCCTTGTTTTTCATAAACATAATTGCTAATAATCATATCCATTAAATTTTCTTTTTGATGTTCATCTAAAAAAGTTAATATCTTTCGATACGCTCCTTCATCCACCCAGTCATCACTATCCACAACTTTCAAATAAAGACCCGTTGCTGCTAAAAGGCCCGAATTAATCGCTTGACCGTGACCACCATTTTCTTGATGAATTGTTTTAACAATCGTTGGATATTTCTCTTGATAATGATCTGCGATACTACGTGTACCATCTTTCGATCCATCATTGACTAATAAAATCTCTACGGCTTCTCCACCAATTAATAGTGATTCAATACAATGTTCCATATAATCTTCAGAATTATAACAAGGAACAATAATACTTAATAGTTTTTTCATTATTTACTCTTTCCTCATAATTTTAAATTTCATCATTGGATAATTAATAACTACTTGAATAACTATGTTAATCATATTAGCCAGTGTTGCAGCAAAACCTCCTACAAATGGTGATAACCCTTTAATTAAATAAGGGGGAAGCCAGATTGATAGGATACCCGCAAAAGTAACCGTTGCAATATACCAAGGTAAAACACTTTTTATATCAACAGTTGCACTAAAAACTACTTTTCGTTGCACAATAAAATTAACAATTTGAGCGCAAATATAAGCCAATAAAAAACTTAAAAAGCCTCCCAAACCACCTTCATTATTATCATAGTTAAAAATGAACCAGTGAAAATCGGTCGTACTCAAGTTTTTAAAAACAAAACCTGTACCTATCCACAATACTACAAAGTTAACTATAGTTGCAACATTACTCATCAGATTAAATAAAATAAATTCATAAATATCTGGATGTTTTTCTTTAAATTTTGAGAGCCAGCTTTTGTTTTTTATTAAATTTGTCATTATTTCATTACCTCTTCTTTACTTCTCCAACGTTTATTTTCTTTTTTATTAACAAAAAATTGTTGGATGAACCGTATACCGCCTTTAATAACATGACCATTTCCCATTCGTACAAGTTCATGACTCATTTCAGAACTAATTAAACCATTGGTCATCTTTCCAATCGCACGAAAGGGCATATTATAAATAAATAATAAATTTAAATTTGGTGTTCCTTTTCGTTGACTTCTTTTTAATAACCGATGAAGGACTCGATAAACTTGACGTCCCAAAAACCCAGGTGCATATTGTAAGTCTGATAGCGTACTATTTTCATGCAATAATTGCCTTTTATGTTCTTGAAATACTGGCACGGGCTCCTGATATAAAGTCTCAAAATCTTTCATTGTTATTTGATTCAATGACAATGTTTGATAATTTTCACTTAAAAGAACGTGAACTTCTTTGGCTACACCTTCTTTAAACACTTCTAGTGATAGTGGTAGTTCTCGAGAATGACCACCAACATTGATGATATAAAGACCAGTGTTAACCTGCCATTCTTTTTCTTTCACATTGTAAGTACGGAAAGTATAATCATCGAATGGTAAAAAAACATTACAACTTTCCTGTGCCTGCAGACTAACTTTTTTAAATCCTTTTAATTCATGAACGGGTCTCAGATTCGTTTCTTTCGGCGCAGTAACATACATTTGAACAATTTCTTCACCAGCGACATGCCCAGTATTAGTTAAGGTAAAACAAATTCCATCATCCATTAAATGCAACTGACTATATTTAAAATCGGTATAACTTAGTCCATAGCCAAAAGGAAATAAAACTTCATTTTTTTTAGTATTATAATAGCGATAACCTACAAAAGGACCTTCTTTATAATAAGCATAAGGCCCCATCGCTGGATACTCTTCACCAAAAGGAACCTCTTGATAACTTAATGGATAAGTTTCACTTAGCTTTCCACTCGGATTATAACGGCCTGTTAGAACTTCTAAACTCGCACTTGCCCCTGCTTCACCCGATAAATAGAGATGAATCAAACCAGAAATATTTTTTAACCATGGCATCTCTACGACCGAACCTGCTGATAATACTACGACAATTTTTGTTTCAGTTGTTGCTAAAGCTTCTAACAGCTCAAGCTGACTTTGAGGTAAACTTAGATGGGTTCGATCCATCCCCTCACTTTCATAACTTTCGTCTAATCCTGCATAGACAACTACTACTTCACTTTTATTGGCTAACTCAACTGCTTTTTTTATTAAGTTATCATCCGTATTAGCTCCTCGACGATAACCTAATTCAAAACCAGAAACATTTAGAGGATAATCGGCTAATAAATCCACCACATTCTCTAATTGATGAGCGTTAACCATAGATGACCCTGCCCCTTGGTAACGTGGCCTTTCTGCAAACTCACCAATAAAACCAACTTTTTGTGTGGACTGGATTGGTAAAACAGCCGCTTCATTTTTTAAAAGCACCGCACTTTTCATCGCTGCTTCTTTAGCTAATTGATGGTGTTTTTTCCAATCTGTTGGGCTTTCCTCTTTTTTTACAGGTACATCGAGAATAACCGTGAGAATCTCATCAACACGTTGATTGAGTGTTTCTTCTGATAGATTGCCTTCTTGAACAGCTTTAACGACCTCGCGCGCACCTTCTGCACCTAAGGAAGGCATTGCTAGATGACTCCCCGCCTTAATCGCTTCAACATGATTGTTATCTCCTCCCCAATCAGAAACAACAAACCCTTCAAATCCCCACTCATCCACTAATATTTCTTGCAATAATTTCGGGTGTTCATTTGCATAAATTCCATTAATCTTATTATAAGCAGACATGATCGCTCTTGGCTGTCCTTCTTTGATGGCAATTTCAAACCCTGTTAAATAAATTTCACGCATCGTTCGTTCATCGACGATTGAATCGGATGCCATCCTTCGATATTCTTGGCTATTCACCGCAAAGTGTTTCGGACAAGCAATCGTGCCATTCGCTTGAATTCCTCGAATACTGGCTCCTGCCATTTTACCCGATAAGTAAGGATCTTCACTGTAATATTCAAAATTACGACCACATTTTGGATTCCGTTTAATATTTAGTCCTGGACCTAAAATAACTTGAACATCCAAATCCTCCGCTTCCTTGCCTAGTGCTTGCCCAATCTCTTCAACAAGGTGCTCATCCCAACTATTCGCTAATGTTGCAGCTGTTGGAAAACAAGTCGCTGGTTGACTAGCATTCAGACCTAAATGATCTGAGGCTCCAACCTGTTTTCTTAAACCATGTGGTCCATCTGATAAAAAAATAGACGGAACGCTATCCTTAATCTCTTGTGTTTCCCATGTGTTCTTTCCAGAAAGTAAGGTAGCTTTCTCTTTTAATGAAAGATTGCGAAGAATATTATAATTTTTTAGCATTTCTAGTGTCCTCCTATACTCTCTTTTTTATTAGATTATCATCTATGTAAGCGGTATAATATCTTTCTTTCATATTCTGAGCTTTTTTTATCATAAACTGTCATTTCTCTTTTTTGCTTTTTTTTTAAATAACTTTATAATAAGAGTGAAATAAGGAAAGGAAGTCGATCATCTATGAATATTGCGATTGTTGAAGATAATCTCGAAGAAAGAGAGCGCTTAAAACGTTGTTTTGAACGATATCAAAAAGAACAAAACGTGGCGATCCACCTTTCTCTTTTTACAGATGGTCTTGAAATCGTTGACCAGTATTCTGGACAATTTGATGTTATTTATTTTGATGTAGAAATGCCAATTATGGATGGAATGACCGCTGCTAAAAAAATTAGAGATGTTGATTCAGATGTCTTAATTGTTTTTATTACAAACTATGTTCAATGGGCCATCGAGGGTTACTCCGTTCACGCGACTGATTTTTTATTGAAGCCCATTACTTATTTTAATTTTTTTGAACACTTTAAAAAAATAGTTCCTAAACTAACTTCAACACCTAGTAACACACTAACGCTTAAAGTTAACAATGGCCTTCGTAAAATCAGATTGGATGATTTAGTCTATGTTGAGAGTGAGGGGCATTATCTTCATTTTCATACTCTACAAAATTCTTTTACCCTCCTCGATTCAATGAAGAATATGGAAAAAAGATTACAAGAACACCATTTTTTCAGGTGTAATAATTGCTACTTGGTTAATTTAAAATATGTCAAAGCGATTGATAAAAACATTGTTTTTATTGATAAGTATGAACTTGTAATTAGTCGACCTCGAAAAAAAGAGTTTCTCCAAGCTTTAACAAACTACTTGGGGAACGAGGTGCTTTAAATGCTGGTACTTCCAAATATTCCGCGTGAATTAACCGCTCTAGCTGAGTGGCTTGCTTGCGTTATTTTAATTTTACAATTACCAAAAAACCAGCACAAAAAAAACATTCCCTTTTACTTAATCATAATGGGAATCGGGCAACTTTTTTTACAACTACTCGTTGGTACTTGGTCTTTACTTTTTTGGTTACCTGGAATGTTGCTCAATTTAGGTTGGATGTTTTTAACCTTAAAATGGACGACCCACTATTCGAGCAATCAAACCCTTTACCTCGTAGCAAAGGGTTTCATTTTAGCTGAATTAACCGCTTCACTCACTTGGCAACTGTATTGTTATTTGGCGATAAATTTAGGGCAATTCTCGACTCTTTTTATTTATTTATTCGCCATTTTTTGTTACCTTCTACTATTTACAATCTACTACTTTTTTTCAAATCGCCTCACCATTAATGCCCATTTTATTCAACAAATTCAACATAGAGACGTCTTTATTTCCTGTTTGACTGCCTTAATGATTTTCTTTGTTAGTAATGTTGGGTTTATTTTATCTAACACTGATTTTCCGATTGGAGATAGTTTAACGATTTATACTTTCCGAGCATTAATCAATTTGGCAGGACTTCTTATTATCTTAATGCAAGAGAATTTTCGTTCCGAAATGATGCTCAAAGAAGAATTAAATGCCATTCAACATATGTTTCAATCGCAATATGAACAATATGAAAATTACCGTGAAGGAAATGAATTAATTCATCGAAAATTTCACGATTTAAAACATCAAATAGAGATGATTCAATTAGAAACCAACCAAGAAAAACAAAAAAATTATATTGAAAATTTGAAAGAAGACCTCCGTCTTTTTCAGTCCCCAATAAAAACAGGAAATGCCATTATGGATACGATTCTCACGAGAAAAAATATGTTTTGTATTCAAAATGATATTACACTCACCTGCTTTACAAATGGAAAACTTCTTGATCCTATTGAAACAATGGATTTATGTAGCCTCCTCGGAAATTCACTTGATAATGCGATTGAATCTATTTTAAAAACACCTGAAAAAGAAAAACGCTTAATTCAATTAAAAACAGTTGAAAAAGGTAACTTTATCATTTATCAAGTTAAAAATTATACTGAAAATCAGCCTGAAATGATTGACGGTCTTCCGCAATCAACGAAAGAAAATACAGACTATCATGGCTATGGCTTAAAAAGTATCGCGTATTTTGCTGAAAAATATAATGGCTCAATGACAATCAATTATCAAGATAACTGGTTTATTTTAACGGTCTTAATTCCAAAAAAACCTACAAACTGATGTTTTTAATTAACATCAGTTTGTAGATTTATTTTATTTCACGAGCAACCAATTGCAAAGCAGCTTCAATGACTTGGTGCATATCAAAATAGCGATACATTCCTAAGCGACCACCAAAAATAACGTTGCTTTTTTCTTGGGATAATGTTTTATATTTCTTATACAAACGGTTGTTATCTGCATTATTTACTGGATAATAAGGTTCTTTACCTTTTGTCCACTCACAAGGGTATTCTTTAGTTATTACCGTATGTTTTTCCTTACCAAACTCAAAGTGTTTATGTTCAATAATTCGCGTATAAGGAATTTCACTATCAATATAATTCACCACAGCATTTCCTTGATAGTTCGCTTCTTCTAAACGCTCATGTACAAATTCTAATGAACGGTACTCTAATTCTCCATAACAATAATCGAAAAATTCATCGATCATTCCAGTATAGATAATTTTGTCATAGTTGGCTAAGTACTCTTCTTTCTTTTTAAAAAAATCAGTATTTAAATGGAGTTGAATCTTTTCATGCGTTAACATTTTTTCGATGATGGGAGTATATCCTCCCATTGGAATTCCTTGATAGCGATCATTAAAATAATTATTATCATAAGTTAAGCGAACCGGTAATCGATTAATAATAAATGAAGGCAGTTCCGTACATGGTCGGCCCCATTGCTTTTCAGTATACCCTTTAATCAAAGTTTCATAAATATCGGATCCAACAAGTGATAAGGCTTGCTCTTCTAAATTTTCAGCTGATCTCGTCAAAGTTAAACGTTGTTCAGCAATTTTTTTAGCTGCTTCTTTTGGTGTTTTCACTCCCCATAAAGCATGGAACGTATTCATATTGAACGGTAAGTGATATAACTCACCTTGACTGATGGCTAATGGTGCATTGATAAATTGGTTAAATTCAGTAAACTGTTGCACATAATCCCAAATTTCACGGTTAGAAGTATGGAAGATATGAGCACCGTACTGATGAACATTGATTCCGTCTTCATTTCTTGTATAAATATTTCCAGCAACGTGATCTCGCTTTTCGATTACGGTCACGTGGTGTCCCTTTTTAGCTGCTTCATGAGCAAAGACAGAACCAAACAAACCACTACCAACTACTAAATACTTCATTTTCAACACTCCAATTCATTTTTCTTATCCAGTATACCAAAACTCAAGATTAAACCACAAAATAAAAACTTTGCGGTTTATTTTTTTAAAAACCTTAATGAAACGGGGATTTCATTAAGGTATTGGGGGGGGGGAAAATCTCTTTAAATATTATTTATCAAACGATATCTAAATTTTAGTAGTTAGCAGAAATTAAAATTCTGGGTAATAACTACAACATCATAATACTTGCATTTATAAAAATTGTCAAACGTTTAACAATATCTTTAATAATTATTCTCATATTATTGACAATTCAATTTAAGTACACTATTGTGAAGCTAAGAAGAAATGACAAGGAGCATCAATATGGCTGTTAAACTAACCGATGTTGCTAAAAAGGCCGGTGTATCCTCTACTACGGTCTCACGAGTTATCAATAATTATGGCTCACTAAGTGAGAAAACCATTAAAAAAGTAAAGAAAGCAATGCTCGAACTTAATTATATTCCCAATCAAGCTGCACGTGCATTACAAGGAAAAAGCATTCGTTTGATTGGGCTTTTAGTTCCCAGTATTCAGCATCCTTTTTTTAGTGAACTCGTCAGATATCTTGAAGACGATTTATTCAAAAATGGGTTTAAAGTGATACTCTGTAATTGCTATGAAAACATCGAAAAAGAAAAAGACTACTTGAAAATGCTTGAAGCGAATCAAGTCGACGGGATTATCACCTGTACTCCCAATTATAAAAAAATACTGGCTTACCAATCAATCAAACTTCCCATCGTCTCTTTTGGTCGTTTTTTATCAAATGATATTCCAACAGTCAAAGTAGATGATTTTTCGGGAGCAAAAATGGCAACTCAACATCTTATAGAACAAGGTTGTCAAAATATCGGCTTCATCAATCCAAAAAATAATGCTATTTTTCAACTTTCTCACAAAAAAGAAGGCTATTTAAGCGCCTTAGCTGAAAAAAATTTAAAACCTCATTATTTTGAGTATCATTCTAATTTTTATTTTAATAATGATGATCAAACCATCATCAAATCAATCTTACAAAACAAGCAATTAGATGGAGTCTTTTGTACAAACGACCTCATTGCTTTACTTTGTAATGACCTTTCAGCACAAATGGGGCGAGAGGTTCCTAACGATTTAAAAATTATTGGCTACGACGGGACACAAGTGATTCGCAAATTTTTACCCTCACTTTCGACAATTGTACAACCACTGGACAAGATTGCAAATAATTTAATTTATTTACTTTTTGAAATGCTACCTAATCAACCTGAGCACCCCACCATTACAGAATTAAAAGATTTAAATCTTTATCTTCACCAAGGAAGAAGCACAAAGAAAAGACTCGAGAAATCAATATAATACATTGATTTCTCAAGTCTTTTTAATTTATCTTAAATTTTTTCATCTACGACTATTTTTTTCACCATTGGATTAGAACGATAAAAAATAGCATAGAGGATGGTACAAATAATTGGGATCACTCCAGCGACCATATATAAAGCTGGGAACGAGATAAATTCATGTAGTTCACCTAAAACGTAAGGACCGACACCTAGACCTAAATCAAGTCCAATAAAATAAGTTGATAAAGCCACACCTATTCTTTTAGTTTCCACTGTTTTCAAACAAACAGCTTGACCATTTGACATGAAGGTTCCATAGCCTAAACCGACTAAAGCACCTGCAAATAATAACATACCTGCACTATTCGTCATGCCTAAAGCAAACAAACCTAATGTTAAAAATATATAGCTTGGATACATTACATAGTTTTCACCTTTATTATCAAAAATACGACCGGTCATTGGACGAGTAAGAGTCACGACAAGTGCATAAACAACAAAGAAATATTGGCTCACACTGACTAAATCAATTTCTTTAGCATAAGATGATAAGAATGATAGAACACTAGAATAAGATAAGCCCATCAAAAAACCAATAAATGAAATGAAACCCACTTTTTTTTCAATAAAACTATCAAAAGTCCATTTAGATAGCTCCGCTTTATGTTCTTTCGTTAAAACTAAATTTTTAACTGGAAAAATAAAGCAAGCAATCGTTGTTAATAAAATCAAAATAATTGAGAACCAAGCAATCGTATGGAAGCTTGTATTATTCAGTAATATCATCCCGATAAAAGGACCAATAGCTGCTGCTAAACTGGTACTTAAACCATAATAGTTGATTCCTTCACCATGTTTTGATTTTGGTATATAAGACGTCACGATAGCATTCGTCGCTGTTGAAACTGTCCCGTAGGCAAAACCATTAACAAGACGAACCAAAAAAAGAATAGCAATACTAGGCATGTGTAGGTAAGCAATGGTTGTAATCAAGTAAAAAATAGCCCCATAACGCAACACCGCTTTTCTGCCAATTAACTCTAACCATTTTCCCATGAATAAACGAGCCAATAAGGTCCCGATAATATAAATACCTGAAGCCAGTCCCGCTTGACTCATCGTTGCATTCAATTCATCCTTTGCAATCACAGCAATAATAACCATTAATAAATAATAAACGAGATAGACAACAAAATTAATTAGCGTAATACTGATAAAGCCTTTATTAAATAATTTTTCTACTTCTTTTTCTTGCATTCTACTTTGTTCTTCCTTTCTGAACCTGCAAACTTTAATTGCTTAAAGATTATTTTTTCTGAAAACTTTCTGCATCCCTTACTATAAGCGAAATCGAACATAAAAAAAAAGGGATTTGTTTTCAAAATATGGTAATACCAAATATCATTAACATTTGTTATTGACTTTTATCTATTTTTTAGTTTAGTATTAGGTAGTAAACAAATGATAATCACTTTAAACTAAGGACTATTTACGCCGTTGAGGAGGAATTTCATTGGATCATTCTATTTTACAAGACTATTTGAATCAAAATACTTTTCCCGTGATTACTAAAAAGAGAAAAAGTTATTTAACTTATGAAGGTTTAAAAGATTGTCACGCCTATATTTTAAAAAATGGAATTATTAAAACTAGTATTATTTCTCACGATGGCCGTGAATTTAACTTACGATATATTAAAGATTTAGAAATTGTTTCCTTATTACGTGATGAATACTCACAATTTACAGACTATCCCTTCAACATTCGGATTGAATCTGAAACAGCTGAACTCTATAAAATTGATCGTGTCAAATTTTGGCAAGATATCAATAAAAGCAAAGATTTACAAATGTATGTCAAAGATTATTATCGTGTTTGTCTGTTAACGTCGATCAAAAAAATGCAACAGATGCTAATGAATGGTAAATTTGGTGCTGTCTGTACTCAAATCTTTGAATTATATGAGTTGTTTGGTATTCCGATGGATAATGGCTACTTAATTGACTTCATTATTACTAATGAGGAAATTGCTCATTTCTGTGGCATTACTTCTGCTAGTAGTGTTAACCGAATGTTCCAACAATTAAAAGATATGGATGCTATTCAAATCAGAGACCGAAAAATATTTATCAAAAATTTAGATACTATTTTAGACTATGTCATTAAATAAAAAGACTTGGCTTAAAACAGAATTGTTTTAAGCCAAGTCTTTTATTTATTTCTGAGCTGCGTTATTTGCTTTCCTACATTATCGGCAATAACAAAGTCTTTTGTCACTAAGTTTGCTTCCAATACGGAGCGATATACCCCATCTCGACTTTCCCTAGTAATAACTAATAAATTATCACTCGGAGCCTCCACTGTTATTTTTCCATCTAAATCAAAACTAAGTGATTCGTTTCGATACGTTAAAATTTCAAATAATCGTTTAACAACAGGACGCTTAACCTCACCCTCAATTTCGTCAAGTGAATAGTAATGTCGATTAATATTCCGTCCTTCTTTTGTTTGCTCTAACAAATCTAAATCATTCTTACCTGCTAATAAGCCAACATAATATACTTGTGGGATACCAGGAGCAAAACATTGGATCGCCCGTGCTAATAGATAACTTTGGTCATCATCTCCTAATGCACTATAATAAGTACTATTGATTTGATAAATATCTAAATTATTATACGCTTCGGAAGAATAGATTTTTTTCACATTTGCCCCAATTTCATATAATTTTTCCGTAGTATACGCTGTTTCAGCTTCTGCTAATAAATCTTTAGCATCAACAACTCCAATTCCATCATGCGTGTCTAATGTCGTAAATTGCTTCATTGGGCTCATTTTTAACCAATCGACTAATCGATTACTTTTCCCGCTATATAGTGAATATAAAAGAACCATCGGCAAAGCAAAATCATAAATATAATAATCATGCTCTGCTATTTTCATTTGAATCGAATAATGTTCATGAATTTCTGGTAATAATTCAACCTCATATTTTGCTGCTTCTAAACGAATCTCGTCTAATAATTCCCAAATATCTGGTTCTACAAAAAAACAATTAGAATCCAGTTTTTTTATCGCATAGGCAAAAGCATCTAAACGGATCAATGAACAACCTTCCGCGGCCATTTCTTTGATTGTCTGTCTGATAAATTGCTTCGTGACTTCTTTAGTAACATCTAAGTCAATTTGTTCTTCACCAAACGTATTCCAAACAAGGCCTTCTTCTCCAGTTGCAAAGTTCACTTTTTGAAAAGGAGCTTTGTCTTTCCGCTTATAAATAATATCAATGTCTTCTTCCGTTGGACGATTTTCAGGATAAAAGTCAGCAATCGAAAGAAACATATCCTTATATGGTGACGCTAAATAATTTTGCTGATAATCTTGAAAATAAAGAGATTCTCTTGATATATGATTCACCATAAAATCAAACATTAAATAATAGTTTTCTGATAACTTTTTAACATCTGACCAATCGCCAAAAGCAGGATCGACCTTTGTATAATCACTAGGAGCAAAACCACGATCTCCAGTTGAAGGGAAAAAAGGTAATAGATGAATGCCACCAATGACTTGGTCTAAATGTTTAGTTAAGACTTCATTCAAATCGGTCAAATTATTCCCTAGACTATCGGCATAAGTAATCAGCATTACTTCATTTTTTATTTTCATATTCTTTACTCCTTAGCTTATTTGTCGTTGATTTTTAATACCAAACTTTGATAAGGTTGTAATTTGAAAAGGCCCTGTGTTTCAAACACTTCAAAGTTTGATAAAAGAACCTCATAATTCTTAGTCAGTTCAACTTCAAGAGGGACATTTTGGAAGTTATTTAAAACCCATATTTTTTGATTGTCGGTCACTCTTTCATACGCAACTAAGTTAGAAATCGTTTCAAAGAGAGGTTTAAATTCACCGTAAACTAATGTTTCTTGATACATTGTTTCTTTTCTTAAGCGAATCATTTTTTTATAAAAATTTAAAATTGAATTTTCAGTTTTCAATTCCTTAGCGACATTAATTTCTGGATAATCTTTTTTTACAGGTAACCACGGTTCAACCGTTGAAAACCCAGCATATTGCTCATTATTCCATTGCATTGGCGAGCGTGCATTGTCACGACTTCTTGGTGAAATTAATTCAAAAGCTTTAGCCTCTTCATGGCCATAAGCAAGCGCTCGTTGGAAGTGATCGTGCGTTGATAAATCATCAAAAACATCAATCGATTCATAGTCAACATTTGTCATCCCAATTTCTTGGCCTTGATAAATAAAAGGAGAACTTCGTAAATAGAAATAAAGGGTCGCTAACATGGTCGCCGAACCGTAACCTTGGTCAACTTTTTCAATAAATTTATTTAAAGCTCTTGGACTATCATGATTTTCGATATGACTCGGAGACCAACCAATCTTAGCAATTTGAGCTTGAGCTTCAAAGATTTGTTGTTTCCACTCATCAACGGTCCACGCTTGATACTCATGCCAATCGCCACCTTTTGGAACAGAGGGGTGATCATATGAAAACTCAAAAATCATCGAGAAACAGCCCTGATCTCCTACATAAATACCTAAGTCTTCAAATGGAACCCCAAAAGCTTCTCCAACAGTGACGCAATCATATTTATCAAATGTTTCTTTTCTTAATTCTGATAAAAAGGCATTGATGCCCGGTTGATTGATACTCCCTTTATCTACATGGGCAAGACCATCTAAACCATCTGGTTCAAAGTTAGGGAACTCTTGATTCTTTTTAAGATAAGAAATAGCATCCACTCTAAAACCAGCCACGCCTTTATCCAGCCAATAATTAATCATCTCATAGATTTTTTTTCTTAATTTAGGGTTTTCCCAATTTAAGTCAGGTTGTTCTTTCGCGAAAACATGGAAATAATAGTCTTCCTCAGAGCCTGGTAATGGTGTCCAACTATTACCACCAAAAATAGCACGCCAGTTAGTGATTTCTTCCTTTTTCTTAATCACAAAATAATCACGTTCTTCAGAATTTGGATCGGTGATGGCTTTTTGAAACCACTCATGTTGATCGGAACAATGGTTAACAACTAAATCAAAAATAAGTTTAATCTTACGCTTTTTCGCTTCTGCAATTAGTTCTTCTAAATCGGCATTATTACCAAAAATTGGATCGACTTTATAATAGTTTGAAATATCGTAACCATTATCAACCATTGGTGATTCGAAAAATGGACTAATCCAGATAACGTCGATTCCTAAATCTTCTAAATAATCTAATTTACTAATAATCCCACGCAAGTCCCCAACCCCGTCTTGGTTACTATCTTTAAAACTTTTAGGATAAATCTGATAAAAGACAGACTCTTTCCACCACTTTTTCATTTCTATATCCCCCTATTTAACGGCCCCATCTGAGATACCACTAATAATATTTTTTTGTAAAAACAAGAAAAGTATAATAATTGGTGTAATTGTTATTAATACGGCTGGGAAAATTAAATCCCAAGCATTTCCATATTGTCCCGATTGAATTTTGGCAAAATAAACAGATAACGTCAACGTCTTAACTTCCCCATTTCCAATCACTAAGAAAGGTAATAAATAATCATTCCAAACCCACATTGAATTTAAAATAATCACGGTCATCGTCGTTGGACGTACCAATGGCATAATCACTTTAAAATAAACCTGAAAAACTGAAGCGCCATCAATAATAGCTGCTTCTTCTAAAGCAAGTGGAACATTCTTCATAAAACCATGATATAAGAAAATTGACATGCTTAAACCAAAGCCACCGTACATCAAAATTAAACCAAACATATTTTTTAAGCCGGCACTATCAAATAAACTGATTAACGGATACATTACGGCCTGAAAAGGAATTAACATTGAAGAGGTAAAGAAAAGAAGCATTATCGAAGATACTTTTCCTTTGTAACGAACCATCATCCAAGCCACACTTGATGAAATTAAAACAATCAAACCAACCGAAACAACCGTAATAAAAATAGTTAATAAACCTGATTTAATTAAATCGATTTGTTCAATTGCATTTTTTATGTAACTAAAATCCAAACTTTTCGGTAATGCTAATGGTGTTTTAACAATCTCACTTTGAGATTTAAATGAATTGATAATCAAGAAGCTGATTGGAAATAAAGTATATAATGCGAGTACTGTTAAAATAATGTATTTAATTAAGCCCCATGTTTTCATTCGCTTCATCATATTCTTCATTACATCTCAACCTCTTTTCTTTTCGTAATCATTACTTGTGTCAGTGAAACAATTGCTATTAAAACAAAGAAGATTACTGCTTCGGCCTGTGCTAGTCCATAATTATTGGAGCTATCTTTTGGTGCTCTTAAAATTTGTAAAGCAAGCATTCGTGTGTTGAATTCACCATTGGTTAACGCCACGTTTGGATCTAATAATTTAAAACAATTTGATAAAACTAAAAAGAAAACAATCGTAAATGATGGCATCAACATTGGAACCGTTACATTTTTAAATTTTTGCCAAGCATTCGCACCATCTATATCAGCTGCTTCATAAAGCTCACTAGGAATGTTATTTAAACCTGTAATATAAATAATCATCATATAACCCGACATCTGCCAAACAACCACTAGAAGCATTGCAAAGAGATTCTTGGTATTATCTTGAGTCATATTCGTTAAAAAGGAAATAGGTAATAGTCCTTCTGGTCCAAATAAAATAGTTGAAAAAATATTTTCGAAAATAAATAGCCAAATAAAACCTAATGCAAGCCCCCCTAATAAATTAGGTAAAAAGAAGGTTGCCCTGAAAAAACCTACCGCCTTAGCAATGCTATTAACTAATAATGCTAAACCAAGGGCAACGACATTAACAGCAACAACTGCTAAAACCGTAAACTTGAGTGTATAAATAAAAGCAGATCTAAAACTTTCATTTTGAAAAGCTTTTATGTAATTATCAAAGCCAACCCAGGCTTCAAAAGCATTGTCTCCTCCAGCAAAGTAAACACCTCGCCAAGCTGAAAAAGAATAGACCACACCAATAATGAACGGAATCACAACAACACATGAAAATAAGACAAGGGCAGGAATCGTAAATGGTAAGAACCATTTTTTATAAACATTTTTCATCGGTTTTCCTCCTATAATGAGATGAAGGAACCCTCTACCACAGAGGTGTCAGAGGATTCCTAAATTTTATTGACTATCTTTTTTTAGTTCAATCCATTTGTTGATGATTTCATCCGCAAAATCTGGATAGCTCGCTGCATCCCACTTCTCTTTTGTCATATAATTTTCTTTCAATTCGTTACCGACAAATTCTAAAAAGTTTCCTGGTGATGCATTGAATGGATTAGACATTGTTTTACCTGTTCCTAAGTAAGATTGAATGGCACGGTTTAGAGTATTCGTTGATGTTGCATTTTCTAAATCATTAAATAGAATAAAACCACTTTCATCTGTCAAGAACTTCAACCCACGATCAGAGGTGTATAACCATACAATAAAATCTTCGGCTTGTTTAATTTGTTCTTCATTCGCTTGTTTATTAATAACCCAATAGTTAGGTACAAATGTCGGAATGGTTTGATTATAATCCTCTGGTGTCCAACCTTTTAACTTAATATCTTTTTCCTCAAAAGGCATTTTGATTGGTATCATATCTAGCGTTGCTAACATCGGTTCATTTAATTTTGTTAACGTTGGATAAATCCAATTTCCCTGTTTAATAAATAATCCTTTGTGATCTGCAAACAGCTGCAATGAATTATCATAACTACCCGTTGTCCCATTAATAAAGTTTGTTCCACGTTTCAGTCCTTCTTTTTCCCCTGCAGCATGTGCTGTATTATATTCAAGAACTTCCATGTACTTAATTAATGAATCTTTGGTTTCTTTAAATTTATTCGGCTTAGCATACAATGCATCTGAATAGCTACTATAGACAGTATTCATTGGAACATTAATCATATGATCTGAATACGTCCATTTTTCAGCACCTGCTTCGACAAAGACACCCGTTAATTCTTTTGTTAATTCTGTTTTTTCACTCGCTAATTGATACTTATTGCCATTCACTTGAACTTCTGCTGCTTTTCCATCGTGAATAAAAGCATTGATACTATCAGTAAATTTTATAAATTCTTCATAATTTGTTTTCTTTAAATCAGCTAATAATGCAGGGGTTTCTGCTGCTGAGAAAAGATCCGATAAAACCTTTGTATCTACAACATATCCATAACCTTCAACAGTGTAGGGGATACCAAAATTCGTTTTTTCATCTACATTCAATCGCATATTTTCTGGTACTTCACTAGCTAATTTTTTTAACTTATCATTCGATGAGTCGTTAAGATTATACATGAAGTCTCCTTCTTTAGGTCCCCATGTAATTAAACTGTTTGTTGCAAAAATAGCCGGTGCATTTTTTGATGTCATTTCAGTATTCATAGTTTCTGTAACATCTGCTCCTGAACCAGGTGAAAATGTTTTAACTTTAATCCCTGTTTCTTTCTCATAATCTTTGGCTAATTCTTTTAAAGGTTCACTAATTTCACTCTTTGTGTTAAAAATATAAAGCTCGTCACTTTTTTTTGCACCTTTACTCGAACATCCACTAATCAAAGCTGTGATTGCTAAAATCCCCAAAGTTGCTCCCAAAATTCTTTTTTTCATCACTGACTCTCTCCTTATTCGTTATTAGAAACCGTCTTCATTTGATAAATAAAGTATATGTCAATCGTTTTCATATGTCAATCGTTTTCATACGAAAATATAAAAAAATAGTTCTCTCTTTTAAAAGAAAACTATCCGTTAAGTTGACTGTCGTACGATAACTTCTGTTGTAAAATCACGTAATTTCGGTTCTGCTGCCTTTTCTAGCTTAGAGATTAATAATTCTGCAGCATAGGCACCTAACTCATCAATAGGTTGATGAATTGTCGTCATTTTAGGAAATGTTAACGATGCTAAGGGTTGATCATCAAACCCAATAACAGCTAATTCATTTGGTACTTCAATTTTTTGTTCATTTGCTTGAGAGATAAGTCCTGCCCCAACTTCATCACCATTAGAAAAAATAGCATCTGGTTGAATTTTTAAGCTATCCCATTGTTTAATTAAATTTTTTCCATCTTCGATAGACAGAATATTCGTAAAAATCAAATCATTTTCAAAAGGAATCTCATATTCTTTCAATGCTTTCTTGTAGCCGTCTAAACGATAATCGTAAGGATGAATCTCATAGCCTGTACAATAACCAATCTTACGATAGCCTTTTTCCAATAAGTGAATGACGCCTTCATAAGCTGCCTTTTCTTCATTTATTCGAATGACAGGCATTTCATCTTCATAAATATAACGGTTACAAATCACCAATTGATTGTTTTCTATGTATTTTTTTAATGTCCGATAATCATTTTCGGTATTGGTCATAATCAAACCATCAATCTGCTTCGCATCTAATAATTTCAAAAAATTCAGTTCTCGAGCTGAGTCTTCTGAGGTTTGTAGAATAACTACTTGGTACCCCTTTTGAAAAGCTATTTGTTCAATCGCATCTACCAAATAAGCAAAAAATGGATTCGTCACTCTTGAAATAATGACGCCTATCATTTTTGTTTTTTTCCCTCTTAACTGCTGTGCAATAATATTTGGTGTATAATTCATCACTTTCATTGTATCAAAAATAAGTTCTTTTGTTTTATCAGATACATAAGGATGACCATTTAATGCTCTTGAAACAGTCGTAACGGATACGCCTGCTTGTTTTGCAACATCTTCAATTGTCGCCATAAAAAAACTCCTCCCTAATGTTTCACGCTCAACTTAATATAGTTTAAAGAAGACACCTTGTCAATTTCAATTGATGTTCTAAGGTGCTAATGAAAAACTAGCCTAACCTTTTAAAATTAAAAAAATAAATTTATAATAGCTTAATCAACCATAAATTTTAACTAAAAAAAGCGAGACTGCCCTAAAAGGTCAGTCTCGAAATCAAAATTATTTATTTTTTTTAACAACAACAATTTCCTTAATCACCCAAGTAAACAGTCCAACAACTAAAAGTCCTAAAATGACCGTCAGTGCCAGCAGCCCTTTTTTCCATAAAGGCATGATCTTAACAACTTTATCACCCGCTGAAATACCGTTCATTGCATTACTATTAACTACTGTATAGATAATATTATGACTTGCATTTCTAAGTTGTGTTGCTAATTCTGGAGTTAATTTTTCTTTTGGTATTTCCCATAATTTAGCATCTGTATTTAACCATAGATCTGTTCCTGCTTCTAATCCTTCATAAATATCTTCATAAGCAAAAACATCAAATGAGGCTTGGTCTGTAACTGCGATACCTTTAAAGCCCCATTCGTCGCGCAGCGTTTTGGTCATTAAACCTTCATGCCCACCTGTCCAACGAGTTCCAACACGGTTCATTCCGGCCATAACCCCTTTAGCTTGTCCTTCTCTGGTTGCCATCTCAAAAGGTTTTAAGTATAACTCACGAATTGCTTGCTCGTTTGAGAAGATACTTCCACCCATACGATTTGTTTCAACATCATTTAAAGCATAGTGCTTCATAAAAACAAATGTTCCCTTACTTTGAGCCCCTTTAATCTGATTAGCCGCTACCGCACCAGATAAAAATGGATCTTCAGAGAAATACTCAAAGTTACGTCCACCAAATGGCGTTCGGTGTAAATTGATCCCTGGAGCGTACCAACCTGCTACTCCTAATGCTAAACTATCTTCACCGACAGCTTCGCCCATTTCTTCAATCAATTTTTTATTCCATGTTGAAGATAATAATACGGGAACTGGGAAAGCTGCCCCGTTTTTACCACCAACTAATGTCCCAGATATACCAGCAGAACCATCTTTATTAACTGTTGCTGGCAAACTAATAGAGGCCATTTCTGTTGTAGCATAACCACCCATTCTCACCAATTTTTCCATTTCTTCAAAAGTCAATTGATCTAATAATGTGTCCCATCGCTCATCATCATAAGGAATACCTTTTAACATTGGAGCTGTTATTTTTTGATCATTTTCAGCTCCCATTATCGGCATTTTTAATGAAGTATCTTTTTTATTAATAGTATGAATTTTTAAATCGTCCAACATTTCTTTTGAAGCTTCAAGGTTACCCTCTTTATAAGTTTCTGGATAAGTCCCTTGCCAATCTTTTCGAGATAAATAAGTGACATCCTTTTCATAATGGTTTAAGTTTGCTGTCTCAAATTGGTTAGTTATTTTAACTCCAGTTGATAACGAAGAAGCGTAGATTGAATCATCCAATGATTTCACAACTTCTGTTGAAACAAGTTTCTCATTTCCATCATAATCCATACCATCTTTAACAGTCTTACCTTTTTTACTTAAAATATTATTTAAAGCATCATGTGCATCCTTACCAACAGTGAAATAATAATCACCTGAATCAAGAATATATGTTTTTTTGTTGTTTGCATCATAACTCTTCATTACTTCTTTCGGTACACTAACTGAAATGTCTTCTGTTTCACCTGGTTTTAAAACTTTTGTCTTCTCAAAACCAACTAATTCAACTGCTGCTTTTTCAATTCCATGTTTTTTATCATAATCAGTATAAGGTGATTGCATATAAATTGGTACGACTTCTTTACCAGCAACATCACCTGTATTTGTAACTTTTACTTTAAAAATAAAGTTTTCTTTATCTGAAGTTTTTTCAAATTTTGTGAATTTAAAGTCTGAATAAGACAAACCATAACCAAATGGATACTGAACTTCTTGATCATAGTTAAATTTTTCTTTCGTTTCATTACCTAAAACAACATCTTCATAACGTGTTTCATAATAACGGTAACCAACATAAATTCCTTCACTATAATTCATAAATTTAGTGCCCATAACTTCTTGACTATTAGTAATTGTATAATCACCAGCATTTTTAATTGCTGGAGCTCCTAAAACATCATAAGCATAAGTATCTACTAACTTACCTGAAGGATTAACTTCTCCATTCAGTAATAATGGAATACTATAGATACCCGATTCCCCACCTGCTCCAATCCAAAGTGCTGCGTCAACATCTTCGCTGTCAACAAAATCTAACTCAATTGGATTAACTGTATTTAGCAAAACAATGACTTTATTAAAATTCGACTTCACCATTTTCAACATATCTTTTTCATCTCGATCTAGCTCTAAATAGTGTGAACCACTTTCTAGTTTTTTCATCGATAAATCCGAGCTTTCCCCACCAGCACGACTGATCACTACGATACCAGCATCATTATAATCTGAAAAACTAGCTTTGACTTCATCCGTATAAACGCTTTCAGGAACTTCATTAACTGAGAATGCTCCCTTACCGTAAACATCAGGTTGTGTTTTACGATATTTTTTACCTGCGCCTGTTTCATAGAAATCCCACAATGTTGGATTGATTTTAAATCCTGATTTTTCAAATGATGTTTTCAACGTTGAAAAATCTTTTGATTCTACAGAACCTGCTCCCGTTCCTCCATATACAAAATCAATCGAAGACTGGCTAAACAAACTTACTTTAGCTTTTCCATCTAAAGGTAGAGCTTTCCCTGTATTCTTTAAAAGAACAGAGCCTTCTTCTTCAATTTGAGCACCAATTTTAGTTGCATTCTCTTTTCTCGCCGCTTCTGTTTTAAATTTTTGCTGATAATCTTTTGATTTCTTACTATCTTTCGACTTAACTACTTTAGTTGTCTTATGGTCTAAATACGTCGTGATAATATGAGAATATTTAGATGCATAATAATTTCCAACAATAAGTCCGCCTACTAACACAACACCAAGGATAGAAAGCGCAATTATTTTAATTCTTTTCTTCTTATCCATTTGTCTCCCCCTAAATTATTTTAAAATGAAAAGGATTTCATTTATTAATATTATCATATTCGAACCCCTCCCTATTTTCATTATAATCTTCATAAATTGTCACTATTCTTACATAACTTGTCAATAAAAATAAATAAAAAATAGAATTAACTTTTAAAGAAATAAGTTAACTCTACTTTTCTATTTTACTTATTTATAACCTTTTTGAATATCTTCAATCATTAATTGAGTTGACGTAATTCCACCACTTGCTAAATACCATACATCCGGTGTTAGTGAAATAACTTTATCTGTTTTACCTGCTTTAGTTTGTTGAACCAACTCATTATCATTCACATTATTTTTACTTGTGTCGCCACCAATCGCTTTCGTACGATCAATAACATATAAAATATCTGGATTTTTTTCTAAAACATATTCATAGGATACTTCTTGTCCATGTGTTGAAACTTCGATGTTTTCATCCGCTGCTTTGACACCAAAATCTGAAAAGACCATCCCAAAACGTGAACCGGCTCCATAAGCAGATAATGAACCTTCATTAACTAAAGTCATCAAAGCTTTTTTATCACTTTTTTCTGCGATTTCTTTGATTTCTAATACTTTTTTATCTAACTTATTCACTGCTTGTTTAGCTTCTGCTTCTTTCCCATAAATGGTGCCTAATGTTTCAATATTTTGTTTTGTTGATGTCCAAGCATTGGCACTATCAATTCCTAAATATAGCGTTGGTGCAATTTTTGCTAATGATGCTTGAGCTTCTTGCTGACGCCCAGAAATAATAATTAAATCGGGTTGTAGAGCATTAATTTTTTCCAAGTCTGGCTCTTTAATCCCTCCGGCTTTTTCAGTTTTTTTAAACTCTTTTTCTAAATAAGCAGGCATCTTGATTTCAGGTAAAGCAACAATACTTTCTTTTCCGCCTAATGCACTTATTGTATCGAGTGACCCTAAATCAAAAACAATAACTTTTTTAGGTTGGTTAGGAACTTCAACTTCTTTCCCTTCACCATCGGTTACCTTCACCATTTTTTTTGTTGTCTCTTTTGTTTCTTTTGTAGAACTAACTTTATTTTCAGTCTTTCCACACGCGGCTAACAAGCCCATCATTGCAACAAAAATAACTAAAAAACTAAATTTCTTTTTCATTTTCTTTTCCCCTTTTATCCATTAAAGTATAAGCAAAATCGCTTACCTTCTAATTCACAAATTTTTATATTCATTTCATAAAGCTCATCTAAAACTTCTTTCGTAATCACATCTTCTGTAGGTCCTGCTTTAAAAATTTCACCAGCTTTCATCGCGATAATCTCATCTGCATAACTCGCAGCAAAATTAATGTCATGTAACACAATCACGATGGTTTTACCTTCTTCTTGAACCAAGCGCTGCATCGTTTGCATCAAACTTACCGCATGATTCATATCAAGATTATTTAACGGTTCATCTAAAAAGATATAATCGGTATCTTGGGCTAATACCATCGCAATATAAACGCGTTGTAATTGCCCTCCAGATAAGGTATCTATTTCTAAATCAGATAGTTCACCCAAATTCAAATACTCAATCGCTTCTGATATTTTAACTTCATCTTCTCGTGTTAATCTTCCCTTACTATACGGAAATCGTCCAAAGCTAACTAATTCACGGACCGTTATTTTTAATTGAACCGCATTAGCTTGTTTTAAAATAGATATCTTTTTAGCCAACTCTGTCTGATTCCATAAACTAACTTCTTGGTTCCCGATAATAATTTCACCTTGATCTTTCGCTAACAATCGGCTCATCATTGAGAGTAGCGTACTTTTACCAGCTCCATTTGGCCCAATAAAAGCCGTTAATTTACCTTCTTTAATTTGACCTGAAACCTCTTTAACGACTTGTTTTTGACCATAATTCTTTGTTACTTTTTCTATTTTCATTAGTTTATCCCTCGTTCTTTTAAAACTTTCCAAACAAAATAAAGACCGCCACTGAATTCAATAATGACACTTAATGTCGTTTTCATATGAAAAACTTGTTCAACTAAAAATTGACCTAACAATAAAATGAAAAAGCTAAGTAAGGTACCACCTAAAAACAGCTCCCTGTGTTTATAGGTTCCTAGCCACTGATAAGTTACGTTAGCAACAATAAACCCTAGAAATGTAACTGGACCAATCAAAGCCGTTGAAACAGCCACTGAAACACTTATAATAAAAAAAATAAAAAAACGAAAACGGTAAACAGAGATTCCTAAATTTAACGCTTGATCTTGACCCAAATGAAAAACATCTAGATAGGTAGCTGCCCAAAAATAAAGAACCACGAGTGTCAAAACAATAGGTAACACTTTTAAAACCAAACCAACATCAATATTTGCAAAATTTGCAAATAATTTTCCTTGTAATTTATCATATTCATTAGGATCCATAATTACTTGTAAAAAGGTACTTAAACTCCTAAATAAGGTTCCTAAAATCATACCAATCATCAAAAGTAAAAATAAATTCTGATGTTCTTTTGTTAACAACAACTTAAATAAAACTAAGCTAACACCAACCATTAAAATAACGGTCAGAATAAAAATTTGTTGTTTTAATTCAACTAACTGGCCTAAAAATGTTCCGAAGAAAAAATAAAGTAAGGTTTGGATTAAAACATACAACGAATCAAAACCCAAAATACTAGGTGTTAAAAACTGATTTTGAGTTAATGTTTGAAAACTGATCGTCGAAGTCGCTGTTAAAAGACTGACAACCATAAAAGCTAATACTTTTTTCCCTCGGATTTCTAAAGCAAAAGACCAATTACCATACGTCTGATACGTCATAAATAAAAACAACGCTGCAAGTGTTAGGAAACTAAGAATCACTAGTTTTGTCTTAACCTGATTAACTAGTTTCATATCGCTTCCCCCTCACTAATAAGTAAATAAAAATAACACTTCCAACAATTCCGACAATTAGACTGACAGGCACCTCATAAGGTTTAATAATAACTCGTGCTAAAATATCACAAATCACTAAAAATAAACTTCCTGCAATCGCTGTTATTCCTAATGTTTTCTTTAACTGATCACCAAAATAATAAGAAATAATATTAGGAACAATAACGCCTAAGAAAGGTAAACTCCCAACCGTAACTAAAACAACGCTACTCGCTAGTGAAACCAGTAATAAACCTAAACGTTGTGTACGCTCATAATTCAAACCAATCGTTGTTGCAAGACTCTCACCTAATCCAACAACCGTGAATTGATAGGCGAAAAAATAACACCCTATCAAGACAGGAACCGATAAATAGATTAGTTCATAGTCACCTCGCATGACTGTTGCAAAGTTTCCTTGTAACCAAGAGGTCATATTTTGAATGAGGTCAAATTGATAAGCGAAAAAAGTCACAATCGACCCGACAATATTTCCAAACATCACTCCAATTAAGGGAACCATCACTTGATTTCTACCGGGAATTTTTTGAATTAATTTCAAAAAGATAAAAGTTCCAAAAAAGGCAAAGATAAAAGCGACGAATGTTCGACTGAATAAAGAAGCATTTGGTAAGAAAAGCATCACAACCAACATCCCTAATCGAGCACTGTCTGTTGTACCTGCCGTTGAAGGTGACACAAATTTATTTTGGGTTAACTGCTGCATGATTAACCCACAAACGCTACTTGTTGCCCCTGCAACAATTAAACTTACTGTTCTTGGTACTCTTGTACTCCATAGAACAAGAGTTTCCATCTCAGTCAAATGAAAAAGGTGATTTATTGGAATACTTTTGACACCCACAAAAAGCGAGAGTACCGCTACAAAAACTAATAAAGTGATTGGTATTATTTTCTTCATTGGACTCACTCCAATTATTTTTGTATTGAGAATGATTTTCATTCACAATTACAATAGTAACGAATGTTTCACTTTTAATCAAGATTTTTTTCACAAATTCTTTTTTTAAATATATGATATACTTTAACTAATTCCATAATTAAGGAGGGAAACTATGACATCGAAAGACATTAATGACTATTTAGACAAAGGAATGTACGGTTCTCCCCAGTTAAAACCTGATGAACAAAACAAATACTTAGGGACATTCCGCGAGCGTGTCGTTTTTGCCTTAACTGTGCAACAAATGAAAAACACTAAATTTTATCCTTTTTGCTTAGAAAAAATTAACACCTATCCTGGAGGACAACTTTTAATCAATGTCAGTAGTGATGCCACTAGTCAACAACATTTCATTACACTTTCACAAAAAACTAATCTTCCTTTTCGATTGGTTGATACGACCATCTCTAGTCAACAAGCAAGTGACGCTATTGGAGTCGTTTATGCACTAGACGACGCTGTTCACCTTGATAAGATTACTCCTGAAGAGAACACTTCATTAAAAAAAGAAAATCTAACAAAAGCGCCAAAAACAGTAGAAAAGAAAAAAAAGCCATCCTTCTTCGGTAAATGGCTTTAAGTACAATAAAAAAGAGGCCATCAATTCAAGACGCTAGACTTGAATTGATGGCCTCTTTTTTATTAAATTGATAACTCTCAGTTCATTCTCTCTTTCCTTTAATATTCTGGAAACAAAAGAGATAAAATATCTTGGGTTAAACGATAGCCTTTTCCTGAAAACGGATAAATGTGCATGTGCATCATCGGATTAAAATTAGCTTCTATCATGCTATAAGCAGAGGAATCTTGAGTCGCTTCTTTTTGTAAATCTGGAATAATTAAATCCAAACCACAAACGACCGCACCTAACTCCTCAACGGCCGCTTCCGCAATCCGTTTATAGCTATCATCCATCAAATCAGTCACATCAACCGAATCACCACCCGTACTGACATTAGAATTTTCTCTTAAATAGATCACTTGATCTTTTAAAGGAATACTTTCAAATGTTAGTCCTTCTTCTGATAAGACCTGTCTCTCGGCTTCGCCTAATTGAATTTTTTCAAGTGGTGACCGATGATTTTCGCCTCTTAAGGAGTCCTTATTTTTAAGCGCTACTAATTCACGGATTGTTTTTTGACCATCCCCAGTAACATTTGCAGGGACTCTCAATAAAACAGCTTTCGTTTGCCCATTTAAAGTAAAGAAGCGATACTCCGTTCCATCAATAAATTCTTCCACAATAATTTGTTTATCTTCTGCAAAAGCCATAGTTACAGCTTGTTTGTAGATTTCGAAAGTGGCTCCTGTTCTAAAAATCGAGATTCCTAATCCAAAATTAGTCGATTTAGGTTTAACCACAAATGCTTTTTTCTCAAATTCAGGATAAGCAACCAATGCAGCTTCTTGATTCAAATACTCATGCCCTCTTGGCACACTAAAACCAGCTTCGGCTAAAACTTTTTTAGTCACTACTTTATTTTCCATTAGTAACGGAACAATATAATTATCTCGACTCGTCATGTTCCCATTTTTTACATATTCTGAATGGTCTTGATACGTTAATTTTAAAAATTGGTCCGCCTCATCTAAAACTTCCAACTCAAATCCACGTTGAAGTGCATCGAACATCAACGCCTGAGTTGATAATTCCATATGACGATAGCCTGCTAATTGATAAGGTTTTTTATGGGCTTTTTCCCAATATTCATTGCCTAACTCAACAGCTAAGTCATGATTTGTTAATTTTTTTTCTTTTTGATAGGTCACAAAACGGCCCGATAACGTTGCTTCTGGATGGTCTAACTGATATAACATTTCTACAACTAAATCCTGAGCGTTTTTAGATAAGCCCAATGTTTCAATCATTTTTTTCATCTCAGTTAATAGCCATTGCCCTTCCGCATAAAGTTCGGTCTTTGCTAAAGGATGTTCTAAGGCAACTTGATCGTTTTTTTGATTTCCCAAAGCCTCACGTTCTAACAAGGCTTTTTTCTCTTCAGGTAGCCAAAGCATAAGTAAAACAAAAAGATGCAAGCTTTCTAATGTTTTCTCAGAAATTCCATAAGGAGAAAAAGGATCTAAATCAATGTTTCTTAATTCAACATAACGAATCCCTTTTTCTTTTAACTGTTTCAAATCATTACTTCCTCGCAAGCGAACAGCTGAATAAAACTCCTTAGGCTCGATTAAATCTCCTGTATCAACCAAATGCTCAATTCCCTTAATATACGTTTCTAAACTCTCATAAGATACTTGGATTTCTGGACGATTAGTATAACCAAAATGACTGTTACGAATACTACGAACAGGCATCTCTAACTCTGTATTTTTATCAGTGAAATACCCAGGTTCTGCGTAGGGAGAAGCCCCAAATAAATAAGTAACCAACCAACGATAACGTAAATATTGGCGTGAAACTTTTAAATAAACTTCTGTTTGTAGCTCCTGCATTGTTTCAATCTCAGTTTGTTCTCGATAAAGGGCCTCAATGAGTTCTTTGGAGAATTCAAAATTATAGTGAATACCACTAACCATTTGTTTCCTTTTTCCATAAACTTTGGCTAAATATCGACGATAACTTACATCATTTTGATTATCTAACTTCGCTATTTTTATTTTACACTCATCATCGGGTAATGCTGGCGGCATGCTCAAAGGCCATAGCATTTCCGTGCGATTCATTGAACGTAAGGTAACATCCTGCAACGCATCTAAAAAGCGGATAGCTTCTTCTTCTTCTTCAAAAACTGGCGTAATCAATTCCGTCTGTGTTTCACTAAAATCTGTTTGAATATACGGATGGAAGCTTCGATTTCCCAAGATAGAAGGATGGTCAGTGACTGCCAACTCACCTGACAACGACACACGCTGACTTTCTTTTTCAATACCGATACGTTTTTTATAAAGATAAGGTTTTACTGCTTCTGATTGTAACTGTTTTTGTAAATCCATCATTTTTTATTTCCCTCTTCTATCTAAATTAAAAACTTCATGCTTCATTATAGCATTGACCGAAAGCAATCTCTATTTTCCTGTTTCAATATACAAAAAAACTATGAGTTGCTAAATCGCACAAATCATAGTTTCCTATTTTTTTATTTTTCATTTTCCACCGGTGTTTTTTTTAACATACCAAGTACCAACGCACTCACAACTGAGCCCAAAATAATAAACAATAGATAAAGCAATGGTCGACTAACTAGCATAATTACAAATATGCCCCCATGTGGTGCCATTAGTTTAATCCCTAAGGCTCCAACAAGTCCACCTGTTAATGCAGAACCAACTACAAAGCTCGGTATCATACGTAGTGGATCGGATGCAGCAAATGGAATTGCCCCTTCCGTAATAAATGAGAACCCCATAATCAAGTTAGTTAAACCTGCTTCTCGTTCTTTTTTGGTAAATTTATTTTTATATAAGAATGTCGCAATAGCAATTGCTAATGGCGGAACCATCCCACCTGCCATGACGGAAGCCATGACAACACTTCCTCCTGTCGCAACTGTGGCTGCTAACGTCCCTGTTCCAAAAACATACGCTGTTTTATTAATCGGTCCCCCTAAGTCAACTGACATCATGCCCCCTAATAAAGCCCCTAAAAGGGCCGCATTTGCACCCGATAAATTATTTAAAAAGTTATTTAAGCCACTGTTAATAGCTCCCATTGGAATATTAACTAACAACATTAAAAAGCCAGTAATCAATAAACCAAAAACAGGATAGAAAAGAATGGTTTTGATACCATCTAATGATTTAGGTAAGTTTTTAAAGATTTTTCTTAAGAATAAAATAACGTAACCTGCTAAGAAACCACCTACTAAAGCGCCTAAGAAACCAGAAGACACGCTATCTTCTAAGTGACCAAAGGCTAATCCACTGGAAGCCATTGCTCCTGCTGCAAATCCGACAATTAAGCCCGGTCGATCAGCAATACTTGAGGCAATAAATCCTGCTAGTACAGGTAACATAAATTCAAAAGCCGTTCCACCAATTGCTTTAAAATAAGCGGCAGCTGGGTGATAACTTCCTAAGTTTACTAACTCGGCTTTGGGAACTCCTAACCACTGGTCAATCAGAAAGGCCAACGCAATGGCAATCCCGCCACCAATAACAAAAGGCAACATGTGGCTGACACCATTCATCAAATGTTTATAAATTTGAGACCCAACATTTCCAGAAGCACTGGTCTCTTCTTCATCCGTCATTTTTCCTGTACTGTGATAAATTGGAGCGTTACCTTCTTTAGCTAAATTAATTAATTCTTCTGCTTTTTTGATGCCATCACTGACGGGACGATTAATTAAAGGCTTTCCATCAAAACGAGCCATCTCAACCATTTTGTCTGCAGCGATAATTACACCATCTGCTCGAGCAATATCCTCTGCTGTTAATCGATGCTTGATACCTTCTGAACCATTTGTTTCAACCTTAATAGCCACACCCATTTCTTTTGCCTTGTTTTTCAAGGCATCCTCAGCCATATAAGTATGAGCAATCCCCGTTGGACAAGCCGTTACCGCTATCACAAAAGGAACTTCTGTTTCTTCAAGTTCGACTTCTTTAGCTTGATCTAGAGCCTCCTGTTTCTCATAAGCCTGCTCAGCTTCATCAAATAATTGAATCACGTTCTCTGCTGTTTCTGCTGTTTTTAAGGCTGCAATTAAATCTGGATTTAATAATAAACGGGATAAACTTGCTAAAGCTTGTAAATGCGTATCGTTTGCCCCTTCTGGAGCAGCAATCATGAAAAATAAAAAGGTTGGCTGACCATCAAGCGCTTCGTATTCAACACCCGTTGAACTCTTAGCAAAAAGAACGGTTGGTTTTACGACGGCAGCATTTTTAGCATGAGGCATCGCAATTCCATCACCTAACCCAGTTGTTGTTTGAGCTTCACGAGCGAGTATTCCCTCTTCAAATTGTCCTATATTATTTATTCGGCCTGAATCATATAATTTTTGTACCATCTCAGTGATTGCTTCTTTTTTTTCTGTTGCTTCTAGCTCTAAAATCATTGCTTTGGGATCTAATAAATCAATAATTTTCATTTTTGAGTTCCTCCTTTGACTTCAACTATTTTACTTGTTCAATAATGACTTGTTCGACTAATGATTGAATCTCTTCACCACTTGCCAAATCTTCACTAAAAGCTGTCGCACTTCCCGCTGCAACACCATATTTAAAAGCTTCTAAAGGATCTTGTGTTTCTTTTAATTGTGAGATAAATCCTGCGACCATCGAATCTCCAGAGCCAACAGAGTTTTTCAATTGACCTTTTAGTCCTGGTGCACGATAAACACCAGTCTTATTGAAAAGAGCCGCACCTTCTTTTCCCATCGAAATTAAAACATTTTTAGCCCCTAATGCAACCAATTTTTCTCCATATGGAATCATTTCTTTAAAAGATGAAAAAGTAGTTGAAAAAATTTCAGCTAATTCGTGATGATTTGGTTTAATTAAAAGAGGTTGATCTGCTAAAACATCTAAAAGTGACTGGCTACTGATATCTATTGCAAAGGGAACTTTTGCTGGCTTAATAGTCGCAATCAGTTCCTGATAAATCGTTGCTGGTAAACCTTTAGGCACACTTCCTGAAAAAACAACCATATCAGTCGATGTTAATATTTCTAATTGTTTTTTTAAGGCTAGTAATTCATTAGGTTGAATGGTTGGTCCTTGCCCATTAATTTCAGTTTCGACTTGGCTTTTTAGCTTAATATTAATCCGTGTCGCTTCCCCAACTGAAATAAAATCAGTTTTTAAATCAAGCGCTGCTAAATTATTGTTTATAAACTCACCTGTAAAACCACCGATAAAGCCTAAATTAACCGAAGGGGTTCCCAAATTTTTTAATATTCGAGAAACATTAATCCCTTTTCCACCTGGAAATTGATATTCTGCTTCTGTTTTATTTAATTGATCTTCTTGAAAATTTGAAACAAAAACAACATAATCAACTGCTGGATTTAAAGTCACTGTATAAATCATCTAATTAACCTCCTTAATAATCGTTTGATCCTCTAATTCCTTTTTAAACTGTGTTTCAAATTTATCTGTAATTATCGTCGCAGCCTCAATTGCTGCAATTTTTGAAAAATTTACTTTATCAAACTTTTCAAAATCAGCTAACATATAAACTGTTTGGGCTTGATTCATTGCTTCTCTTTTAGTGATTGCTTCGTAAGAATCAACCGTTGTGTAACCATACTTTGGATGAATACCATTTGTTCCCATGAATGCTTTGTCAAAATAATATTGTTTGATTTGTTCCACACTAGAGTGACTCACCGTTGCCTTTGTCTTTTCTCTGATTTCACCACCAATAATAATGGTGGTTAGGCCAAGATTAATACTCTTAACCGCATGCTCAACTGAATTCGTAACAATATAACATTTTTTTCCTTGTAAGAAAGAAAGCATTTCAAAAGTTGTCGTTCCAGCATCAAGATAAATATAGTCACCTTCTTTTACTAAAGAAGCGGCATAAGTGGCAATCCGTTTTTTTTCTGCTATATTTTTACTTGCTTTTTCAATCATCGTTGGCTCAGCTTCGAGTTTAATAATTCGACGAGCGCCCCCATGAACCCGCTGAAGCAAACTGTCTTCTTCCATTTCTTGTAAATCACGACGTATGGTAGATTCTGAAACATTCATAAGTTGAATGAGTTCTCTATTTTTAACAATTTCTTTCTCTCTTAACAAATCTAGAATAATCTTTTGACGTTCTTCTGTTAACATGGTCATCCCCCTCTTATTACTCATTATACAATCATCCCTCTCTAAAAATCAATCAAAAACACTCAAAAATAAAACATAACATTCAAAAACAGTCAACAGGAGATAAAAAGAGACCGTTTCGAAAAGATCAAAACAAAAAAACGTGAAACCAATTTGTCAAAACATTGATTTCACGGTCATTTAATTTTATTAATTAAGTAATTAAATTCAAAAAATTACTTCTTAGTTAGCCTCTTCGATTTCATATTCACATTCTACCCTAAAAAACGATTTTTATTCATAATTTTCAATAACATCCTTAAAGAGACCATAAACAAATTGATCTGGATCAAAGGGATGTAAATCATTTATTCCCTCACCCATTCCAACTAATTTAACAGGTAGTTTTAACTCATGACGAATGGCTAAGACAATTCCCCCCTTAGCCGTTCCATCTAATTTCGATAAAACGATTCCCGTTACATCGGTTGTTTCTTTAAATTGTTTGGCTTGAATTAAAGCATTTTGACCTGTCGTTGCATCAACCACTAATAAAACTTCGTGTGGTGCTGATGGGTACTCACGTTCAATCACACGCTTCATTTTTTCTAATTCTTTCATCAAATTAACTTTATTTTGAAGTCGTCCGGCCGTGTCCACTAAAAGAACATCATATCCTTCTTTTTTAGTTTTTTCCACTGCATCATAAACAACAGCTGCCGGATCACTGCCCGCTGCATGACAGACCACTTCAACACCAGCACGTTCTCCCCAAACAACTAACTGATCAATTGCTCCTGCTCTAAACGTATCTGCGGCTGCTAATAATACTTTTTTCCCAGCTTGGCGATATTGATGAGCCATCTTACCAATACTCGTTGTTTTCCCTACACCATTAACCCCAACAAAAAGAATAATCGTTGGTCCGTCGGCTTGTAGGTTAATTTCATTATTTTCATTTTCTCCGTCAGCATCATATCTTTCAACTAACTTTTCAACAATAGTGCGTTCAATATCCTTTGCTTTTTTCACATTACGTAATTTAACTTCTTCTTGTAATTCATCAGAAATTGACATCGCCATATCAAAACCCACATCTGAACTAATTAAAGCTTCTTCTAGTTCTTCAAAGAATTCATCATCGACCATACGAAAATTAGAAAATAATTCATTCATGAATTGTCCAAATGTTCGACGAGATTTTGCTAATCCTTTATCGTATTTTTCTGTTGTTGTTTCAATGACCTCTTCCTTAACTTCAACAGGAATAACTTCTACTATTTCTTCTGTCGCCTCAACCTCAAGTGGTGTCAATTCTTCTTTTGGCTTTTCAACCACCTCAACCTTTAGAGGTGAAACTTCTTCGACTGGAGTCCCTGGTTCTTCCAATGGTTCTTTGATTTCTTCGACCTCAAGCGGAGCTACTTCCTCCAACGGTTCTTTGATTTCTTCAACCTCAAGCGGAGCTACTTCCTCCAATGGTTCTTTGATTTCTTCGACCTCAAGCGGAGCTACTTCCTCCAATGGTTCTTTAATTTCTTCAACCTCAGGTGTCCTAGGCTCTTCTTTTGGTATTTCTATCTGTTCTGGGACCGCTGGTTCTTCAGGTTGCTTGGGTAATTGGTCTTCTGTCTTCTGATCTTTTTTCAGTTCTTCTTCAGCTGTCTTATTACCAAAAACTGCTTTTTTTATCTTATCAAAAATACCCATGTGTTCATCTCCTCCCTAATCATTAATATTTAAAACAAATTTCTCAATCGCATAAGCAACGCCATCTTCTTCATTTGCTTTAGTTACAAATTGAGCCTTCTTCTTTAGCTCAGTATTTCCATTTTCCATAACAACACCAAGACCTGCGTACTCAATCATGGAACGGTCATTTTCTTCATCTCCGATAGCCATCACTTCTTTTTGATTAATCCCTAAATAGTTAGCTAACTTTTGAATCCCATTAGCCTTACTAACCTCTAAGTGAAGAATCTCTAACAAGCAAGTTCTTGATTTCATCAGATTAAATTTCTCAAAAAAAACATCTGGTATTTTAGCAATTTGTTGATCCAGGTAATTCGCTTCAATTCCTACTACCATTTTATTATACACGATATCCTGAGGTAATTCTGACAATTCTACCGTTTGATAACTTAACAAAGGATTAAGTGATTCATAAATAGAAGCATGAGCAGGACTAGAAGTCTTCAGATGATAGCAAGTCTCATTAGAAATCACATCCAACGGTAAATCTAGCGTCGTCATCAGGTCATGCATTTCTACAACCTGTTCACGAGTTAATTCAATGGCTAATAATTCATCTTTCGTTTGATTGGCTTGAACAGCGCCTCCATTAAAAGTAATACTATAATCGCCTTCATCTCTTAAACCAATTTCATCTAGTATCGATTGTATCGCTAACAATGGACGACCTGTACAAATGACAATTTTTACCCCTTTTTCTTTTGCTTGGCGTAAAACGTCGATATTTTTCTTAGATAAGGTTTTGTCATTTTTCAACAAGGTACCATCTAAATCAATCGCAATTAATTTAATCATTCTCTTGTTCTCCCTCAATTAATTAGTTTTTTCAACAAAATCATCTAAACGAACAGAAACCATCTTAGAGACTCCTGACTCTTGCATTGTTACCCCGTATAACCGATCTGCTGCTTCCATAGTCCCCTTCCGATGGGTAATCACGATAAACTGTCGCTCCTCACCAAAATTCTTCAAGTAAGCACCAAAACGAGTCACATTAGCATCGTCTAAAGCCGCTTCAACCTCATCTAAAATACAAAATGGAACAGGACGTGCTTGAATGATTGCAAATAATAAAGCAATCGCTGTTAAAGCTCGTTCGCCCCCAGAAAGTAAACTAAGTTGTTGTAATTTTTTACCTGGAGGTTGAGCAATAATCTCAATACCCGTATTAAGTAAATCACTCGGATCCGTTAATTCTAAATCTGCGTAGCCTCCACCAAACATATCCGGGAAAACGTGACGAAATTCCTCTCGAATATCACAAAAAACATCATGGAATTTCTCAATTACAAGAGCATCCATTTCATCCATCGTCGTAAATAGTTCTTCTTTCGCTGTCAATAAATCATCACGCTGCGCTTTCAAGAAATCATATCTTTCAGCTACTTCACTATATTGAGCGATTGCTTGAGTATTGACTGCCCCTAATTGGCTAATTTCATCTTTCAACGCCTGAATTTTTTGCTTAGACTCATCAAATGACGCGTCTAACGAATAGGTAACGGCTGCTGCTTCATACGTCAGTTGGTATTCGGTTTTTAAATAGTCTAACGAATGATCCAACGATACACTTGCCCGATTCTTCATTACTTCCATTGATGTTTTATTATCAATCAGAAATTGCAATTCCCGGTTTTTTTCAAGCAACTGCTGGTCACATTGCTTAACCTGTGCATACCGTTCTTCTCGGTTTTCTTTTAACACCAAGAGTTTTTCTTTGATACGAGCTAATTCATTTCGTTCGGTCATCATTTTATCAATAATCTCTTTCGCATAGGTATGCGTCATTGACTGTTGATCGTTAACACTGGTCACTTGTTCCGTCAAACGTTCATACTGTGCTTGCGCATCTTTTAAGCGTATTTCTGTTTCAGAAATACGTCCTTGTAAGTGTTGTTGTTGTTCATTGACCACCGCTAACTGTGCTTGTTTTTCTGATTTTTCAACTTGTAACAACTCTTTACGCTTTTGATTTGTTTCTTCTAAATTACCTGTTTGGCTCATCAATTCATCTAAATCAACCCGACGTTTTGTTAATTCTGATAGTGCTTCTTCGAGCTGTTCTTTTTCTTCGGTATAATTCTCTAAAAAGCGTTGGAGTTCTTTTTTCTCATACTCAAAAGCTTGACGCTCTTTCGACTGTTGATTTAAAACGACAGTTAATTGTTCTAAACGATTGGATACTGTTTGTAGCTGTAAACGTAGTTGCTCGCCATGAGAACGATCAGTTTCTAACTTTTCTTTTAACTGCATACTTTCAGCTTTAAGTTTAGCAACTGCTTGTTCTTTCGTTTGATACAAACGTTGCATCTGAGCAATCTGTTGAACTAATTCTTTTAATTCACTTGCCTGTGAAAAAAGATTAGACCCTGTCCCACGTTTATTCGCCCCACCAGTCATGGAGCCACCAGGATTCATAATATCTCCCTGTAAAGATACGACACGATACTGATAATTAATCTGTTTTGCTAATTGATTCGCTGTTTTCAAATCTTTGGCTAACAACGTTAGGCCTAGAAGATTCGTTACCACTTGAGAATAACGAGTGTCATATGTGATTAAATCACTTGCAACTCCTAAGAAACCTTCTTCATTTTCTACTTTCGCTAGAGTTGCAGCTGCGACTTTACGACCTTTAATAACCGTCAAAGGTAAGAAAGTCGCACGGCCGGCCCTTTTTTGTGTCAAATATGTAATCGCCGAACGAGCAGTTGTTTCATTTTCAACAATAATCGATTGTGCTGCCCCACCTAAAGCTATTTCAATGGCTGTACTTAAATCTTTAGGAACGGCGATCACTTCAGCAACAGCACCTACGATGCCTTCAAATTGCTCGCGTGCTTTTAAAATTGCACGAACTCCTTGATAAAAATGAGCGTAATTCTCTTGAACTTCTTTTAAACTTTTCTCACGAGCTTGCGCTTGTTGCAAAATTTTTAAAGCCTCATACATTTGTCGTTCCGTTATTTGAGCTTGTTGCTCCACTTCCTGCATCAAATGTTGATTTTTTTGATAAACAACTAATAATTCTTCCAGCTCTAACGATAACTGTTCTTGTTCTTTCACTAGTTTCGTTTGTTCCTTTGCACTCGTTTCTTCTAAACTAACAATCGCATCTAGCTGTTGAACGTCTTTTTGATTACGTGCTAATTCTTGCTCATATTGACGATTTAAATAGCGTAAATCATTGTTGATATTTGATTGCTGTTGCATGACTTCAACATAGTCACTTCTCAAGTCATCCATTTGCTCTTTAACAGAACGACTAACTTTTGATAATTCAAATTCTAATTGAGCCAAGCGTTTTTCTAACGCTTTAATCATCGTCAATTTTTCATGCTGTTCATGACGGCTTTCTTTTATCTCTCCAGTTAATTGAGCAATCGTCTCTTCTAATCGGAATAACGTTTCTTCATGTTGCTCTTTTGTTGCACTCGAATGTTTTTGACGTTCATCATATACCTTTTTTTGACCTTCTAATTGTTCATAATCTGTCGTTAAGGCAAGCAATCGCGTTTGCTCTTCATCAACTTGTTCATTCAACTGCTCTCTTTTTTCCTTTAATTGTTTCGCCTCTAGTTCAAGACATTCCGCTTCGTTTTGGAGTTTTGTTATTTCTTGATTCACTTTAAATAACGATGTGTTCTGCTCTTCCCAAACACTCTTAAACCGTTTAATTTCTTCTACGGTTACCCCTACATCAACCGTGGTTAACTGCTCTTTTAAATTAAGATATTTTTGCGCGACGTCACTTTGTGCTTTTAAAGGAGTTAATTGGCCCTCTAACTCTAAAATAATATCTTGCAGACGATTTAAATTATCTTCTGTTTCAAATAAACGACGTTCGGCTTCTTTCTTTTTCGTCTTATATTTTAAAACACCTGCGGCTTCTTCAAAAATACCACGACGCTCTTCAGGCTTGCTATTAAAAATCGACTCTACTTTTCCTTGAGAAATAATCGAAAACGATTCTTTCCCCAAACCAGAATCCATAAATAATTGAATAATATCTTTCAAGCGACAAGCCGATTGATTAATAAAAAAATCACTATCTCCTGAACGAGATAACCGTCTTTTGATACTCACTTCATTAAAATCAATTGGTAAAAATTGATCCTCATTATCCAAAACCATTGTTACCTCTGCAATATTTAAGGGTGAACGTGAAGAAGAGCCAGCAAAAATCACGTCTGGCATCTTTCCTCCACGTAAATTTTTAGCTGACTGCTCTCCTAAAACCCAACGAATGGCTTCAATAATATTACTTTTCCCACTACCATTTGGACCAACGACAGCCGTCAATCCCTGATTAAATTCAATTACTGTCCGATCAGCAAAAGACTTAAACCCTGCAATTTCTATGCGTTTTAAATACACGAAATTTAAGTCTCCTTTCTATCTACAACCTTCTTTTTTTGATTTAAATTTACCAAAGCAACTTGTGCTGCTTTTTGTTCTGCATTTTTTTTAGATTTACCAGAACCCGTTCCTAAAACTTGTTGATCCGCACTCACTTCAACATAAAAAATACGCTCATGAGCGGGACCTTCTTCTTTCACTAACTCATAAGAAATGACAATATCACCATTTTTTTGGAGCACTTCTTGCAAAGCTGTTTTGTGATCCATCTCATGTGAAAAAGCACCTGCTTCAATTTTTGGAATAATCACTTGATTAATAAACGCACGGGCAGCATTTGCCCCTTGGTCTAAATACAATGCCCCTAAAAAAGATTCAAATAGGTCACAGAGTAATGATGAACGGGAGCGACCGTTTGAATTTTCTTCACCTTTTCCTAAGCGAATAAATTGATCAAAACCACATTCCTTAGCAAAACTTGCCAGACTATCTTCACAGACAATTGTTGCTCTAAGTTTTGTTAATTTTCCTTCAGGTAGGTTTGTATTATGTTGATACAGATATTCTGAAACAATCAACTCTAACACTGCGTCGCCTAAAAATTCTAAACGTTCATTATCTGATAATTCCAAATGTCGATGCTCATTCACATAGGATGAATGGGTAAAAGCTTGTTTTAAAAGGTCGATATTTTTAAAGACAATTTGATATTTTTCTTTTATTAATTGTTGTAGTTCATGAGTCACTTGCTCTCATCCTTTCATTCAAACGAACTCTCTTTATTATACTTTGTTTTCCACTGATTTAAAACAAAAACTATCAATTTGAGTAGAGTCACCCAAATTGATAGCTTAATTTAAGACTTATTTTCTTGAATCTGCAGATACACCAATTTCTGCCCAAGGGTTAGTTGCTGTATCATACGCCCAATCAAATCCTGTGACACGGTCACTAATCGGACGAACTTCATTTCTGTAAAGTGTTGGAACTGCAAAAGCTTCTTCTTTAGCATATTCTTGCCATTCTTTGAATGCTTTTGTACGATAATCTGCATCAAATGATTCTTTAGAATCGATGTTTTTTAGTAGTTCTGTATTTTTTTCACTCACAAAACGTGTAAAGTTAAAGGGAGCTTTAGGTCCATAAAGTCCAGTTGGTGATGGATTAGAACCTGTAACCCATACCGCTTGGTATACATCTACTTCTGGATCATCATTTTGTAATTTATCATAGAAGGCATTTTGATCAATTAATCGACCCGTTGTTAGTGTTACATTTAAACCAATCTCTTTCCATTGATTCATATAGTATTCTGCTAACGGTTGTGCCGTATCGCCACCTGACATTGAAGCAAATTTAATTTCTAGTTTTTCGCCTTTAGGATCACGACGGAAATCTTCGCCTGATTTTTTCTTATAGCCAGCTTCATCTAATAATTTATTTGCTTTATCTAAATCTTCTGAATAACCTTTAACGTCTTTATCATGGAACTTAGCAAATACTGGTGGAATTAAAGTTGTTCCTTCAGAACGTAAACCATTGTAGAATTTATCAGCCACTGTTTTATTATTTACAGCATATGACATCGCTTGACGCAATGGTTTATTTGCCATTTTTGAATCTGGGTTGTATTCAATTTGATTATCTTTGCCCATTTTACCCATGTGGAAACCAATATAACTATAAGATAATTCTTGACGGCCTAAAATTTCATAGCCTTCAACATCTTTGTAGTTCGGGTAGTTATCTGTTGGCATTGCAATAACCATATCATAATTTTTAGATTTCAAACCTTCTACTACTGATTTATCAGGTGTTACTTTTAAAACTAATTTATCTAATTTTGGTTTTTCACCATAATAATGTTCGTTAGGAACATACTCAACACTCTCACCTTGAGTAATTTTATTCATCTTATAAGGTCCAAATGTCACAATGTTTTTACGAACAGCATCACTTGATTCCATTCCTTTTACCGGAATATCTTTAAAGATATGCGCTGGTACTGCTGAACGCCAGATTTCTTCACCATTTTGAGTCATTCCTGGGTTCATCTCTTTAAACGTAATTTCAACTGTTTTGTCGTCTATTTTTTTAATTCCTGAAATCGAATCCGCTTTGCCTTCATGATACTCGTCCATACCTACGATATTACGGAAGTTTTCACCATAACGAATACCTGCATAATCTTTATTACCAACAATTAAGTATGGTTGAATAATATCATCTGCAACAACCGGTTTACCGTCTGACCATTTTGCATCTTTGATTAAAGTAATCGTAGCTTTTTTACCATCTACGTCTAGATCTTGTTTAGCTACTCCTTTGTCATTCACTTCAAAGTTGTCATCAGCCATAAATAATGATTCATGAGATGGTTCCATAAAACGATTATCATTCTCATCTTCATAGAAAATTTCACTGAATAATCCAGGGAATTGCGTTGACATAACAACAGCTACATCAAGCGTTCCGCCTTCAATTGACTTCTTATCGTTAGAAGCTTTAATTGGAAATTTACTAATGTCTTCTGTTGCTGTCTCCTTGTCGTTGCCACCTTTTTTCCCACTATCTTTGTTGCCACAAGCTGCTAATCCAACTGTTGCAACGGCTCCGAGTGCTACTACACTCATTAGTTTTTTATACTTCATCCTTCAATCAATCCTCCTATTTTTTTTAGCCTAAACGTTGGCGTGCATCTGCCGAACGCTTAAATGCTTGGCCGACATAATTTATACTTAACATCAATACTAAAATAAGAATTGACGCTGGTGCCCAAATCCATAATTTATTAGATAGTACATCACCATTGGATGCATATCCGATTAACGTTCCCAAACTTGGCGTTGTTGGAGGTAAACCAAATCCTAAGTAAGACATGGTTGTCTCAATCCCGATGTTTCCCGCAAAGTTTATTGTTAAGTTAGTGATAATTAAAGAGCTTAGGTTTGGCATTAATTCACCAAACATAATTTTAAAATCACTGGTTCCTAATGTTTTAGAAGCACTAATATAGTCACGACGAACTTCTGATAATGTTTTCCCTCTAAAGAGACGTGCTTTAGCTACCCAATAAAAAGCACTCATGATCATCACAAAGTTAAACACGTTATAGTTAGGAATAATCGTTACAAATACGATAATAATCATCATGATTGGTAAAATCATAATAAAATCGACAATTCGCATAATGGTTGCATCAATGATACCACCATAGTAACCCGTTATAATTCCTAACCCAACACCAATAATCGAGGTAATAATGGTAATTGAAAACCCAATGACAATTGAGTTACGTGCACCGATGATTAACTGACCGAAAACATCTCGACCACCCTCATCTGCTCCCAATAACCAACCATTCCCTGGCGAATTATATTTATCTAAAATACTGACCTTCATCACTGATTCTTTATCTAAAAGCAAAGCAGTAATAAAAATACCTAATAACAACACCACTAATAATATTAATGAAAACATCGCTGCTTTATCTTTTTTAAACTCTCTAGCAATCATCTTAAAACCAGTCGGTGGAATACTAACTACTTCTGGTTGATTTTGTTTTTCTTTACTCATTTATTATTCTCCTTTCTTTTAAGTTTAGGTTTTACTGAATACGAATACGTGGATCAACAATACTCATGACAATGTCTGAGATAAGATTCCCCATAATCGTTACAATCCCTAAAATTAAAACAAGAGCTGTAATAACGGAGTAGTCACGACCATTAATCGCATCGATGAACAATTTACCAATCCCAAGATAAGCAAAGGTTTGTTCAATAACAACAGAACCACTAATCAATGCTGTAATTTCATAACTTAATTGAGCGGCAATTGGTAATGATGCGTTTCTAAAGATATGTCGAGTAAATACTCGATTGGTTGGAACACCTTTAGCACGAGCCGTTCGGACAAAATCAAGCTGTTTTGCATCAATTACTTCATTACGTAAATATTGAACCGTCACAGTTGTCGCAAGAAGTGCTTGTGAAATTGCCGGTAAAATCATGTGATAAAAACGACTGCCGACATAGCCAATGGTCCCTGGTTCTACTGAACTAGAAACTGAACCTGTCGTTGGAAACCATGCTAAACGATAACCAAAAATAAAGAGCATTAACAATGCAAAGATAAAAATTGGAATCGCGAAACTAACAAAGTTATAGATAACCACACTTTTATCAAATAATGAATTTTGATAACGACCTGAGAATAGACCCAGTGGTAGTGCAATCGCATACGTTAAAATAACTGTTAAAATAGATAACCAAATTGTATTACCTACACGTTGTCCAATGATATCCGTTACTGGAAGTTTAAATAAGAAACTTTGTCCAAAATCGCCTTGGAAAGCATTGGTTACCCAACGTACATACTGTTCGTACCATGGATCATTTAAGCCAGCTGCTTGGCGCATTTTCTCAATCGTCTCAGGATCTGTATTTGGATTAATCATACCTGTAAAAGGATCCCCTGGCATCGCTTTCGCTAAAATAAAGATAAATAAACTTAACACTATAATTTGCGGAATCATTAAAAGAACTCGGCGTAATATTGTTTTCCACATAACTATTCTCCTCCTTTTTCATTAGGCTTAATTGCCGCTTGATGAGTCGGACTAATAGTTTGTAGATCATAAACACGACCATTATCATCGTAAAACTGATGATATAATTTTTCAAATTCTTGATCGACCTTACGACGTTCTTCTTTGTGCTTTTCACGATTGTTAACATCAATCTTAGGAATAGCTGACAGTAGACGTTTCGTATAGATATGCTGTGGGTTATTGTAAATATCTTCCCTCGTCCCAATTTCAACAAAGCGGCCTTTATTCATAATCGCTATATTATCACACATGTGTTTAACCACACCTAAATCATGAGAAATAAATAAATAACTCAAATTATATTCTTCTTGAATATGTTTCATAAAGTTTAGGACCTGAGCTTGGACTGATAAATCCAATGCTGAAACTGGCTCATCCGCAATAATTAGTTTTGGACTCGTTGCAACTGCTCGAGCTACACCTAAACGCTGACGCTGTCCCCCCGAAAACTCATGAGGATATTTATACAACGCATCTGTTGGCATGCCAACAATATCGAGTAACCCTTGGACTTTTTTCTTTTCTTCTTGATCCGATAATCGTTCAAAGTTACGAATCGGTTCCGCGATAATATCCAGGACACGTTTTTTAGGATTTAAACTAGACATTGAATCTTGGAAAATCATTTGAACATCTTTATTGTAGCCAATTTGCTTACGAGCTCGACGCTTATTTACATTACGTCCTTCAAAAACAACTTCTCCAGATGTTGCTTTTTCTAAACCAACAATTGTTTTACCAATCGTTGATTTACCTGAACCCGATTCACCTACTAGGCCATATGTTGTTCCTGCTTGAATTTCAAAATTAACACCATCGACTGCATAAACATAGTCTACTACCTTATTGAAGAAACCTCCACGAATAGGATAGTGTACTTTTAAGTCTTTAATTTCTATTAATCCCATTTACGCTTCTCCTTCTTCTCTAAAATGAAAATGCTTATAGCATGTACAACGAACCAAATGACCAGGTGCAACTTCATGTAGTTTTGGATTTTCCTCATGTTGATCTTCAGTAATCCATGGGATCCGTTCTGCAAAACGACAACCTGTTCGTTTCATATTTTTAAGTGAAGGAACAACCCCCTCAATAACATGTAGCTCTGAATCATGCGCATCTTCCTGTGGAATAGAGTTAAGCAATGAACGCGTGTAAGGATGTTGAGGATTATTGAATAATTCTTCAACCGTTGCTTCTTCGACGATTTGTCCACCATACATAACTGCCACTCGGTCTGCTGTTTCTGCAACCACACCTAAATCATGGGTGATTAGAATAATCCCTGCTTCTGTTTCTTTTTGTAACTCATTCAACAAATCTAATATCTGTGCTTGAATAGTCACATCTAAAGCCGTTGTCGGCTCATCTGCAATAATGATGGGCGGTTTACAAGAAATCGCAATTGCAATGATGACACGTTGACGCATTCCTCCTGATAACTCATGAGGAAACTGTTTAGCTACCCGTTCTGGGTTAACAATTCCAACTTGATCCAATAGATCAACTGCTCGTTTGTTTCGCTCTGATTCAGACATTTCTGTGTGATAAAAGAGGGCTTCGGCAATTTGATCTCCTATTTTCATCAGTGGATTTAACGCTGACAATGGATCTTGGAAAATCATCCCGATATCATTTCCTCGTATTTTATTGTAAAGCGTTTCAGATAAGCCTACTAAATTTAAATCATTGTAAATAATATCTCCAGTGATTTTAGTGTTAATTGGATCTTGTAACCCCATGATTGTCATGGCCAAGGTACTTTTACCACAGCCCGATTCACCAACAATCGCCAATATTTCATTTTTATCTAAAGTAATAGACACATCATCGACCGCATCGTAATAATTATCTTTAATACGAAAACCTGTGTGGAGGTCTCTTACTTCTAGCAATTTTTTGTCATCAAACAATCGAATTCTCCTTTCTTTTCTAATCCCATACTGATTTATTTTTTATTTTTTACAGACACTTCATATTTTTTTTATATTCATCATTCAATATATCTATAATATATCTTATAATTATATTAGAAAAATTAGAATTACGCAATAGTTGACCCACTATTAAAATGAATTTAGCATGATAATTATTTGTTATTTCACATTGAAATTCCATTAACGTTTTTTAAACCTCCACTTAAAACAACAGATAACCCTAATGTACCAACGTTACGCTCTGACTCTATCTTTTTTATCATTTTTCACTAAATGTATAAATAAAAAAACAGCATTATTAGAATGCTCTCATTAAACTTTTGTAAAAAAAATAAGGACACTCACTTTGAGCATCCTCTCGATCCGCTTTCAACTATTGATGAGCCATTACATAATCAACTGCAGCTCCAATTGTTTCAATTTTTTCTGCATCTTCATCTGAAATTTCAGAATCAAACGCGTCTTCTAATTCTAAAACAAATTCCATAATCGCAATCGAATCAGCTTCTAAATCTTCTTTTATTCTAATTGTTTCCGTCACTTTATCTTCTTCAATTTCAAATCGTCCTAATACGATTTCTTTAATTGTTTCAAATGCCTCTTCACGTGTCAAAATAAGCACCTCCATTTCAAATAAAACGTTTCACCATTTCATATATATTTATAATTTTACTGATTTTCATAAGATTTGTCTATCTTTTTTTACTCTCTTATTCTTCAGACGTTTCATTTTTCTCAAGATAATCTGTTAAATCCCCAACCACATTCGTTTCAAGCATCGTATGGATTTGACGAATGGTCGCTCTGACTGCCTCTTTTTCAGCCGACCCATGCGTTTTAACTACAGGTGCTCTCAAGCCAAAAAGGACTGCGCCTCCATGATTTGAATAATCCATCTTCTCTTTTAACTCTTTTAAACTGTCTTTCATAAAAACAGCGCCTAATTTACCTTTAATACCACTACTTAAAATACTTTGCTTTAATTGTGACATCAAAGCTCCCGCTGTACCTTCAATTGATTTTAAGACAGCATTACCTGTGAAGCCATCCGTAACAACAACATCAGCGACACCATTAAATAAATCACGAGCTTCAACATTTCCAATAAAATGAATACTTGGTTCTGTTGCTAAGCGTTTAAAGGCTTCTTTCGTTAATTCGCTTCCTTTACTTTCTTCTGATCCATTATTTAACAGAGCAACACGCGGCTCTTTCACTTGACGGACATTTTTAGCATAATAACTTGCTAAAACAGCATACGTTACCAAATGTTCTGGTTTATTATCCGCATTCGCTCCCATATCAATAAAATCAAAACCCGTTTGGCCTGTTTCATTAAAGGTCGGTAACGTCGACATCAAGCCTGGTCGTTCAATTTTTTTAATACGCCCGACTATTAGGAGACCTGCTGCTAAGAGAGCACCAGTATTCCCAGCAGAAAACACCGCATCCGCTTCGCCCTTTTTTACTGCTTGAGCTGCTAAAACCATTGAAGCCTGTTTTTTACGACGAATCGAGCGAACTGGTTCATCATCACCCGTAATTTTTTCATCCGTATGAACAATCGTGACGTTCTTTGCATCCGTCATATATTTTTTAATTTCTGTTTCTTTACCATATAATATAAATTCAATTTCAGGAAAGTCTTGTTTAGCTAACATCACACCTTCAACCATTGCTCTTGGTGCATTATCGCCGCCCATAGCATCTACAGCTATTTTCATTTCTATTCCTCACTTTCATTTTCAAAAAACTGTTTCTATTCTAACGCACTCAATCAAAATAATCCATCTGCTTTTTATCTTGCTTTAAAACCTCTAGTAGTGGCTTGTTTTCTTCTAACGTTTCCCACCCCGATTGACTCCACAATAAAATAGCTTCTATTCTAGCTATTTCAAGCATTTGACTATCAGCCATCATATCAGCCACTTTAAATTCTGGTAATCCTGACTGCTTAGCTCCGAAGAAATCACCTGGACCACGCATCTCTAAATCTTTCTCACTTAGTTTAAACCCATCTGTCGTCTCTGTCATTATTTTCATTCGCTCTTTCCCCTGCTCACTTTTAGGATTAGCGACTAAAATACAATAAGATGCTAGACTACCACGACCTACACGTCCGCGTAACTGATGTAATTGCGCTAGACCGAAACGATCAGCATCCATAATCATCATCGCCGTTGCATTGGGAACATTAACCCCAACTTCAATAACAGTAGTTGAAACTAAGGCTTGAATTTTATTTTCTTTAAAAGCGGTCATCACTTGTTCTTTCTCTTGTGCTTTCATTTTACCATGGAGCAACCCAACAGCAAATTCTGGAGCAAAAAAAGCACTTAAATGTTCATAGATTTCTGTCGCATTCTTAACGGCTAATGTTTCTGATTCTTCTATTAAAGGACAAATCACATAAACTTGCTGGCCTTGGCGCATTAATCCTTGTAATTTTATTAAAACTTGATCCACTTGTTTAGGTAAAATCCACATCGTTTCAATCGGAATCCGCCCACTTGGTAACTCATCAATCACAGAGACATCCATTTCACCATATGCCGTAATCGCTAACGTTCGTGGTATTGGGGTAGCTGTCATGAAGAGAACATCCGGATTCATACCTTTTTCTCGTAGAATTTTACGTTGGTTCACACCAAAACGGTGTTGCTCGTCCGTAATCACGAAACCTAATTTATGAAAATGAACATCTTCTTGAATAAGCGAATGGGTTCCAACAATTATCTGTAACTCTCCAGTTGCTAAGTCAGCTAAAATCTGGCGTTTTGCTACCGTTTTAATCGAACTTGTCAATAAAGCAACTTTGACATCAAATGGTTCAAAGAGCGTTTGAAAGCTTTCCAGATGCTGTTCAGCTAAGATTTCTGTAGGTACCATCAAAGCTCCTTGAAAACCTGCCGTTACTGCCGCATACAAGGCGATGGCTGCAACAATCGTCTTCCCACTCCCAACATCTCCTTGAAGCAAACGGTGCATGTGTTTAGGACTTTTTAAATCCGCACAAATTTCATTCACCACTTTTTTTTGAGCCTTTGTTAATTCAAAGGGGAGTGTTTTGATAAACTGTTTAAGTTGAACCAAATCATAATTAATCGCTAAACCAACCTCTTCTTTTTGTTCAGAACGTTTCAACTCAATCATTTTCATTTGAAAAATAAAAAACTCTTCAAAGGCTATTCGACGGCGAGCTAAACGACTCTCTTCGACCGAAGCTGGAAAATGCATCGCTTTAACGGCCTGTCTTAGGGGCATTAAACGATATTTTGTGAGTAACCAATCCGGAAGTGTTTCTGAAAATTCCTGACCATAAAGTTCCCAAGCTTGCCGGATTAAATCAACTAATGTGGTCTGCCGTATTTGTTTATTGACATGATAAATTGGAGAAAAGTCTTGTTCTCCTTCGCTTGTTGCGATAATTTTTAAACCTGTTAATGCTTTTCGTTTAGCATCCCATTTACCATAAATTGCTAATTCTTCCGATGTCTTTATTTTATCTTTTAAAAAAGCTTGATTAAAAAACGTCACACTCACCACCGCTTGATCAACCATCATTCGAAAGGTGAGACGATTTTTTTTAAAGCCATAATAATTGACGATGGCTTCTGATAATGGAAAACCCTTTAAAACAACTTTTTCTTGATCATTAATCTCCATCAGATTTTTTTCACTAATATCGTCATAGCGAAAAGGATAATAGGTTAATAAATCACTTATTGTTTTAATGCCTAATCCATTTAAAACGTCAACTCGTTTCGGCCCGACCCCTTTTAATACCGAAACCGGTTGTTCGATTGGATACAATCAAACCACTCCTTTTCCTTTTTCAGCCTGCCTATTTTAAAAAGGCCCATAATAAAACGCCATCGTTTTATTACAGGCCACTCTTTCTTTATTTATAAATCCCTTAATTATTCAGTTGCGAATAAATAAGGATAAACGGGTTGGTCTCCTTGATGGATTTCAACTTCTAATTCGTCATTCCATTCAAGTAAAATAGCTTCAAATTGACTTGCTTCTTCTTTGGAACCATCTTCACCAATGAGAATCGTCACAATTTCAGTATCTTCTTGAATCATTTTTTCTAAAATAGCAATCGATGCATCTAAGCAAGAGGGTTTTGAAACAATAATCTTTCCTTCTACCATCCCAATAAACTCATCTTTATGTATTTCAATACCATCAATCGAAGTATCTCTTACCGCTGTCGTTACTTGACCACTAACAACATCAGCAATCATATCCATCATGCTTTCTTTATTCTCTTCTAAAGTCGCTTGATCATTGAAGCCTAACAATGCCGTCATTCCTTGTGAAACAGTTTTAGTCGGAATCACAATCGCAGGGACATCACTAACCTCAGCTGCTTGATCAGCTGCCATGAAAATATTTTTATTGTTTGGTAAAATGATAACTTTTTCAGCATTCACAGCCTCAATCGCCTTAACAATATCCTCTGTACTTGGATTCATTGTTTGGCCACCACTAATCACGTAGTTAGCCCCCATACTCTTGAACAAGTTTTGAACACCTTGGCCTGCCGCTACTGAAATCACACCATAAGGCACTTTTTCTTTCGGTTGGCTTGGTACGACTGCTTGATGATCATGACCTAAAATCGTTTCATGTTGTAAACGCATGTTATCAACTTTGACTTTAATTAAAGCCCCAAATTTTTGACCATAATTCATAACTTCTCCTGGTCGTTCTGTATGAACATGGACTTTAATGATTTCTTCATCAGCAACAACTAATAATGAGTCACCAATGCCATCTAAGTAATTACGAAATACGTCATAATCAAATTCACTATCAACCGTTGGACCTTCACCTATACGAACCATAATTTCAGTACAATAACCAAAAGTGATATCTTCTGTCGCTAACTGACTTTGAACACTACGATGATGCTCTGCATTCACCATTTCATCCATTTGTGCAATTGATGGTTGGTGTACTTCACTTTCAACGACTTTACCAGATAGTGATTCATAAAAACCTTCGTAAATATAAACTAAACCTTGACCACCACTATCGACAACACCAACTTCTTTCAGTACTGGTAACAGATCAGGTGTTTTAGCTAGTGCTTTGTTTGCACCATTTAAAGCCGCTTCTAATACTTCAATACAATCCTCTGTTTCTTTCGCTTTTTTCTCTGCAGCAATTGCAGCTCCACGAGAAACAGTCAAAATAGTTCCTTCAACAGGCTTCATTACCGCTTTATAAGCAGTCTCCACACCATTTTTAAAAGCATCTGCTAAGTTTTGAGCAGATAGCGTTTCTTCAGCGACAATATTTTTTGAAAAACCACGAAAAATTTGTGAAAGGATCACTCCCGAATTTCCGCGAGCTCCCATCAATAAACCTTTAGATAAAATACCGGCTAATTCACCGACGTGTTGCGTTGTTGCTTCTCTGACGGCTTTGGCACCACTTGTCATTGACAAATCCATATTTGTTCCTGTATCGCCATCTGGCACAGGAAAGACATTCAATGAATTGACAAATTCAGCATTTTGATTCAAACGATTGGTTCCTGCTTGAACCATCGCTTGAAACTGCCCTCCGTTAATTGCTTTTACTTCCACTAAAAAGTTCCTCCTTGTTTCTCGTCTCTTTTATTCTGGTTGTACCCGAACTCCTTGGATAAAGATATTAACAGAGTTAGCCACCACGCCAAGCATTGTCTCTAAGTTATATTTTACTTTTTCTTGGACATTACGACTTACTTCTGAAATTTTTGTCCCATAGCTTACAATAATATAAACATCTACGGCGACACCCTCTTCTTCTTGTCTCACGACAACACCACGAGAATAATTTTCCTTACGCAAAATGTCATTTAAATTGTCTTTAATTTGATTTTTACTTGCCATACCGATAATGCCATAGATGTCTGTTGCAGCTCCACCTACTACGGTTGCAATAACCTCATTTGAAATCTCAATGGTTCCTGCTTGTGTTTTAATTGTTACAGCCATTTTTTTACCTCCTTAAAGTCAGTATCATCCATTATCATTCTTAAGTTTATCATACACCACTTTAATATAAAAGAAAAATTGTTTCCTCCCCATTCTAAAGATTATCTTTCTGACTCTTTTCATTTTTCCCTTGCTTTTTTTTTCGTGATGTGTTAAATTAATCTGGTATGATTACAGAAAATCAGATGATTTATTCAAAGCAAAGGAGGGAATATCATGGCAAAAGAATGTTATATAACTGGGCGTAAAGCAAGATCAGGAAACAATCGCTCACACGCAATGAACGCATCTAAACGTACTTGGAAAGCAAACTTGCAAAAAGTCCGTATTTTAGTTGACGGAAAGCCTAAAAAAGTTTGGGTTTCTGCTCGTGCTTTGAAATCTGGAAAAGTTGAGCGCGTTTAATTAAATAATAAATCAAACTAACTTACAACTTATATTTGTGCGTTGGTTTTTTTTATACTCAATTTTTTTCAAAGAAAAAGAGGTAAAACCGAAAAAATTCGGTTTTACCTCTTTTTAGTTTTCCTTTGTCATTTGTTTAATATCATTTAATCTAATGAAAATAAGTAAACTTTAGAATAGCCATAGTAAGCATATAATTGACTAATCTTCGTTGACGGATAAACCGTATGATAAATTTTATTCTCACGCCCTGTATTTCCCCAGAAAACTCCAATATGACCATCATAAACGGGTTTGCTATAATCAGGTTCAAAATAAATTAAATCGCCTTTTTTAGCTTGCCCACTTGATAATAAAGCATTCACCGAAGAATACGTTTTATAATTCGTATGCGTTTTTAACGCATCGCGCCAATTATAAACATTCGTAACGCCACCATAAGCATTCGCAGTCTGAGTAATTCTATTCAGATCTCCACCTGCTTTTCTAACGACATAAGCGACAAACCCGGTACAATTAAATCCTGGACCAAAATAATTAGGTGCTCCATTAGGACTCATAAATTGACTGCTATTCGGATTAACTGAAGTTGTTAAACTCTTATAAGGTGTTCCTATGTAAAAACGGTCATGTTCATGATTTTTTAAATCTTGAACTAAATTCGCGCGCGAAACTCCCATAAAGCTAGAAACACTTCGCGTAGGTGCCGTTGCACCTGAATTAACATACCCTTGCCAATTTCCTTTACCATCATAGAGTGAATAATAAACAGAGCCATTCAAATGATGATAACGTCCTCGTAATTGGAAGGTTTGATTCACCTTATTATCAGAAGTTCCTCTCACTTGCCAATCGAATCCTTGATAAAAAGTATACCCTCGTTTATTAACGGTCACTTGACGATAATCACTCAACCACGTTCCTTGGGGGCCACTAGCCACGGTCGCACCCGTAGCGTTCAGATAACCTTGCCAGTTTCCCTTACCATCATAAAGTGAATAGTATCGTTCACCATTGATATGATCATAATAACCTTTGACCTGATAGGTCGTTTCTAAAACTTTGTTTGTCGTATTTTTTTCTTTCCAATCAAAGTTTTGCCAAATCTTATAACCACCCTTAGTAATCGTCACATATTGATTGGTTGCATGGTACGGACCTTGACCACTGGTTAGTATTGCATCAGCTGCATTCAGATAACCTTGCCACACCTTATTTTTATCGTATACCGAATAATAATTATGCCCATTGATATGTTGATAATAACCATTCACTACTAACTCTTGACCCATCAAATTTTGAGCCGTTTGTTTAATCGTCCAATCAAACCCACGATAAAATTGTGCTTCTGAACGTTTCAGTTTGATATAGGCTTTTTTAGTTAGCCACGGACCTTCTTCATTAGCTTTTTTTACATTAGTCGCATTGACATAGCCTTGCCACATCCCTTTTCGATCATAAACAGTATAATACTTCGAACCATTGATATGCTGATAATAGCCTCTCACTTCTAATCTTTCATTTCGTAATTGACTACCTTTTGTTTTTAATTGCCAATTAAAATTTCGCCACAGTGATACTGAGTCATTACGCACCATGACCGTTTGTTTATCTGAATAGTATTTACCTTGAGGTGGTAGCTCTTTCGTCTCCTTCTTATCCAGATAGCCTTGCCACGCTCCTGCTTCGTTGTAAATAGAGTAGTAGGTTTGGCCATTGATGTGTTGATAATAACCATTCACCATTAACGTTTCATTTTCTATTTGTGATGCCTGTTGACGGACCTTCCAATCAAACCCTTGATACAACTTAGCTTCTGTATTCACAATACTAATATACGCTTTTTTCGCACGCCAAGGACCTTGTCCTTCGGTCGTTTCAGTCACCGCACGGGCATCTAAATATCCTTGCCAATGCCCTTGATTATCATAAATTGAATAATACGTTTGACCATCCGTTGGTTTATAAAACCCTCTAACATTAAAAATTTTACCTAAAACTGATGAACCCGAGGCTTTTTTCTGCCAATCAAAATTACGATACACATCATAATTTCTACTAGTTACCTTAACTGTCAAATTTTCTGAGTGCCAACGCCCCTGTGTAGATGAAACGTGATTCACTAATTCCTCAGCAACGTACCCTTGCCATACCCCACTAGCATCATAAAGAGAGTAATAGATATGACCATCAAAATGACGATAATATCCTGTCGCATGATACACTTGATAAAGTACCTCTTCGGTTTTTTTACGCACATTCTGACCTATTTGATTATAAATCACACCTTCAGAATGACCAATCTCTAAATATTGATTCGTTCGTTGCCACAACCCTTGTTCTGTTGAACGTGTCACGTCAGTTTCATCCACGTAACCTAAGCATTCGTTTTTAGAATCATAAAGGGAGTATAAAACACGACCATCCGTTAAAACTAACTTTTCTTTCGCTTGATAAGTTCCATAATAAAAATCAATTGAAGAATTTAAAAGCTCCCCTCCTTCAGCATCTTTCCAAATTTCCGGATTTTTAGTTGTGATAGTGACGAAAGCGGCTTCTAACTCACTAATATCTTTTTTTCTTCAACCGTTGAACTCGGAAGACTCGTTGTCTCATCGGTCGTTACCATTGTTCCTGTCTTTCCAACTTCTTGACTCGTCGTGATAAGCGTTGAACTGACTTCTTCACTTTGTATCGTTGTGTTCTCTGATTCAGCTTCTTCTGCTTGGATAACACTTGGAAGAAACAGAAAATATCCACTTAAGAGCCCTAAACTAATTAATCGTTTCCAATTCATTTTTTTCATCAACTGACCTCCTTAGCAATTACCACTGCTTTTCTAATCTTTTGATTGAATCACACACATGTAGCCAGTATCAAATGAAAAACGACTTGTTTCACCAATAAATTCATTACTGGCCCAAGAAACAGGTAATTCATTTTTCACATCATCAAGATGATATTTAGCATCATAAAGTGTTAACCCAGTAACGGGAGTTAAACAAACAAAAGCAAGATATTTTTTATCTTTTTCTTTTTTTATTGTATACTCGCCTTTTTTAAAATACGTTATTGTATTTTGGCAATCTTGCAACACAATTTTTTCTAAATTAGACTGTATTTCTTCTTGAAAAGGTAACCATAAATTAGCTAAAAAATGATCTAATCTGCCTCCTGTTACGCCAATTAAGAGATACTCTTGCGCTTCAGGATATCGTTCAATCGCTAATTCTAATCCTAATTGTGTATCCGTTTTATCTTTTTCAGGTAAATATTTCTCCGCATCTTTAATGCGTTCTGATATAAATTCCCATTCACTAGCTGATACGGAATCAAAATCACCAACGGCATAGGTCAAAGGTAGCTTAGCTGACAACCCATAGTAACAACCACGATCTACACCAATCCAAACCGTTTTTGACGATTGATAGCTGGTCAAATCCGGCCATAATTCCGGATTTCCCCCTGCAATAATAACGACTCGATCAACCATTAGCTGCTGCCTTTTTTAATTTTTCTATTCGTTCAGCAACATTGGTCGAATTATAAACATAAGAACCTGCGACTAAAACATCAGCACCCGCAGCTACGCAAGCTACCGCAGTTTGATCATCAACGCCACCATCGATTTCAATTTCAAACGTGTCCCCATTTATTTCTCTTAATTTTACTAATTCTTCCACTTTTTTCAAACAACTTGGGATAAATTTTTGACCACCAAATCCTGGATTTACAGTCATCACTAACACTAAATCAACCAATTCCAATACCGATTCAATATGAGTTACTGGTGTTCCTGGATTAATCACAATTCCAGCCTTAGCACCACCTTGGTTAATCAATTGTAACGCACGATGGATATGCTGAGTACTTTCAACATGAATGGTTATGATATCAGATCCCGCTTCAATAAAATCTGAAATAAAACGTTCTGGTTCCTCGATCATTAAGTGGACATCTAAAACTAATTCCGTCACTGGGCGAATTGCTGAAACCATGCTTGGTCCAAAGGTAATATTCGGGACAAACTGGCCATCCATCACATCAATATGTAAATAATCAGCACCACTTTTCTCAACTAATTGGATATCACGAGCTAAATTTGCAAAATCAGCACTTAAAATTGAAGGAGCTATTTTTACCATTTTTTCTTACCTCACTTATTTTTTTTATTATACATTGGTTTCCGATTAGATATTTCTTCATAAAACTGAAGATAATTATCGTATCGATTAGCCAATATTTCACCCGTTGAAACCTCTTCTTTCACTTGACACTTAGGCTCTTTACGGTGTTGACATTCTCTAAATTTACAGTGTTCAGCAGCCCTTACGAATTCTGGAAATTGCTTGGGTAGTTCTTCCACCGACATCTCTAAAAATTCAATCGAGCTAAACCCTGGAGTATCTGCAACTAAGCCACCATCAATTGTCAGTAATTCAACATGACGCGTCGTATGCTTTCCTCGTCCCAAAGCATTTGAAATCACGCCTACTTCTAAGTCAAGTTCTGGCAAGATTTCATTTAAAAGGGTTGATTTCCCTGCTCCAGACTGTCCCATAAAAACGGTGAGTTGATTTTTAAAAAGACGTCGTATTTTTTCTGAACCTTCTTCATTTGAAAAATAAACAGGATAACCTATTTTTTCATAATAGCTTCGCATCTTTTCCATTTTTTCTATCACTTCAGCTGATGCTAAATCCAATTTTGTAATATAGATCACTGGTTTTATTTTTTTTGATTCTAATGTAACTAAAAAACGATCGAGTAAGTTGAAAGAAAAGAGCGGTTCAACACAACTAGTAACCACCACACCTAAATCAATATTAGCTACCGCAGGGCGAATCAATTCATTTTTACGTGGTAACATTTCTAAAACATAGCCATCTGTTTTGTTCGTACTCTCAAACGCAACAAAATCACCTACAAGAGGCGTTATCTTTCTATTTCTAAAATTGCCTCGTGCACGTGTTTGATAAATACTGCCTTTATAATCGATGTAATAAAAACCACTTAGCGCTTTAATAATCTGTCCTTGCCACATACACTGCCTCCTGTTCTTTTTAATTGAAAATACACTCTTTTATTGTATCATATTTTAGACTTTTGCTAAGACTCACTTTCCTTATTAAAACAAAAAAAATTTATTCATTTAAAAAAACGAATAAATCTTTTTTTATTTTAAGATAGCTTACTCTTTTATTTCTTCTTTCGGTTTTTCATTTTCTTGTGCATCTGTTGTTTCAGTTTCGCTCGCTGTACTTGTTTCACTTGTTTCTTCTTCACTTGAAGCAGATGAAACCGAACTGCTTGAAGATGGTATCGTGCTTGGATCCTTACCTGCTGATAACACCACCGTGACGTCGGTTCCTTTAGATATTTCTGTCCCGCCACTTGGAACGGTATAAAGAACTTGACCAGCAGCTACGCTATTACTATATTCAGCACTTCCTTCACGATAAACCAAGCCAACACTGTCTAAATAACTCATGGCCCGATTACGTGAATAACCATACATATTTTCTAAACGAAAAGCTTTACCACCTTTACTTATCGTTAACGTTACTTTTGTTTCCTCAGCTAATACTTTACGACCAGATTTTGGCGTTTGCTTGATGACATTATTTTCAGTGATTGAATCAGAAAATTGTTTAACCACTTCAATGTTCTCATCTAAAAAACCCTTGCTGAGTAAATCATCTTTAGCATCGGTCACATCCATGTCAGTATAGTCTTTCATTACCTGCGACTTGCTACCTGAGCTCACATAAAGTTTAATCGAACCATTTTCTTTCACTTTTGTTCCGATAGGTGGACTTGTTTTAACAATTCTGCCTTTTTCAATAGAGTCGTCAGCTATTTCTTCAACTTTACTATCTATCTTTATTTTTTTACCTTTTAAAATTTCAGCTGCTTCAAAAGGAGTTTTACCTTTAATATCTTCAGGTATTACAACTTCTCCCTTGCCAACACCAAGAGCATACAATGCACCAACAATAACAATCAAAACAACAGCTGCAATCGCAATTAATTTTTTCTTGCTTTTCGGTTTTTTGTGCTCCTCGTCCTCGTCTTCGTCCTCTTCCTCCATTAAATCTAAAGAAGATTCAGGAGATGCCATATCCGCTTGATAATAATCGTCCGGAATCGGATTTAAACGTTTCGTTTCATCTAACATAACGGTCGGTTCAAATCGAGCCTCATTTGCTCGACCCGGATCTAGACAAGTTCTCAAATCAGCATACATTTCTTCGACCGTTTGATAGCGATCAGCGACCTCTTTTGCTGTCGCATGAAGAATAACATTCTCCAAGGATTGTGGAATATTCGGATTAATTCGACGGACAGAAGGCATATCATTTTGAAAATGTTTTAAAGCAATAGACACTGCCGATTCACCTTCAAAAGGAACCACACCTGTTAATAATTCATATAAAATTATTCCTAGTGCATAGATATCCGATTGACGTGTAGCCATTCCTCCACGTGCTTGTTCAGGTGATAAGTAATGGACAGATCCCAACAACGTATTGGTTTGCGTAATCGATGTTTCTGACAAAGCAATGGCAATCCCAAAATCCGTAATCTTTACCGTCCCATCCTCATCCACCAAAATATTTTGTGGCTTTAAATCACGGTGAATAATACGGTGTTGATGTGCCACTGAAATCGCAGCCAGTACCTGCTCCATAATATTAACAACCGTTTCCAACGGAATCGGCGAATGGTCACGGATGTATTTTTTTAAATCCGTTCCTTTGACATATTCCATCACAATATATTGCATGCCATTTTCTTCACCCACATCATAAACAGTTACGATATTTGGATGAACCATTTCAGTTGCTGCTAATGCTTCTCTTTGAAAACGACGGATCGCATCTTGATCATCTTGAAAGTCAAAGCGCAAGACCTTAATCGCTACCTCACGATTAAGGATTAAATCTTGAGCTAAATATACATTAGCCATTCCCCCGCTACCAATATTTCCAATCACTTCATAACGTTCACCAATTTTACTCCCCACTCCGATCATCCATCATTCCCCCCTCTCTATCTTTCGTTAACTTAATCAACAAAACAGTAATATTATCTGTACCTCCAGCTAAATTTGCATCTTCAATTAATTGTGTGACTTTGTCGAATAACGGTCGTTCGGAATTGATAATCTGACCAATATGAACATCTGACAACATATTGGTTAATCCATCTGAACACAATAAAACATAATCATTTATTGATAAATCAATAATCGTACGATCGATACTTATTTGACCTGGGACACCCACTGAACGGATTAATATATTTTTTTTCGGATGGTTTTCAGCCATCTCAGTTGTAATTTCCCCTGTTTTCACTAATTCATTCACTAATGAATGATCATCTGTTAACTGTTTAATACGATTATCTTTAACCAAATACGCACGACTATCACCCACATGTGCCAAAAGCATTTGGTGGGCAACAAACGCAGCAGCTACAATCGTTGTTCCCATTCCAAACATCTCAGGATTGCGATTTCCCTCTGCATAAATCACATCATTTTCCTCTTGGATTTTTTCAGTTAACCAGCGTGCAATTTCTTCTAAATTTACTAGATGAGTTGCCTGCCAAACTTCCCCTATTCCAGCGACAGCGATTTGACTCGCTTTATCTCCAGCGAGATGTCCCCCCATTCCATCTGCAACAAGTGCTAGTACGATACCAGCTTGATTTGTAAAAACCCCTACGGTATCTTGGTTACTTTTACGTTTACGTCCAACATTTGTTTGAAATTCTATTTGCATTGGTTACACTCCCTTACGCTTCTATTCACGCTTTTCTTCTTAGGCAACTGATAAAAAATCCATCGGTCTGATATTGATGAGGATAAATTTGTAATTGTTTATCATGATAGCTTTTAGTTAAATGAGAGACACCTTTAATATCAATCAACTCGTAATTAGGATTTCTTTCTAAGAACAAACGCACAACTTCTTGATTCTCTTCTGGTGTAATTGTACAAGTACTATAGGTTATTATACCCCATACTTTAACTTTTTGAACAATACTTTCTAAAATTTCTAATTGGATTTGTTGTAATTTCATGAAATCTTCTTCTGTTTTATGATATTTTATATCAGGTTTACGACGTAATAAACCTAATCCTGAACAAGGAGCATCCACTAAAACACGATCAAAGACCTCATCAGGAAAAACGGCAGCTACTTGGCGAGCATCTAAAACTTTTGTTTCAATAACATCCTCCACATGTAATCGTTTAGCATTTTCTTCAATTAATTTTATTTTATGAGGATGAATATCCAACGCTACAACTTTTCCACCTTGAGAAGCCTGTAAAAAAGTCGCAATGTGTGTTGTCTTACCGCCAGGTGCAGCACAAGCATCTAGAACCAGATGATCTGGTTTGATTTGCATGCTTGGCGCTACCAGCATCGACGTTTCATCTTGAACCGTTAAGTGTCCTTGTTTAAAAAGTTTTGTTCCTGCTAAAAAGCCTTTGCCCGCAACAACGCCAAAACGAGAAACTTTACTCTCATGAGCCTTAATTCCTTGAGCAGATAATTCATCCAAAGCGTCCGATATTGCCATAAAACGAGTATCGATTCTAGCACTGGCTTTACTTGGTTTCAATACAGATAAACCTAGTTTTCTAGTCTCAGCTAAACCAATTTGTCCGATTAACTTTTCTGTTAACCATAAAGGCAAACTAATTTCAACCGACAAACGAGCGACTTCATCTGAAATATCATTAAAATCCGGAACTCCTTGACGCTGAATCGTTCTTAAAACACCGTTCACAAACTTACCTGTCCCTGGATTTCCTTTCGCTTTAGCAATTTCAACGGCATCATTTAAAATTCCGTAAGCTGGAACTTTATCCAGATATTCCATTTGGTAAATAGAAAGTAACAATAACTCTTTCACCCATGCTTCAACTTTTTTGGCTTTTTTAATAAACGGGGCTAAATAAAATTCCAAGGTTAAACGACGACTTATCGTTCCATAAACAATTTCTGTCATTAAACCAGCATCTTTACTATCTAATTTGTGTTTTTTTATTCCATCATTAACTAAAAGATTGGAATAACTTTGTTGATTTGTTACCTTTTCTAATAATTCCAATGCAACAAAACGAGGCATTTGACTAATCTTTTGGGGTATTTTCTTACTTTTTATTTTATCCAACTTGATCTCCCACTCCTAATTTGCGGCCAATTCCATTTAAAAACTCAACGGCTTTTAATTTTCCTTTACCTGCAGGTTGTAATTCTTTTATTTTTAAAACCGTTCCTTCACCACATGCAACTAAAAAATCTTTTTTATTGATTCCAACAATTGTGCCTGGTACTTCTTGCGTTTTTTCATCACTAGCCTCAACATCCCATAGTTTCCAACGGATGCCATGATACATAGTGTACGCTACTGGCCACGGTCTTAAACCACGAATTTTACAATCCACTTGCACTGCCGTTTTTTGCCAATCAATTTCTTCTTCCTCACGAGAAATATTCGGTGAATAACTAACTAAGTTCTCATCTTGAGGTATCGCCTTTAACTCGTTAGCTATTAGTTTTGGTATCGTTTCTAACAATAAGTCACGACCAGCGAAACTTAATTTATCAAACATCGAACCCACATCATCTGTTTTTTCAATCGGGAGGTCGACTTGAGCCAACATATCCCCGGCATCCATCCGACTAACCATTTCCATGATTGTCACTCCAGCCCGTTCATCTCCATTCATCACTGCGTAATGAACAGGAGCCCCTCCACGATATTTAGGCAACAATGAGGCATGAACATTTATCGCTCCTAAACTGGGTGCCTCTAATAAATTATCTGGTAAAAACTGACCAAACGCTGCTGTAACAATTAAATCAGGCTTTAATTCTATAATTTTCTCCATCTCTTGAGAACCGGTGATTTTTTCGGGTTGTAAAACGGGTAACCCTAACCTTACCGCCGCTTCTTTGACAGGAGGAGGCGTTAAGAGTTTTTTTCGACCTACAGGGCGATCAGGTTGTGTCACTACCGCTTGAACATCATAACCTTTTGCCACTAAACTTTCCAAAATCGGAACAGAAAAAGCGGGTGTTCCCATGAATACAATTTTAGTCATTACTTTCTTCCTCCCTATACAGTTCTAACTCTTCTGGTTTTATTCTTTCGATTATTTTATCAATAAATAGTATACCATCTAAATGATCGATTTCGTGTTGCATCGCACGAGCTAATTCAGCAGATGTATCCACTTCGACTTCGTAACCCTCTCGGTCAACATAACGAACCGTCACTTCATCGAACCGTTCAACTTTTCCATAAATATCTGGAAAACTGAGACAGCCTTCTACTTTACTGTTCTTTTTAGAACCAACAGTAACAATCTCTGGATTAATCATCTCAAAAAGACCTGTTTCTTCATCTACTTCAACAACAGCAACTCGCCAAGTAGAACCTAATTGATTCGCAGCGAGTCCTATTCCATCAGAAGCGTCCATCACTTCGACCAAATCGTCTATTAATTGTAATACTTCTTGCGAAAGGCGTGTCGCTTTCTTAGTCGGAGTTGTTAAAATAGGATCTGGGTAAATTCTTATTTTCTGCATAAAAAGCCTTTCTTAAATAAAATGTTGTGGTTCCACATCAATGATAATTTTTAGTCCTTGACGCATCTCTTTCTGAGAATCAAATAATAATTGATTTAAAGCTTCTTCTAACTTCGGTTCCCATCGGTATTTTATCACGACTTGATAAAAGTAACGTTTATTCACTCGGGCAATTGATTTTGGGGTCGGCCCTAAAACAATAGCGTTTGGTGTCAAATAACGCTTTAATTCCGTTACGATTTCAAATATTTTTTTAGCTGCTAAATATTCATCTTCATGACTCACTACAATTTGAATGGTAAAGAAATAGGGTGGATAGCCCCCTCGATGACGAAGTTGCATCTCTTTTTGATAAAAGGCTTCATAATTTTGTTCTTTGACTAGCTCAATAGAATAATGATCAGGATTAAACGTTTGAATTATCACTTCCCCAGGCTTATCTCCTCGACCAGCACGACCACTAACTTGAGTTAATAACTGAAAGGTTCGTTCACTTGAACGGAAATCAGGCAAGTTTAAAGCCGTATCAGCATTCAAAACGCCCACTAATGTGACATTAGGAAAATCCAAACCTTTAGCTATCATTTGTGTTCCTAATAAAATATCCGCTTGCTGTGTTTCAAATTTTTCAAGTAATCCTTGATGACTTCCTTTACGCCTCGTTGTATCAACATCCATTCTCAACACTCTAGCTTCCGGTAATAATTCTTGCAATTCCATTTCTACTTTTTGTGTCCCTGTGCCATAATATCTAATTTTATCCCCATCACAACTAGGGCAACGATAAGGAATTCGTTCTTCATGCCCGCAATAGTGACACTTCATTGTTTTAGTATCCATATGAAGCGTCAGAGAAATATCACAATTAGGACAAGGCAAAACAAAGCCACAATCCCGACACATAATAAAAGAAGAAAAACCTCGACGATTTAACATTAAGACGGACTGCTCCCCTTTTTCTAACCGTGAGTTCAGTTTTTCAAGTAACGAATCAGAAAAAGTTAAAGAGTGTTGCCCTGCTTTTTTCATATCGATAATCTCGACTGTTGGTAAAACAGCATTTTTAACTGCTCGTTCTTTAAGTAACAATAACTGATAGACCTTTTTTTGCGCGCGTGCCCGTGATTCTAAGGAAGGTGTTGCACTTCCCAAAATTACTGGACAATGATGATAATTTGCACGCCAAATGGCAATATCGCGTGCGTGATAGCGTGGACTCTCATCCTGTTTATAACTTGATTCATGCTCTTCATCTACGATAATCAAACCAATATTCTCTAATGGAGCAAAAACAGCCGATCGTGCCCCAACGACAACACGAGCCTCTTTCCGCTCTATCTTACGCCATTCATCATACTTTTCACCCTGTGATAACCCACTGTGTAAAACAGCCACCTGCGAGCCGAAACGGCGTTTAAAACGGGTAACGGTTTGAGGCGTCAAGGAAATCTCCGGAACAAGCATCATCGCGGTCTGCCCTTTTTCTAATATTTTAGAAATGGCCTGCAAGTAAACTTCTGTCTTACCACTGCCCGTCACACCTTCAAGTAAAAAAACAGTCGATGTTTCCTCTTCTATTGCGACAGTCACATGATTGAGCGCTTCCGTTTGTTCAGCATTTAGTGGTAAAGGATAATCCTGTTTGAAAGACTGGAAAGCATACGGATCACGATAAATCTCACGTTCAAGCAGCTCTAACCACCCTGCTTTGGCCGCATCATTAATGACAGCTCGTGAAAAATCATGTTCTCGGATGAGCTCATTTAACGAAATCTCTTTAGATTCTTCTAATGTTTGTAAAAAAAGCAGCAGACGGTGTTTTTGATGCGCATTTTTGCGTAAACTACTTTTTAATTCCATTAATTCAGCAATCGTTTTAATTCGACGAATAACTTTCTTGGTTTTAATTTTATTTTTAGTGACCACTTCATAACGAATATCGACTTGCCCTGCTGCTTTTAATTTTAATAGCTCTGGAAAATAAGGAGAATCGACGACTTCTTCCCATTCGATTTCAGCTAGTCCTAAAAAAAGTTTCTCTTCAATTTCTTTCGGAACTGAACCTAGTAATGTCACCCATTTCTTATAAGAAGAACGCATAACGCTTGGCAACATAGTTTGTAAGCAAGTAATTTTAAAAGAATAAGTTGTTTTAGCCATTTCATCTGCTAATGCCAATAATTCTGAGTTTAAAACTGGATGTAAATCTAGGACACCTATAATATGCTTTAAGGGCGTTTTTGACTCTAAATCAATTTCTTTGATGTCAATAATAAAACCCTGAATTCGACGATCCCCTTGTCCAAAGGGAACTTCAACACGCATCCCTATAATAGCAACTTCTTTTAATTCATCTGGAATCAAATAACTGTAGGGTTGATTGGTTTGCATAGCAGGTACATCAACAATAATTTCAGCAACTTTAGTCAAAGTCCTTCACCTCCCCTTTCCTCTGGCTTATTGTATCAAATACTAACCTTTTTAAAAAGAAGTAGATGCTCCACGAATAATAGAGGTCTGCGACAAACGAAAACGTTTTGTCACAGACCCCTTATTTTATTTAGCTATTCTTAAAGGCGATTATCTTTTGTAATTCTTGATTCTAGTTCTTGATGCTCACGACGTTTAATCGCTTTTCTTTCTTCTTCTTGGCGTCTAATTAATTCTCTTTTTAATTCTGGATCAGGATCAATCACAACGTCACCCGCTGCAATTTCTTCTAGTGCTCGACCAACATTTTTGACAGAAACAAATTTATCCGTTTCGATCATCGGTTGCGCACCTTCTTCAAGTTCATGCGCTCGCTTGCTTGATAAAATCACCAGCGAATATTTAGAATCTACTTTTTCTAATAACAAATCAATTGATGGATATAACATAATTTAAAACTCCTTTAACATTTTTTCATAAGTATCGATCACGCGCATCACACGACAATGTTCACTTGCAATAATTTTTTGAATTCGTTCAACAGCCAATGGAACTTCATCATTTACTACAGCATAGTCATAATGACTCATCATTTCAATTTCGGCACGAGCAACTTTCATTCGTTCTTCAATCACGGACATATCATCAGTCCCTCGATTGACAATTCTTGATTTTAGTTCGGTAAAATCAGGTGGGGTTAAAAAGATAAATACGCCATCGGGCATTTTCTCTTTGACTTTCATTGCTCCTTGGACTTCAATCTCCAAAAAAACATCTTTTCCTTCATCTAATGTTTGATTCACATAATCTAACGGTGTACCGTAGTAATTGTTAACGTATTCTGCATACTCTAACATTTTTCCAGAATCAATTAAACCTTCAAACTCTTCCTTTGAGCGGAAAAAATAATCAACTCCCTCAACTTCTCCCGTTCTCATTTGACGGGTCGTCATTGAGATAGAGTATTCATAACTTGACCCTTCACTTTCAAATAGCGCTTTGCGAACGGTACCCTTACCAACACCGGATGGACCTGATAAAACAATCAATAACCCTCGTTCTGACATACTGTCTTCCTTCCTTAACAAAAATTCTTGTTTTAATTACTATAATGCACCGTCTAGCACCTAATTGCAAGTATTGAATCCATAAAATCAAGGGCAGACTTTTTTAAAACAGCCGTTATTCAATGTTTTGAATCTGCTCTCTCATCTTTTCAATCAAGGTTTTCAACAAAATAACCTTTTCTTTTACTCCAACTAAGGTCGTTTTCGACCCTATTGTATTCGTTTCACGATTCATTTCTTGAATTAGAAAATCGATTTCTTTACCAACAGGACCCGTTTTTTCCAATAGGATCGTCGTTTGATTTAAATGAATAAATAAGCGTTCTAATTCTTCACTCACGTCGCCTTTTTCCAATAATAAAGCGACTTCTGTATAAAGTCGTTCTTCGTGAATTGGACCCGAAACAAGAGCTTGAACTTTATCAAACAATTTATTCTGATAATCGGCTTCATAATTTTCTTGCTCTAAGCGAATTTCTTTCACAGCTTGTTTGGCTGAGCCTAAATATTGAGCTAAAACTTCTTTAATTTCTGTTCCCTCTGCCAAGCGACTGGTATCAAATAATGTCAACGCTTCTGCAAAAACAGCTTGTAAATCTTCTGTCAACGCTTCTGCAGGTAGCTCTTCTTCCCGTACCTCGAATAAATTTTCTTGAAGGAGAGCGCTTGTTAAAATACCTTGTGCTGAAAAAGAGGTACCAAGATAGCGTGTTTTTTCCGCTTGTGTTAATTCCTCAACTAACTGATCTAATAAAGGCCAGTTAATCCGAACTTGCCCGCCTGCTCCTGTTTCTTTAGATACTGTGATAAAACACTCCACTCGACCCCGACCAATTTTTTCCTTGACCTGCTTTTTTAAGGGACGCTCTAACGCATTGAATTCTTTGGGCATCCGAAGCGCAATATCTAAAAACCGATGATTAACAGCTTTCAATTCAATTACAATATCATACGCGTCACCGTGATGAAGTGCTTTACCATATCCTGTCATACTTTTCATGCTCATTAACGCCTACTCTCTTTACATTTCTTTAAATAGTTTTTTCAATTCGTTAAACTCTTCATTCGTTAAGGTAATTCCCTTTCCCATCTTCTCATGCTGGCTATCCCAATCACGGAGATCAAATTTAGGAGGACGCTCATTCCAACTCACCAAGTTTAGTTCCTTACGCCACCCTTTCGCATTCTCTGATAAAATACCAATCGTTTCAATAATTTCAAATGAAAATTTATCTGCCATTATTTTTTAAACACCTTTCTATATAAAGTAAGAATAAAACTTCAAGTCCTAAAGTCATTGAATAATTAAATAATTGTTTTAACTCTTGCTTCGGCTCTTTTTGTTCTCTTAGGATATCCAAAGCTTCCCAAAAAAAGTGTTGTTGTGTCTTGATTGCCGAATCTTGGATATAACGATCAATCCATTCCCCCATTGACTTCAAACGCTTCACTTGAGGCACTTCTTTTTTATCCAAATAAACCAAACACAGAGCCATCATTTTTTCTATTGTATACGCTACTGTTGGTTCTAACTGACAATAACCTGCTACTTTTTCTAATAAATACAAAATAAAACGTTCCAAAACAAGGTCTTGCTTCGCCAATTCAATCAATAGCTTATGTTTGAATTCTTGTTCAGTCCACCCTAGATAAGGAAGCTTTTGTTTTAAAAAACCATAAAATTTAGTATCCCATTGTTTTAATGTTATCTTAAAATTTTCTTCGAGAAAACTATAACGGTCACCTTCCAATTGTCCTAAGACTTTCATCATTTCTAGATATCCTAATTCCATATTCCACTTTGCACGTTCCGTATCAAATAAAAGGACACTGCCTAATCCCCATTTGCTTTTCAAATGAAGAATCGGATAATCTAGTGTTGGTTTAATATTTTTGTTAAATCCAGGTCCACTGACATCAATCACAATTAAATCCGTAATTCCTGGTTTTTCTAACACATCTTGCGGCACGTTATTACGATAACCACCATCAATATAATAGTCACCTTTTATTTTACAAGCAGACATCGCTGGAAAAAAAGAAGAGGAGGCCAAAAACCATTGCGGTAGTTCTTCTTCCGTCACTTCTTTTTTATTAATGACTACTTCTGAAAAACCTAAGGCGTTCGTTGTCACTAAATAAAAATCGATTGGACTAGCGATCAATTTTTCTGGAGACAGTTTTTTTAAAATGAGTTCTTTCAATGGCGTAGTATCAACACCAATTGAGCGCAACGCAGACCTTGTTAAAAGTCGAGCGTGACGCACCCATTCATCTGCTTCGTACGTTTCAAAAGGAGTATCTTGTGGTAAATTAAGGATATCTTTTGTTTGAAGCGTTTCCCACATTTCTTTCGCCGTTTCAAACTCATCTTGAACCACTAATCCACCATTTAATGCGCCGACGGATGTACCACTGACAGCCGACGGAACAATCGCTAGCTCACGCAATGCTTTCCAAGCCCCAATTTGATAAGAACCTTTCGCTCCGCCTCCTCCCAAAACTAAGCCCGTTCGATACGTCAACGTTTGGATAAAATGAAACCTTTCCTTTTCTTCAACGATAACATAATCGTATTCTGAAAAAATAGTAGTTTCGATTAAAAGTGGTTTTGGTAACGTCATTTTAATTTTTTGTTTTCTTTTTTCTCTTGCAACTGCTGCGCACAGTTTGAAAAAACGAGACCAACTAAAGTGCTTTTTTAACACGAAACTACTCGTAATTTCACATAAATCTTCTTTCCAATAACCATCTACAATTGCAATCAACTCTTGTTCTTCCCAATAACCATAGCAAAAATGGGCTGTTTCTCCCGTCTTTAAACGTTTTAAAAATACTTTCCAAGCTTGATTCTTAGAAGGGGCGAAAGGAAGCCAAAGAGTCATTTCAACTAATTGTTTTTCTTTATTCAACAATTGTGAGAGATATAGCTTTTTTAACATCAATTTTTCCTCCTAATTTCATCGTAATTCATTTGACTAGCTCTTCCTGACTTCGTATAATACAATATAGATAGACAAAGGGGGCTAAACTATGGCAGATAAGGATTCGGTGGATTTCAATCCAGAACATCCACAACCTAACAAATTTAAACAGTTTCTTTCGGAATCTTCTCAACGTTTCTTAGCAACTTTTTTAGATGATGATATTGCTAAAAAAGAGCGTCGTCAACATATTTTTAAACTTATCAACCAAGCCATCGCTCAAAAAAGTATTGTCGTTATTCAGTACAAAGATTTAGCTAAAGCTAAACAAGCCGACAAATACGAAACACTTGTAGGACGCCTTTATCAACATCCAAGTAACCCTGAATCTTTAGTTGTCAAACTTCAAAAAGATAATCAAGTCAAAATGATTTCTGCTCAATATATCAAAAAAATATCACTGATTAATCCTGATTTTTCACGTCATGTTTTTGCGAGTAAGTAAGACTTTGGTAAATTAACCAAGTCTTTTTATTTTTGACTTTTTACTGCCACTCTCTTTATTTTAACCTATCTCCCCAAAATTGAACAGAATAACCCTAGAGAGGTCTAAAAACAAAAAGAATGGCGACTAGGAGAACCTCCTAATCGCCATACCTTTTCAAAGATATTCTAAAACAATCTGAGCCATTGCCACCTGATCCGTATGCGTTATCGAAACATGAACGTTTCCCTCAAATGGCGATTTCGTCACAATCGGTCGGCCGGCTTCATCTTTTAAAACTTCAATGCCTTGCAGAGTCACTTCTTTACCAATTCCAGTTCCATAAGCCTTAGAAAAAGCTTCTTTACAAGCAAAACGACCTGCTAAAAATTCCACCTTACGTTTAGGACCGCATTCTTCATACATAACAAACTCAGAATCTGTTAGAACACGACGAATAAAGGCAGGACGCTTTTCTATAATTTGTTGCATTCGTTCCAGTTCAACCAAATCAATCCCGACTCCTTTTATCAATTGACCACCTCTTTCACTTCATCTAAAAAATCCCTCGAACTTGATTTTTATCAGAGGTATACTGTGGCTCTTCTTCTAGGTTTCCAAGTTCGGCTAATTTTTCTTTTATCTGAACCATGACTTGTTTAGCAGCCTCTTCTTCTTCAATAAAATCAAATTGGTCTCCATCAATCTCTAATTTTGGACAAATGTCAAATTCTTTAAACCACTCATCATAGCGACGATTTAATTCTTGATAATAGTCATATAAAGAAGGATCATATGTAATCTGTTCATAAGAACGACCTCTTTTTTCGATCCTACGCAACATAGTTTCAAATGAAACCTTAATATGAATCATCAAATCCGGACGTTTTTTAGAAGGAAAATTTTCCAGTTCTTCCAACATATTATCCAAAAGTTCATCGTATACTCTAACTTCAATCTCAGAAGCTCTTCCTAAATCTGCATTAAGATGGAACAGCAAACTATCTTCATAAATGGAACGATCTAGAACATTATTTTTGTGTTGCAACGCCTTTTTTATTGTTGCAAATCGGCGATTTAAAAAATAAATTTGAAGTAAAAAAGCATACTTTTTAGGATCTGAATAAAACAAAGGTAAGACTTCATTATCCTCAACACTTTCATAAAAAGCTTCTGTACCAAGTTCTGCTGCTATCATTTTGGTTAAAGAACTTTTTCCCGCACCTATTGTGCCTGCTAAAACAATCACGACTTCTTCCATTCCCTTCGACATAGTATTAACTCCTTAACAATCATAAACCAAATAAATAGGTTTGAGTACTTTTAAGATTTAACTTTTCCTTCACTTGACGAATAATTTCTTTTTCAGCACTTTCATCTGTTAAAAAATTTAATTCTGCACTATTAATAATTAACTTTGGACTCTCTTCATAAGCATACATCCACTCACGATAACTTTTAGCAAGAAGTAAAAAATACTTTTCCAAATCAGCTTGATTTTCTACTTTTTCAAATGAACGTTGCCTTTTCTCTATTCTATTTAAAATTTCTTGATCTGATGCATCGATAAAAATAAATAAATCTGGCTGATAACCAATAGAAGAAAAAATATCAATCGTCAATAATTCAAATAATTGTTGGTAAAGAGTCCACTCTGAAGGTGTTGTTCTACCTGAATCATAAATCGCTTTAAAAAAAAGTAAATCATCATGTAAAGAGCGATCCATAATATAATAATCTGTTTGCATCGCTTCTCTAGCTTGACGAACACGGTGCTGTAAAAAAGACATTTGTAATGTCAATGCATAACGTTTCGGATTTTGATAATACATTGGTAAAAACTCATTATCTGAGATATTTTCCATATAAATAGGTAAATCCAACTCTCTAGATAATAGTTCTGCTAACGTCGTTTTTCCAACACCAACAGCACCAGAAATAAATATTTTCAACTTTTGGCACCTCTCTCAACACACTATATATTGTATACTTCTATCATTTTAATACAACATATAGATTTAAGCAATCTTTTTTACAAAAAAAATCATGCGTCGCTTTCGCAACTTGCATGATTTCAAACGCAATGAGCAATCTAGTTAGATTTATTGCGAATAACAAAGCCTCTACTCTTATCACGACTTTGTTTATTATTTGGTTTTCCTTGATTACTATTGCTATTTCCTTGATTTTCACTTGGTTTATTATCACGTTTGCGACTACTATTTCGGTTGTCACGATCACGATTTCCACCACGACCATCACGGTTACGACCACCGTCACGATTACGGTTGTTATTACCACCGCTACGGCGATTGTTGCCACCGCGGCCTCCACCACCGCCTCCGCCACGTTTGTTACGTGATGGCAATGGACGTTCTGGTGTGATTTTCACTGGGACTTCGGCTGCATCATCTTTAGCAATTTGTTTGATTAAAAGTGCTGCAATATCTTCAGCTGAGAAGTTTTCCAATAAATCACTTGCTGCTGCTTGGTAACGTTCTAATCCGTTTTCTTGCAACATTTCTTTAATATCTTCTAAAGAAGCACCAATTTGTCCTTCAAATGCTTCTTTTTTAGATGGTGGGCTTAATGGTGTCATTTTCTTTTTAGTTAATTCTTCAATAACATGTAGGTAACCCATTTCGTTAGGTGTTACAAACGTAACTGACATTCCTTCATTACCCGCACGACCTGTACGACCAATACGGTGAATATAACTTTCAGGATCTTGTGGAATATCGTAGTTATAGACATGACTCACTCCAGAGATATCTAACCCACGAGCTGCTACGTCTGTTGCCACTAAAATGTCTAATTCGTTATTTTTAAAGGCACGTAAAACACTCATACGTTTGTGTTGTGGTAAATCACCATGGATTCCTTCTGCTTTATAGCCTCTTAGTTCTAGACCTCTAGCTAATTCATCCACGCGACGTTTCGTACGTCCAAAGACAATCGTTAATTCAGGGTTTTGAACATCAAACAAACGAGTCATTACATCAAATTTTTCAAACTCTTTACAACGAACATAGTATTGGTCTATTAAGTTTGCTGACAATTGCGTCGCTTTAATTCGAATGTGTTCAGGTTTGTTCATGAACTTGACACCAATTCGCTTAATACTATCAGGCATCGTTGCTGAGAATAATAGTGTTTGACGATCTGCTGGAACTTTAGAGATAATACTTTCGATATCTTCTAAGAATCCCATGTTTAACATTTCATCTGCTTCATCTAAAACTAATGTTTCAACAGTGTCTAATTTTAGTGTACGACGTTTAATATGATCAAGTAAACGACCTGGCGTTCCTACAATAATATGTGGTTTGTTTTTAAGGGCACGGATTTGACGGTTAATGTCAGCTCCTCCATAAACCACTTGTACTTTAACTTTTTTGTCTCGGCCTAAACGGAATAATTCTTCTTGTGTTTGGATCGCTAATTCACGTGTTGGTGCAATCACTAACCCTTGTAATGCTCCGCTCTCTGCATCGATTTTTTGTAACATTGGTAAACCAAAAGCCGCCGTTTTACCCGTTCCTGTTTGTGCTTGACCAATAACATCTTTACCTTCAAGTGCTAATGGGATTGTTTCACTTTGGACTGGTGTTGCTTCTTCAAAACCGGCCGTTTCAATTGCTTTTAGTATATTTGCGTCTAAATTTAATTCATTAAATTTCAAATAATATCCTCCTAATTATCGCTGTTACTCAACTTGTTTCTGAAAATACAGCATTCGTATAATAATATCACATAATCTTTTATTATACAATCAATTCACTGCTGTTTTCTAACATATTTCTAACATTTTTTCAACTATTTCATTCAAATTCATGCCATTACTCGCTTTAAACAAAATAGCATCGCCTTTTTTCCCTACTGCGACTAGCTCTGATAACATTTCATCTTTTTGAGAACAACCAAAATGATGAACGCTTTTACCATAAAGCGGTTGTAGTTTCTGATAAAGAGCTTGCATTTCTGGTCCAAATAAATAGACACTGTCAATTTTTTCAGGGTCTAAATGTGGCGCCACACTTTCATGTAAATCTTTTGATAATTTTCCTAATTCTAACATATCCCCTAGAACTACTATTTTTTTACCTTCAAACTCAAGATTACTAAAACTATCCACTACCAAACGCATCGCGGTAGGATTAGCATTATAAACGTCACTAAGAATCGCAATTTCATTCGGGGTTTTTAACCATTGCGTTCGATTTTTAGTTAATGCAAAGTGAGCTAATCCAGCAGCCAGCTGTTCTGTTGAGAGTTGATAATACTGTCCCACCAAAAGAGCAATTAGCGCATTTTTCACATTATAGGTTCCTAAAACAGGAATAGAAAAAGTAACCTCATCAAATTGATTGGTTTGAAACAACGTTTGTGCTTGAGATTCTGATACTACCTGTCCCTCGAGCGTTGCTTCTGGCACCAGGCCAAACGTTACGACTTGTTGAAACACTTCTTTTAGTAACGGGACTAGCAATGGCTCATCGTTTGGTACAATCAATAAGCCATTCTTTTGAAGCCCTTGTGCAATTTCCATTTTAGCAGCCGCTATGCCTGCACGAGATTCAAAAAACTCAATATGGGATTCGCCAATTAATGTAATCGCAGCAACATCTGGATGAGCAATCTTTGTCAGTGCTTCAATCTCACCCGCATGATCCATCCCCATTTCAAGGACTAACATTTCTGTTTCTTGAGGCATATGTAAAATGGTATAAGGTAAACCAATTTGATTATTAAAATTACCTTGTGTTTTATACGTCCGATAACCGGTCGCTAAAACGGAGGCTGTCATATCTTTTGTCGTTGTCTTTCCATTACTTCCTGTAATCCCAATGACTTGCGGGTTTATTTTTTTTAAGTAATACGCCGCTAACCTTTGTAAAGCGATTAAAGTATCTTCAACCTCAATATAAGGGATTCCTTCAGTTAATGGTCGATCGGAAAGAGTAACCACCGCGCCATTCTCAAACGCTTGGCCTATAAAATCATGTCCATCTCGTTTTCCTTTTAAAGGCACAAAAAGACAATTAACTTCAATTTTACGAGTATCAAATTCAATTTGATTAATTTTTAAATTTTTAGCTGTTTCAGATTGTCGTTTGGCTTGAACAGCTATGGCTATTTCTTCAACGGTTAGTTCCACTTGTTCTTCCTCCTCATTTCAAGTGAAACAGACTGGGTCTTTGCGCCTCCCAGCCTGTCAACGTTTGATTAGTAGATTTTAATTTGTTGTTTTTTTTCGTAACGTAATTTGGCTAATTGAATCAGCTCTTCTAACAAATCACTATAGCCTAATCCCATATTTTCCCACAATAATGGATACATACTAAACGGAGTAAACCCTGGCAACGTATTAATTTCATTCAAAAAGACTTCTCCATTCGATGTTAAGAAGAAATCACAACGGCTCAAGCCACTACCATCTAAAGCTTGATACGCTTTTTCAGCATAATTTTGCATTTTCTCATGCAACTCATCCGTTACTTCTGCAGGTATTTGTAATTTCACTTGATTATCAATATATTTTGATTCATAAGTGTAAAAAGCTACATCTTTAACAATTTCGCCAGCTTTTGTTGTTCTTATTTCATCATTACCTAAAACGGCAATCTCTAATTCGCGAGCATCAACGCCTTGTTCAATCACAACACGTCGATCATAATGAAAAGCTTCTTCAATCGCTTTTAGTAACTCTTCATGATTACTTGCCTTATTAATTCCCACACTCGACCCCATATTAGCTGGTTTGACAAACATTGGATAAATAAGAGTTCCTTCACATTTTTTACAAACATCTTGAGCCGATGTTTCATACTCTAGCTTCGTTACAGCGACGTAAGGTAACTGAGGGATACCCACTTGTTGGAAAATTTGTTTCGCAATAATTTTATCCATCGCACAAGCACTTGCCAAAACACCTGCGCCTACATAAGGCATATCTAAAACTTCAAATAAGCCTTGAACTGTTCCATCTTCTCCATTTGGTCCATGAAGAACAGGGAATATAATCGTATTTTTTTCTTTTAAGTCACTTGGCGAAATAGGTTGAGCATTATCTAACGTTAGATGCAATTCCTCTTCAGACTTTGGCGCTTCTTTAAATAAGGGTCCTTTTAACCAATTGCCTGATTTATCAATATAAACTGCTTGAACTTCATAGTAATTATAGTAAATTGCTTTTAAAATCGAAAACGCTGATAATATTGAAACATCATGCTCTGCACTTTTTCCACCATAGATTAATGATATTTTCATTCTTAGTCCTCCTGATTTTACACTTAGACATTTATTATACTGTATTTTCAAAAAAAATACTATGACACACAAAAAATAACCATTTAAAAATATTGTTTTCACAAAAAAACATGTCTCTCAGCTTAAGTCTACGAGAGGACATGTTCCATCATTTTTTTATTGTTGCATAAAAAGAGACTGATACTCTTCTTTTTCAATTTGCCATTCTTGACGTTTACCATCATAAATCAACCGACCGATTTTCTCTTCAGATTGAAAACAATCTTTATCTATTTTTCGAAGATTATCCTCAACGACATAAATGGGAATTTGATAGGTGCTTGATTTCAAGCCCATTTGCTCAAAATCAAAAACGATTCCTTCTTGCATCAGAGGCTTCAGTTGTTCAATCAAATCTAGTGGTATTTCAGAAATGGTTTGACGACGACGAAAAAAAGAATTATTTAAATTTATTTTATGCGTCGTTACTTGCGTCATTTTTTTTGAAAGAATAATATAAAATTCTTCAATATTTCTAAAATACATTTTGGACAAAGAATCGTTAACATTAAAAAAAGCATAATTATTTTGTAATTTATAAAAAAAAGGAGATCTAAGTTGCATTTTCATGTGTCCAAAATACAATAATTCAGCTATTTCATTCGCTGTTAACCGAGCTAAAACATCATAATCAGCAAAATCAATCCAACGAACTTCCTTATCCTCACGTGTTTTGATTAAATTAAAATAACGCTCTACTGCTTCTTCACTACGGATAACACGAAAGTTAGTGTGAGTTTCATACTCACCTTCTCTGTCATTTGGATTCAGTAATAAGAGATTACTCGGGCGATGCCTCGTGTAACGATGGAAATCATCATGTGAGATTCCCTTAGATAATATTGAATTACTGATGCCATCCAAATGAATATACAAACGATTTCGCAACACTTATCACCTCTCTTTCATAACTTTTCTACTTCTCTAACCTAACTATACCATTATTTTTTCATTTATAGTTAGTAAAATGACATCTCTAAAATTAAGTTTATGTTACAACAACACCTCGTAAAGCGTTTACTCGAAACACTTATGTAATATGGAAAGATATTAGAAACACGTTATCTTCCTTCCTTATCTTATTTCCTTTAATTTAATCATTTTTGAAGCTAAAATATCCTCAAATAGCGCTGTCTATGGTATGATATTATTACTAATGAAAGGGGGTAATGATTATCAAAAAAAAGAAACAAACTTCTAAAATGCCCAGTCGTTCCCGTAGAAATAAAAAACAAAAAAAATCAGTAGGAACTGTGATTAAAAATATTTTTTTAAATTTAATAATTGTTGTTCTATTGATGGTTGGTCTTGCTTTAGTCTTTAATAACCAAATCAAAAACTTAATGGTGAAAGATTCTACAAAAAAATATCAAATCCATCAATACTCAGCAGCGGATGTTAAGAAAAACGAGAAAAAAGAAGCTACCTTTGATTTTGATAAAGTTGAATCTCTCGACCTAGGTTTAGTAACTAAATCTAAAAGCAACACAGCCGATATGAATGTGATTGGTGGAATTGCCATTCCTAGCGTTGAACTCAATCTGCCGATTTTTAAAGGGATTTCTAATTATTCTATTGCTGTTGGAGCTGGAACGATGAAAGAAGATCAACAAATGGGAAAAGGAAATTATGGTTTAGCTAGTCATTATATGTACGATCCTTCCTTACTTTTTGCTCCGCTTGTCCGTGTTGAACTCGGACAAACAATTTATTTAACTGATTTAGATTATGTGTATGAATATACCATTACGATGAAAGAATACGTAGAACCAACACGTGTTGAAGTCATCGATGAGGTGCAAGGAAAAGAACTTGTTACTTTAGTTACCTGTGATACGAGCGGAGAAAACCGTTTGATCGTTCAAGGTCAACTTGTCAAAAAGGTAGCCAGCAGTGCGGCTACACAAGACATTAACGATGCCTTTAAATTATCACAAAATAATGTTTATTAAAAAAGTATCTCCCAAAACGAATCATCGTTTTGAGAGATACTTTTATTTTTATGGTGTTGGATAGTCGCCAACTTCCCACTTAATGATTCCTTGTCCGTATTTTCCGAATAAATTACCACTCTTTACATTTAAACGAAGACCTTTGTCCGCTTGTTGCAGAGGTAATGAGGTATCAATCTGATCAGACTGACTCGTTTCAATTTTTTGCATACCAGATTGCAACGTTATCGCTTCCCCACCATTAGATGAACGATAAGTAATGGAACCAAGCAATGGGCGTTCACCCCGTTTCATCATACTAACTAACTCCGCTTTCACCTGCCAATTTCCACCTTGCCCTTTAGTGTTAATCACTTTTAAACTACCTGGACTATTTAACTCAATATTTTGTAAAGGAGCTGATAAGAGTTGTTTACTTTTGAACGTTAACTCTTTAGGTACTTGTAATCCCAATGTTCCTTGATAGATACGCTTAATTCTTAAGTTTTCAATCGTTAATTCAGTTGGCCGAACAGTGGTTTCTGGTTTCGTTCCCACTTGATATCTCGTTTCCAATAGCTGATAGTAATTATAATTCTGCTTGATGGATGGGTCTGCCAAAATCGTAGTCAGCGGCGTTTGGACGGGATAGACTTTCGTTTTTGGACCGACAACGCCCTGATTAGCATCGAGATCTTTCAAAGGAACTAACTCTCCGGTGGTATTTTTCAAATAAAAATCAAATTGCACTTCAGCATTATGTTCTTTCCAATCTGCATAGAGAGTTACGTCTCCCTTATTCAAATTGAATTTTACGGTCTGATCAAAATCATAAAAAGTGGTTGGATTTGTTTTTTCTGCTTGCCAACGGGTTTGCAGATAACCTTTCCGACTAAAGGCATTCCCACCTGCTAGCTTCACCGTTTCGTTTTCAATTGTAAATTCTTGGGCTGGAATATTTCCGGTACCTCCATTAGCATCATAGGTTACTTTATACTTTGTTGGTTCATAAGTATAAACGATATCGATTGGAGTAGCACTACCTATAATCCCAGAAGGATGAGATGACACCGGATCTTCATAGTGATTAAGTATTGGCTCTCCCGGCGGTATGACCGCGTTGCCTATTTTATAGTTTCCTCCATATTGTTTACTTTCTTTTAGAGTCTTGCCTGACGTTGACCGATAGTGAAACCTAACGGGTTTAGGAATATCTGCTTCAGCCAAGACCAACGTTGTTTGATAAGCAAATTCGTCTTCTTTTTGATCTCCATATTCAGAAAACTCAACATAATAACCAAGATTACCATCATATCTGACAAACTCATTATGCAAGTCATTCCAATACTTTGTGTGGTTTTGAGCAAATTGCAACACATACTCGCCCTTACCCCCGTTTGAATTATCAGGTTGATAATAATCCTTATCCTTATAATTACTCGGATTTCTAAAGGCTTCATAAACGCCTGGTATTTTTCCTTTCAACGGATTTTTCGGTTCATATTTGCGAATACTAAAGAAGTTTCGCCCAGCTTCGGGACCATCTGCCCAATACCAAGCTTCAGCTTCTTTACTTTTAAATTCATATTTAGTTATATCTTCTGATAAGTTTTCTTCATCCATAATTTTCACCATTTTACTTGAACCTTTTTGCTTTTGAACCATTCGCGTACCGCCTAACCACCCTGGATTTTTAGCGATATTTTTAAAAACAAAATCATGTTCTTCTTCTGAAGTTATTGTTAAAAGATACCCTTGTAGATTCTTGTATCTTTCCTTCTTGGCTGTATTATAGGCCGCTAACCAAGGCATGACATCCGGCATAAATTTATAATAATGTGATTTATCGTCTTCGCCTTTCCTTTCGATGATTACCTCACCTAACAAACGAACTGAAACGGTCTCTTTCGTTGCTTTTTCTGACGTTCCATCTACTTCAAAATAAATATTATCTTTTAAAAATTCCTTGATTGTTGCTGCATCATTTTTTTTAGAGTTAGGATCAGATTTCATCCCAAATGTAAGTGAATTCATTCCTTTCGCATTATTTTCATTTTTTATAATATTCCATTTATTTTTAGTAATAAATGCTTCTGTAAAGTGAATGTTATAATTACTCGGATATTTAATATCAAGTGCTTCATACTTAAAATCTACTTTGTCTTTAACAACAACATCCGTAAACTTTAAATGTTTTAATTCTCTTTCTAAATTTAAAGTCACGTCTCCTGCTGTTGATGATTCTAAAACCGTTTCTGCCTTGTTTGAAGTTGATTTAAAAATTTTCCAAACGGCTTTGTTCCTCGCAAAGGTCACAGTCCCTTCAAGTGGCAGTTTAATCGTTCGAAAATAATCTTTGTCTGCCGTTTTCCCCGCAAAACTAAATTCATAGATTTTATCATAAAAACGAGGTTCAGTTAAAACAGCTGCTTTTGCCCTGATTTCTAACCTATTTGATATCACCATTACATCAAAATCTGCTTTTCTATTTTTTCCTAAACTGTCCGTAATGGTCACATCAGAAAGAAAGTTTGTTATTCTTTCAATGGCTGGATCCAATGGTACTGATAGTTGATAACTCTTTAAATAATCCACTTTATCTGTGTAAGGTACACGTTGCGTATAAGTAAAAAGAGTTCGCTTATTTTCTCTGTATTGTCCTGGGATAATTTCCCCTTTTACAAATAAAGGTAACTCAGGGATACTGGCTAAGGACGTTGGATCAAAGCGGACTGCATACGTCGTTGCATTGACACATTCATAACTATAATCAAAAAAAGACTGTTTTGAAAAAGCCATCGTCAGATAGGTATGGTCCCCATTGATATCACCAGATTGTTCACCTATTAATTCAATAAGTTCCTCTTTCAAATTGTATTTAATTTTAGTATTTGATAAAACGTATGCTTTATCAAAGAAATTCTCTTTAAATCGTAGCTTTTTAAAACCATTTACCGCAGAAAATGTCCAGTTTCCACTTAACTCGATGGCTTGGTCCTCATCATCAAAAAATTCTAATGATACATCAATCTTTTCTCCATTGTGTTGAGAACTAAAACCAAACGTCATCAAAAAGGTATTCTCATCCGTTCCAACGGCTACCTTTGGTGAAGTCGAGCTCATTTTCAGACGAATGTTTACATTTTTCCCTTCGTATTCTCCCATGTTACGATAGATGACAGTTCCTTCGTTAACTGTACCTCTCGCAGAGTTAAAATAAACACCTTCTCCTTTAAAGAATTGGTCATTAATCGTTTTTCGATCAACTTCTTTTCCATCTTTATCGTACGCTTCGACTCTTGTCTTCCCTACAATAAATTTAGGAGTATAGCTATACTTAGCTTCTAACTCTGCGCCACCTCTACTTTGGAGCGTTGTTACTCTACCATGATTTTTTATTGAAGTCTCTGCTGCCACCTTACCTGTAGAAAAAAAGAAGACAAAAAGAAGAGTTAAAAAAAGCACACCCATCATTTTCATTCGCTTACTCACCAAACACAACCCCTTTAAAACTTTATTTTATTTTATAATCACTTTTTGAAGATACACACTATCAATAATACCATTTTATCTATTTTTATCAACTAACTTCATAAAAACAGCAAAAAAACACCATTATCTTAAAAAACGCATCTAAAGATAAGGTGTTTTACTGTTTAATTCACTTTAGGATAATCACCTAACTCCCACTTGATAATCCCTTCACCATATGTTCCCATCAAATTACCACTCTCAAGACTTAAACGTAACCCTTTTTCTGTTTCTAATAAAGGAATCGTTGTATCTATCTGTTGGTTTGTCTGATTATTGATAATCGGTTTCAATGTTTCATTAAAAACAATAGGTGTCTGATTCGCTGAAGGAAGATACGTAATTTCTCCCAATAATTTTTGATTGTTTCTTGTCATCATTTTTTCAAGCTTCGCTCTGACTTGCCAATTTCCACCGGCACCTTGTGTATTAATCACTTCTAATTTTTCTTGTTTGGTTAAACTAATGTTTTTAGGAGGGGTTAATGCTGATGCGGTTGGTTTAAAACTGATTACAGGTGGTACTTTTAACGCAAGCGTTCCCTGATAAACATGTTTAATTTTCAACCCCTCAACCGTCAGTTCTGCTGGTTTCGTTTTGCTCTCAGTACCGGCCCCTACTTGATAAAATGTTTCTTGTAAAATATAATTATTGAACGTTTGCTTCACTGAAGGATCCGAAAGAATACTTGCGACTGTTGTTTTAACAGGATATGTTTTAGTTTTAGCCGTTACAACTGACTGATTCGCTGCTAGATCTTTCAACGGGACTAACCTTCCTGCTCCATCTTTTAAGTAAAAAGTAAAAACAACCTCTGCGTTATGTTCTTTCCAATCTGCATAAAGAGTCGTATTTCCTTTTAATTCATTGAACGAAACGGCTTGATTAAAGTCGTAAAAAGTGGCACTCTCTCCTTTTTTTGTCCGCCAACGTGTTTGGAGATATCCTTTACGACTAAAACCCGCTTGACTTGCTATTTTTAAATTAGTCGTCTCGATTGTAAACTCTTGAGTCGGAATGCTACCGGTTCCTCCATTTGAATCGTACGCTAGCTGATACTTAATAGGATGATAAGTATAAATTATTTCCTGTTTGTTTGAACTAGCTACAATTGAAGAATTAGAAACCTTCGCAAATTGATAATGAGCAAAAGTCGGCTCTTGAGGCGATGGAACGACCGTCCCAATTTTATACGTTTCCTGATATTGACTATTGTCTTTTAACTTTTTAAGCGAACTCGATTGATAGGAATAAGTAATGGGTTTAGGTACCACCCCTTCGGCAGACGCTGTTGTGGTCGAGGGTGCTAACTCATCTTCTATTTGATTACCATATTCTGAAAATTCGACATAATACCCTTTATTTCCTATCTTTTCTGTGTATTCATTATATAAATCATTCCAGTATTTGGTTTTATCTTGTGCAAATTGAAGAACATATTCACCCATTCCACTATGAGAATTATCTGGTTGATAGTAGTTATTATTATTATTATTATTTGTCGGATTCCTAAACCCTTCATAAACACCAGCTATTTTACCTTGTTTATCACGTTCAGGTGGTTTTAAATTACGATTATATGAACGAATACTATAAAAGTTTTTTCTTGCTTCTGGACCATTCACCCAATACCAAGCCTCAGCATTTGATGCTTTATGATCATAGTCACTCATATTATTACTTAAGCTATCTTCATCGTTAATTTTAGTTTTCCCATTGATTAACATACGGGTTCCACCTAACCACCCTGGTTCTTTGGCAATATTGTCAAAAACAAAATCATGTTCTTCCTTCGAAGTTATAGTTAAAAGATAACCTTTCAACCCTTTATACCGTTCTTTTTTAGCTGCATTATAAGCATCCAACCAATACTTCACTTCTGGTACGAATTTGTAATAATGTGTTTTTTTATCTTCTCCCTCTCTTTCAATAATTACCTCACCTAGTAAACGAACTAGAATCGTTTCTTTCGTTGCTTTTTCTTGTGTTTCATTTGCTTCAAAATAAACTTGATTGGTTAAAAAATCTTTTATTTTACTTGCAGAATTATTCTTTTCAATCACAAATGACAACGAATTCATATCTTTTGCGTTATTTTCATTTTTGATAATTTCCCAATTATTATTACTAACAAACGCGTTAGAATAGTGAATCGTTTGGTTACTTGGGTAGCGAATATCTAATACTTTGTATTGGCCACTGACTTTTTCTTTAATTTGGACATTATCAAAATCAATTCGATTGCTTTTCCTTTTTAAGTCTAAAGCGATTTCTCCCTCTGTCGACCACTCTAAAATCGTTTCAATACTTTTACTTTTATATTCAACGTCAACACCGTTTTGTTTCACCGTTAATGTTCCCACATGATTTGCTCGAACTTGTTGTTTCGTTAATTTTTCTGTGGACTTGCCATTAACTATGAACGTATAGACTCGGTCATAGAAGGAGGCTGTTTTCAAAGTCGTTGCTTTTGCCACTATTTTTAGTTCCGAATTTACCAACGAGACGTCAAATAAGTTTTTTACATCTTGACCTAAGTCATTCTTTATTTCAACTCCGGATGTATTAACAAGTAAAGAATCATCAATTTTCGTTTTCACTTCATATTTGCTTTGATAGTTTTCTTTATTAGTAAAAGGGACACGTTGCTCAAACTCAAAAAGCTTCATAACCTTGGTACGATCTTCCATTCTGACACGCTCACCAAAGCCATAAATATCAAACATTGGTACTGCAGGTAATGAATTAGACGTAAATCTAATCACCGGTCCCGTCTGACCTTGCACCGTGGTCACTCCATACGATATTTTAGATTTTTTATTAAACGTAGTTGTTAAATAACTCTCATCACCATCTCCAGTATATTTACTATCATCAACATATAAATAAAGAAAATTGTTTGTTTTTATATGTTTATACTTCGCAATGTCCAACATATAAAAATTGTTAAAATCACTTCTGTTGAGCTTAATTATTTTGTAATAATTCAAGCGATAAAAAGTCCAATAACCATTAATCTCCAAAGGTTCATTTCGATTATTAAAAAACTCAAATGTAACTTCAGCATTTGCAGAACCCAAACCACCTAAACCTATTGATAAAAAAGTGTTTTCATCAACTCCAACATCCACCAGATTTGCAGAGTTTGAGGTAAAAGACATCTTTAAGTTAACTTGTTCACCCAAATATTTCCCTACATTTTCATAAAGGACATATCCTCTGTAAGGTTTGTTTTTACTTATGAATTTAAAACGCTTAGATAAACCAGGCATACTTGGCCGATTCCACACATCATCAATACCCGAAACGATTATATCGCTTCCAGTAGTAACTTTTGTTTGATTTTTGATAAATTTTGGCGTAAAACTATATTCTTTATCTAAAATTTTTTCTCCTCTTATTCGTAAACTATTAATTCCAGATAATTCAGACATCGGTCGCCAGTTGCTATTCACATCAACTTCATCAAAAACACCGAACACCGTTTGGGGCAAACCAAATAAGATAAAAATGATAAACAACGACAAAAACAGCATCTTTCTTAAATTTTTTTTCAATTTAAACATTTTTTACTTCCTTTTTTAACTTATTTTAAAGTAAAATGAATCACCACTTTTTGATTTTTTATCAAAAAATGGTGATCCTTTTTATTTAATTTTAGGATAATCACCTAACTCCCACTTGATAATCCCTTCACCATATGTTCCCATCAAATTACCACTCTCAAGACTTAAACGTAACCCTTTTTCTGTTTCTAATAAAGGAATCGTTGTATCTATCTGTTGGTTTGTCTGATTATTGATAATCGGTTTCAATGTTTCATTAAAAACAATAGGTGTCTGATTCGCTGAAGGAAGATACGTAATTTCTCCCAATAATTTTTGATTGTTTCTTGTCATCATTTTTTCAAGCTTCGCTCTGACTTGCCAATTTCCACCGGCACCTTGTGTATTAATCACTTTCAAGTGATCAGAGTCAGTTAATTCAATATTTTTAGGCGGAGTTACAGCTAACTTCGTGGGTTTAAAACTCACAACCTTAGGAACTTCTAATGCTAGAGTTCCTTGATAAATGAACGTCACAGTTATCCCCTTTTCCGTCAACTCTGCTGGTTGTGTCGTTGTTTCAGCCGCAGTACCAATTTTAAACTTCGTTTTATCTTTCAAGGGAAGATAATAATCAAAATCTTTTGTTTCTTTTGTCAAAATAGAAGGAATAGGCGTTCCCACTTGATACATCTTTTCAACTGGTTTCACTTCTTTCTTACCATCCATCACGTCTTTCAATGCGACAAGCTCTTGATTACTATTTTCTAAAAGGTAGTTCAACGTCACCTGAACTTTATGTTCTTCCCAGCCCACATAAAGCGTTGTATTCCCTTTAAACAACTGTTCACCTGTTAGTTTTTGACCAAAAGTATACGTATCACCTGCTGTTTTTGTCGATTGCCAACGTTTGGGTAGATACCCCTTTTTAGTCATCGCTTCGCCGCTTGCCAATGTTAGACTTGGCGTTTCAATCGTAAACGTTTGTGGTGCGATTGTTCCATTGCCTCCATTTCCATCATACGTGAGCGTATAGTTTTTCGGCGTGTATTGATACGTAACCAACTGAGCCGCGTCACGTTTCACTTTAAATGAATTCGGTGTGATGACTGGCGTTTCATAATGCTCAACCTTTTTTTCTGGTGCTTGCCACGTGTCACCAATTTTAAGCATTTGTTCATCAATCACTTCTGGCGATAAAACTTTAGCTGATGTGGATTGATACTGTTTATAAATAGCTTGTGGTACGTCTGCACTTGCTTCAGTATGTAGAGACTCAGCATCAACATCACCTGCAGTTTCCTTATCTCCTCCTTCATATTCAGAGAACTCAACGTAAAAACCTTTAATATATTGATAACTACCCGGTATATTTTTGGGATCTTGAGATAAATCATTCCACCATCTTGTTCCAGAAGCAGATGCGAATTCTAATGCATTCTCATCTCCTTCTGTATTATTCGGTTCAATGCTACCTGAAGCAATATTATGTGGATTTCTAAAACCTTGATATTCTCCCTCAACCGCGCCATTAAGTGGAGGATCACTCTTATCATAAACAGGTTTGTTAAAGAATACCGTCCCAGATTCTGGTCCTGACATCCAGTACCATTCATTTGCTTTAGTCATATCAATCACTTCATAATCTTTTTCATCCATACTGACACTTAATTCATTTTTTATTTTTTGTCCTTCTTTAGTAACAATTCTTGTCCCACCTAGCCATCCTGATTGTTTAGCGATATTTTCATACATAAAATTATGTTCTTCAGCTGAAGTCAAAGTTGCAAGATAGCCTTTCATTCCTCTAAATTTTTCTTTTTTTGCTAAATTATATGTTTCTAATAAGGATGGTTGGTGTCCTTTCGGATTATCTTTATCGATACTTTTCCAATTAATATCTTCATTTTTAATGAATTTATAGTAATGGCGAGTCCCTGGTCGTTCTTTATCACTTGGATTAGGAATAATAAAAGATGTATAAACATCCTGATATAGAACTATTTTTATTTTCCCCGAATCTACTGCTTTCGATTGACTATCAGATTTAAAACGAATATCTTCTAAAAACTTTTTAATCTTTGCTAGAGAATTATCCGATTCCATTGATATAGCCTGAATGTGCTCCCCATCCTCTTCGGACATATTAAGTTCAAACCAACCTTCGGGAAAATTAATATCCTCTTTACCATAGTCAATAGTGACATCTTTCGGTAATTCAAGTCGCATTAAACTGTATTTTTTATTAATCCGTTGATCCAACACAAGATTGATTAATTTCAACTCGTGACCTTTACGTTCTACTGCAAATTTAACTTGACCTTTAGTATTCAATAACCATTTGGCATAGATCGTCACTTTCTGGTCTTTAATCTCAGAATAGCTAGTTAACAAATCTTTTCCTAAGAGAACTACACCTGGAGAATGTTCGGTTCCTTTTCCATCACTTTTCGTATTCCAAGAACCGAATTTATAGTCTTCGCGAGTAAATCCTGATTGGTTATCATTTAAACTAACTTGACTTTCTGCATTAAATTTCTGAGAAGCAATCGTACCAACACCTTTATTTGCGTCATATTCTAAAGTATAGTCAATCGGTGTATAGGTGTAAGTCACTTCTTGTTTTTTATCACTTACGATAATTAGTGGTTTATCAATAGTTTTGTGTGAATAATATTTAATATTCGGAGCAACTGGTGCCGTTAGATTCGTACCTATCTTAATCTTATCAGGATGGATTTTTTTCTCTTTAATCTCTGATGTACTTGATTTATAAATATATTCAACTGGCTTAGGAATTTTAGCCGTTGCATCGGTCGCTGTAAAGTCACTAGATGTTCCTAGCTCTTCTTCTTTTTGTCCCCCATATTCTGAAAACTCAGCGTAATAACCTTCTAAATGATTCTTTGAGTGACTGATACTTGGTAAGTCGTTCCAGTACTTATTGCTATTACTCTGAGCAAATTCAAGAATTGTTTCACCACCATGTACAGTAGCACTTGAGTTATTGGGCTCAATCAAGCCCGTATTAGGAAGATTCTCAGGATTTGCGAATCCGTTATAGACTTTTTCTTCCCCTTTTTCTAAATCATAACCAGGATAGCCTTTTTCATATAATGGTTTATTATAAAAAACTTTACCCGCTTCTGGTCCCGCAACCCAATACCATTTATCTGCTATTTCAATATCCAAGGCGTAATCTTCAATTTTTCGACTAATTTGAGGAAAATCTTCAATTTTAATCGGTTTATTTTCTTTTGAGTCTTTTAACAACATTCGAGAGCCTCCAAAAAAACCTGATTGTTTAGCGATATTATCATAAACAAAGTCATGTTCTTCCGCTGAAGTAAGTGTTGCCAAATAACCCGTCAAGCCTTTAAACTTCATTTTTTTCGCATCATTATAGGCATCAAACCACGTGTAACTATCTGCCCCCATCTTGATATCTTTAGGAACAAATTTATAATAATGGGTTACTTCATTCTCATCTTTTCTTTCCGTATAAACTTCGCCCTCTAAACTAATTTTGATATTTTCGGCTACATTTTTTTCAGTCTTACTATCTGCTTCCCAATCAATACTTTTTAAAAATTTTTCAATCGTGGCTTTTTTATTATCAGCTTTCATTGAAAATGAAAGTGACTTCCAGCCAGGCTCGTCTGTTTCATTTTCGATTTTAAACCATTTTTTATCATTCAAAAAAGCTGTATCATAATTTAATTTCAATTTTTCTGGAAATCGAATGTCTAATAATTCATACTTTTCATTAACTTTATCTTTTAATGTTAGCTCGTCAATTTGTATTTTGTTTTTGGTTCTCGATAAATCAAATTCTAGTTCACCCACTGTTGAAGGTTCTAATGTTGTTATTGCTTTATTTGAATGAGATATTTGTGTTGGTGAACCTGTTTTTTTTCGTTTATATTCCACCATTCCCTCACTTTTAACTTCAACTCTTTTAGAGTAATCTTCTTCTCTCGTCTTACCAGATAACGAAATACGATAAATTTTATCATAAAAATTTTCTTGATTTAAAACCTCTGATTTACCCGATATTTTCAATTTTTTCTGATTGGTATCTATCGAAATATTAAAGTCACTTTTCCGATCAGCTCCTAAATCGTCTATAATATTAACACCTTTTATGAAATCCTCTTCTGATAGTATTTCAATCAATGGATCCACTTCTATTTCTAATTGATAGTGATTTAGATAATCAACTGCGTTAGTATAAGGAATCCGTTGAGTATATGTAAAAAGAGATTTCTTTTCTTCCCTAAATTGACCTAATACCTTACCTCCTTTTACAGATAAGTCAATCTTTGGAATACTTGGTAATAAATTTGGGTCAAATCGAACAGCATATGTACTTAATTCTGTACTTTCATAGCTATAATCAAAACCTGTTTTATCAGAAAATGTTAGGGTAATATAACTTTGATCCCCATCGTTAGCTCCGGCTTTCCCACCTGACAATTCAATTTGTTCCCCTTTAGATTCATAAGTTATATAAGTATTTTTTAAAACGTAACCACGAATAAAGAAATCATTTGGAAAACGTAATTTCTTGTATGCATTTACTGCCGAAAACGTCCAATTACCACTTATTTTAAGCGGTTTGTTTTCATCATCAAAAAATTCCAAAGAAACATCAATCTTATTTTTTTGAGTTTTAGGGGTACCAAATGTCATCAAATAGGTGTTTTCATCTGTCCCTATCATTACATTAGATGAGTTCGATGACATATTTAGACGAATATTAACATTCTTTCCTTCATATGTTCCCATGTTATAATAAACAACCGTTCCTTTATTAACTTCTCCTTCAGAAACTTTTAGAATAATACCTTCTCCTACGAAAAATTCTTTAGCTATCATACTCTTCTCAGCTATCGTTCCATCCGCATTAAACGCTTCTACCCTAGTTTCTCCAACAATAAATTTTGGTGTATAACTATGTTTTACATCCAGTTCTTCACTTCCCCTCGACTCGAGTGTCGTAACTTTCTCATGCTCCTTTATTGATATAGCTTCACTCTGCTCAGTAAAATAAAAGACACACGATACTAGCATTACCAGAAAAATAAAAACTAACTTTAATTTCTTTTTCATATTTAGAACTCCTTAAAAATAATTATTCTATTGATACTTGTCACCTTTAAAAAAGCGACCTTATTTTTCGCAACAAATCAATATCTTCATTTTTTTCTTTCATTCATTTTACAATATCCTCCAAAAATAACATTATTATTTACTTTTAACTAAAATGTGTTCACATTATAGATGATAGCATATTATAACAATGAAATAAACGTAGTTTTGTTATACATATTATCTCTTTGTATTTATTACTATTAAAGATGACTAGCCTCTATTTTAAAGTTAGTTATTGATTTATAGTTATTATTACCTTTATCCCTCATGTCATCACTTATATGTCTAGACCTTTTGAGGAAAGGGGCTTTTTTTTAAGTTATTTTATTTTTTTTATGACATTCTAAATGAGAATATTGTTCTTTTGTTTTTTTAAAATAAATTACTTCTCCTTTTCTTTCCTAATCAAAACAGGAATTAAAAACAAAAAAACCTATCTATTTTCTAGAATTATCTAGAAAATAGATAGGTTAAAATCCTTTTATTCTTATATTTTAGGTAGATAGAAGTTACGATTATCTAAGCCAAAAATTCGTTCTGTATATTCACCAGGATTGACTTGTTTTAAAGCCCCCAACATCATTTGAATAGACGCATCTAAATTATCCAACTGATGTAAAATTTCAGCTTCCATTATTTTAGGTCGAACTGGCGACCCATATTCTAATAAACCGTGATGGGCTAAAATGACATGTTTTAATATAATGATGTCTTCATCGGTATCATTGATCGTCAACTCTTGACAAGCTTTTGTAATCTCTTCATCAATCATAACAATATGCCCTAACAAGTTACCCGAAAGCGTATACTCTGTTGACAAGGCTCCCGATAACTCACGAACTTTTCCTAAATCATGCAAAATAATTCCTGCATACAGAAGGGAAGGATTCACTTGTGAATACTGCTCACAAACCGCTTTAGCTAGTCGAAGCATTGTTACCGTATGGTAGGCTAAGCCACCAGCGAAAGCATGATGATTTCTTTTAGCTGCAGGAAAATCAAAAAATTCTTTTTGGTACTTATTAAGTAAGAAACGAACCACTCGTTGCCACTTTGCATGATTAATATCAAATAGGAAACGATTCAGCTCTTCTTGGAGTTCCTCAATTTTGACAGGTGCTTTTTCCATATAAAGCGTGGGCTCACTCGGTTCACCTTCATTCGTTACTCGCAAATGAAGAATTTTAATTTGTGGCATATTTTGATAAAGTTCTCTTTTCCCATTTAAAAAAACAACTTTACCCGAAGTGAAAAGCTCAATTTCTTCATCTGAAGCTCCCCAATATTTTCCGTCAACCGTCCCTGATGTGTCTTGGAAAGTAAAGGCAATAAATTTTTTACCGTTTCGAGCTAAGCGGACATCCGCATTTTTTAGTAATACAAACATCTCAAACGTTTCATCGACCACTAATTCTCTTAATTTTTTTGTCATTTTTTTCCTCCCAAGTTAATGATATCAATGCCATTTTTTTCAAAGTATGCTTTCATTTCTTCATCTGAAGACAAACAGATAATTTGTCTTGTTTTTCCTAAGGCAATCATGACTTTAAAGAAAATCTCTTTACGCCCTGAATCGAAATGTAACCAACCATCATCAATCATAATTGGCGCATCATAATCATGGGCATGAAGTTGAATAAAACCTAAACGAAAAGCAATGTATAACTGGTCTTTTGTACCAGTTGATAGTTGTGTCGCTTCCCATTTTTGTAACTTGCGATCTTGAACTATTAATTTTCCTTGTTTAAAAACAACTTGTGGGTACTTGCCGCCTGTTAAGATACTAAAGTACTCTGACGTTAAGGCTAATACTTGCGGTAGTTGTTGATCAGATAAATAATCGAAAACTTCTTGTAGGATATCTTCCGCTAATTTGTAGCCTAACCACGCTTCCGCTAATTCCTTGATTTCAGTCAAGTCATTCTCACGTTGCTGATAAAGTTCATCCAACGTTCCTTTTTCTTCCATTTTTTGCAAGTCAAAGCGAAGCGCTTGACTCTCTTTTTGCTGTTCTTCTTGATTGTTTTCCCATTGGTCTAATTGATCAGTCAAAGCAAAATAATCTTCATTGATTGTTGCTAATTGATAACTTTTACTTAAATCAAAATAATCTTCTAAGCGTAAGGTTAAGTCGGCTAAACGCTGTTCTTCTTCACGATAGGCTTCTTGTTCCGCGAGAAAACGAACGACTTTATCAGAATGAAAATTCGTTAATTGAGGGATCAAACTTTGCAAACGAACTTCGAGTTTTTGTAACTCTTCACGAATTCGAGTTAACTGCATCGGAATACTAGCCTGTTCTCCTTCTAAAAGTTGAACTTCTTCACGAACGCTTTGTTGTTCTTTGATAAATTGACTAAGCAATTGATACCCATTTTTAACCTCTTGTCCGCTAATGGGTAACCAATCAGAAGTAAATGCTAAACGGTCTTGGTAACCTGATAATTCTTCTTTTAAAGCCTTTAAGCTCTCTTGGGCGTGTTGTTGCTTTTCTTCCAATGCCATAATTTGGTAGTAAACGGGTAATTTACTTAGCCAATTATTTAATGATTCTTTTGGATTGAGACCATAAAGTTTATTCCAAGAGACCTTTTGTTCCATAATAACATTCAATTTCATCTGTAATGTTTCTTTCTCACTTTGCAAGCGATGGTATTCTTGCTCATTTTCATCCGACTGTGCCAATTGAACAGCATATTGTTCTTTCGGATACGAAATATCAATCCGAGGAATTCGTTCAAGCTCTTTTTGTTCTTTAGCAGAACGCCAAATCATAAAGACACCGATTGCGACTAATAAGCCCACAATTAAAAACAGCCAAGTTGCTGATGAAAAACCGGCAATAACAGCCAATACTGCTGCCCCACCAATTAAAACAATCGGTAAATTGAGAGAATTAGCTTCCTTTTCTTCCGTTGTTTTCGCTTGTTTTTCATGCAGTTTTAATTCTTTTTCTAAGGTCGTTAACTGATGATCTAATTCTTTACGTTTTAACGTCACACGACTGATTTCATTATCTAAGACAATCTTATCTCGAATGAATTCTTCTTCCTCTTCTGCTACTTCTCGAATCGAAGTAATCACCTTTTGCATATCCGCTTCACTTGCTTGAATTGGTTTTAAATCATACGTATGATAAAGCGCTGCTTTTTCATCTTCTATTTGCTGAATTTGGTGTTGGTTTGTCTCTGCCTGTTGGCTCAAACGCTCGACTTGTAATTGATGACTTAACGTTTCTTCAAGCTGACGTTGATTGTTTAAATAAAAAAGATAAGCGGGTGAACTTAAATCGTTCAACCCTTCGTGTTGTTTAAGTAACTTATGCTCTTTCTTTTCTAAAAAACGATACTCTTGGAAAGTGGTTTTGATTTCTTTCAATTGCTCATCCGAAACTCTTTTTTCAGGCTGTTTTTCTTTATTAAGTGTTTCCCACTCAACATATTGTGAAATCCGCTTTTGTTGATTTGCTAAATAATCGCGCTGTTTTATCAATTGTTGTTTTATCGCCGAAGCCTGACTTAAATCACGCTCGATTTCCTGATAGCGTAATTGTTTCGCTTGATACGTGGCTTCTTCTTGTTCTACTTGCTCTATTTTAGTCTCTAAAACTTTAAACTGAGTTAACTTTTGATTTAACTTTGGAACACGCCCAGTTGGTTTAAATAATTGTTGTCGTTTTTTAAAAAAACGTTGACTAACCTGGTTTAATTGTTCACTACCGGTTAGACCCACCGTTAATAATAAATGTTGCAGTTTCGTTTCATTTAAATCACCTAAATCAAGCAATTGTTCTTGTTGGAAACTAAAGATTTGATCAAACACATCTTTTGTTAGTGGGGCTAATAATTTTTCTAAAAGATAATCATTGCCTTCTTGTCCATCTGGTAAAATCACCTTGGCTTGTCCGCTTCGCGTTTCTTTAAAACGCTCAATCGTGACTTCTCCATATGTTCCATGTTGAATAACAATATTTCCACCATATCTTTGACCTGAACGCGGTGTAAAATCACGGATTTGTTCTCTTTTTTTAGGAAATCCAAATAAAATAGTTCGAATAAAATGATACAGCGTTGATTTACCTGCTTCATTTTCTCCAAAAATCAACTGACTTTTTTCATCCAATTCAAACGTTTGTTCTGAAAAATGACCAAAACCAGTAATGTTAAGTGTTTTAAATTTCAATGTGTCACCTCATCCCCAAAATCAATATCATTTTTAATCAATTGACTGCTTTTTTCAATTACCTCTTGAATATCACTTTCATCCCAACGCAAGTATTTAGCAATCACGTCATTTCTTAATAAATCTTGACCTTGCTGAGCAAATCGCTCTGGTTTCATCAAGCCCTGACTTAAATCATCAATCAAACTCGAATCAAAGCCCATCACAAAAGCTTGGGTATGCTCATAATGACATGTCAAACGACTGAGCCACAATTTCCCCTTCGTTTGCTTAAGTAACTCTTCTTGTAGATAACCTAATAATGAGTCTTCATCTTCTTGTAAAAAGGCTATAACTGACTCATCTGTTACTTTCAAAGATGCACTTAAAACAGTAAGTGGAGCATTTAACGAAAGGCCTTGTAGTTGGTCTAGTAACCACGTTAAGACTTCTTTTCGTTGCGTGATTTCTGTATTCAAATCGTATTGCTTGGTTTTCCAGACAATGTTGGCAACAGGTAACCATTGATAATTTTTAACTCCCGCTGATAATTCTAAGAACACAACACCTTTTACTTTATCTTCTTTACGATGGTGTCCTTGGGGAGTTCCTGGATAAATTGCTAGTGGCTGTTTAGAAACGACTTGGGCCGCATGAATGTGTCCCAATGCCCAGTAATCGTAATCTTTCGCCAATTCGCTAACTTGAAAAGGCGCGTAGTGCCCTTCTTGAGCTATCTCTCCATGATAAAAACCAATGTGATAATCTACCTCTTGATTTCTTGGTGGATAAGAAGCTGTTTTAGAAGTATTTAACCATCTGTCTTGATAAGAAAAGCCACTAATCGCTAGTTTTTCTCCGATAGCAGAAGTGATAATTTTCGTTTCGACTGCTTCATTTTCAAATAAAACAACATTTTCTGGCCACTCAAACCAATAACGTAATTCTGAATAAAAATCATGATTACCAAAAGATAAAACGACCTTAATGTCCGCCTCTTTTAAACGTAACAATTGTTCGATAAAGAAGCGTTGCGTTTGAATCGAAATCTTCGGTTGATGAAACGTATCGCCAGTTATTAACAAAACATCAATGGATTGGTTCATACATTCATTAATAATGGAGGTGAACGTTTGCTGATTCGCGTGTTGAACGCTACTTTTTATCATTGATTGCTCTGAAATAATTCCTGAAAAAGATTGATCTAAATGTAAATCAGCGACATGTATAAGTTTCATGGGTTATCCCTCCTTCCTTATATCATACTAATTTCAAGAAGAATTTGCTACAAAAAAACAGAGATAACTCCCCTTTTTTCAAAGGAAGGTTATCTCTTGGTTTAATTTTAGTCTAATTGATATAATTCTTGAACAGGTTTCATAATTAATTGGTTTAAATCATTGATGACATTACTGAAAGTTTGTTCTTTCTCCATCAATGCTTTGATTAATTCTGACTCTTGAACACGAACTGATAATTCTTGAGAAGCTAAAATATCTTCTTCTGTAATTTCTTGACCTTGCATTTGTTTTTGTTGTAACGTTACTTGCAACATTTGGAATTCTGTAAATAATTCAAAAACTGCTGCGTCAGCTTTCATATTTTTAAAAGCTGTTTCTAAAGCTTTGTATTCGTTTGTTTCACGAATTTCACGTTCTAATTGATTAGCTGTATCATAAATATTAACTGTCATCTTAATTCGCTCCTCTTAACTTATCTTTTTTGAATGATGTACTTTTTTATTGTAACACGCTTTCTTTTAAAAGCCTATCCATTCCTTTTTATTCCCAGATTTTCGACCAAAAATCACCAACTCGTTGTGCACCTTCCCGAACACCTTCAGTTAAACGACCCGCTCCTTCTTTAACCTTACCACCAACTGTACTCGCTCCTTCTTTGACTTTATCACCAATATCATCCAATTGTTCACCCCACTGTTGACTGGTACTTGATTCTTCCTCTGGTTGACTGGCATCTTTTATTGTAAAAGAAGTGTTGGGGGAGGCCGCTAGTATCCGTTGCGTTTCATCTTTAAAAATTCCGGCTAAATTACTGCCACTCGATCCTGTTAGATAATGATCTGGACCACTTTTATCAAAACCAATCCAAGTCGTCACGACCACATCTGGTGTATAACCGATAATCCACTGATCTTTTGACATGCCGTCCACACTTGTATTCTCTGTGGTTCCTGTTTTACCAGCAATGGTATATCCCTGTGGTTTAGCTTCTATCCCTGTTCCAGAACTAAAAACACTTTGGAGCATACTTGTCATCGAATCAGCAACTTCTGGGGTTGTCACCCGTTTTTCTTTTGCTTTTTGATTTTCGTAAATAATCACACCTGTTGGATCTTCAATTCGAGTAATAAAATGTGGTTCTTTGCGCATCCCCTGATTAGCAAAAACACTATACGCACTTGCCATTGATAATGGCGTTGTTCCTTTCGTCAAGCCACCTAATGCCAATCCGTAGTAGCGATCTTTTTCATCAAGTGTGACGCCAAATTGCTCTGTTTTCTTAAATCCACGGTCTATCCCAATTTCATGCATTAACCAAACAGCAGGGGCATTTAAACTTTGGGCTAAAGCTTCGTACATTGGAACTTCCCCACTATAGGTTTGCGAATAATTTTTCACATCATAATAATCGAGTGCTTGATCTTGTAAAATATCATCCGGCTTATACCCCGCTTCCAAAGCAGGGGTGTAAACAGAGAGAGGTTTCATCGTTGAGCCTGGTGGTAATTTTGAATCTGTTACTCGATTTAACCCTCGATATTGATAATCTCGCCCTCCAATAATACTCAGCACTCCTCCTGTTTTAGGGTCCAAAGCGACAGAAGCACCTTCAACTATTGCCCCGTCTGAAGCTTTCGGAGGAAACAAACTATCATTAGCAAACGTCGTATCCATACCTTGTTGGTATTGTTGATTTAATGACGTAAAAATTTTATACCCACCATTTGAAATATCACTATCATCTAATTTCGTTACTTTAACTGCTTCGTCAATCACTTTATCAAAATAATAAGGATAGCGATAAGAATCATGATCTGGCTGATAGGTATCCGTCAAATATAAAGGTTCTTTCATTAAGGTTTGTGCCGTCGCCTCATCTAACTTACCATTATCAACCATGACGGAAAGCACTGTATCTCGTCTAGCAATGGCATTATCCATATGATCAATCGGGTTATAAATACTCGGACCTTTCAACATCCCGACAAGGACTGCCGCTTCATCTATCGTTACATCCTTAGCACTTTTTCCAAAATATTTTTTTGACGCATCTTCGACTCCCCAAACCCCACTACCAAAATAAGATTTATTGAGATACATCTCTAAAATTTCATCTTTTGAATATTTTTTTTCAATTTCGATTGCTAAAAATAACTCTTTCGCTTTTCTTGTTAAGGTCTGTTCTTGTGTCAATTTTGCATTCTTTGCTAATTGCTGAGTAATGGTACTCCCACCACCCCCACTATTATTACGCCGAACCACTTTTCGAACCACGGCCCGAGCGATTCCTTTCACATCGTACCCATGATGCTTATAAAAACGACGGTCTTCAGTAGAAATTAAAGCGTCTTTAATATAAGGTGAGACTTGGTCAATCGGAACAAAGCTCCCTTTCGCTCCATAAACAGCTAGAGTTCCCGCTTCTTCGCCTTTGTCATCATAAATCGTTGTGACTTGTTCCAACCCTGTTTTTAAGGTATCAATATTTGCCGTTTTGGCTAAATAAAATAAATAAGTACTCGTCACTAATGTCACTGTTAACATTAATAACAGGACGACTTTGGTTAGGTGGTATTTTTTCCAAATCCGACCAAAGCTTGTTGAAAACTTCTTCCAATAAGGTTTGAACCACTGCCACGCATGAATAGCGTAACTTTTAATGGTCGCTATTATTTTTTTAAAGTCCATATAAACTCCTTTGCTACCTTTTATAATTGCTCCTTAATTTTAGCATAAACTCGCTTTTTCCGTATGCTACTAAAGTCTTAAATTCATTTCAGTCCTATCATGACATGAATTTATTAATTTTCTGTGTTACAATTTCTAAAAATACGTTAATTTTTAGGAGCTTAAATAATGAAATTTAGTATAACTTTACCCAAGACACAACAACCTACCGATATAAGAAATCTATTAGAACAGGACTGGCTGATTCCACGGAAAGTCCGACACTTCCTAAGAACTCGTAAAAATGTCCTTTGTAATGGACAACCTATCTTATTTCATGAAAAGGTCCAAGCCGGTGATCTTATCACTTTAATTTTTGAAGAAAGTGACTATCCACTCCCTACTCTTCAATTCGGAAATAAAGCAAACTGTCATATTCTTTTTGAAGATGAACATCTGATTATTCTAAATAAAAAAGTCGGAGTCAAAACACATCCTAATCAACCAGATGAAACCAATACACTCTTTAATGATGTCGCAGCTTATCTCAAAGAAAAAAATCAAGTCCCTTACGTTGTTCATCGTCTTGATAAAGAGACTAGTGGCGCTATTTTATTCGCTAAAAATCCAGTGATTTTACCTATTTTGGGTCGGATTTTAGAACAAAAAGGCATTCAACGTCTCTATGAAGCAGAAGTCGCGGGACACTTTGCTTCTACCGAGCCTTTTACTATTGATAAAAAAATCGGACGCCACCGCCAAGATCGACGCAAACGGGTGGTTGACGAACAACAGGGTCAAAAAGCGGTCACGCACGTCACACCGTTCAAAGAAACAGCTAAAACAACCTGGGTAACGTGTCAATTGGAAACTGGGCGAACGCATCAAATTAGAGTTCATCTAGAAGCCATTGGGCACCCCATTATCGGTGATCCTCTATATGAAAAAAGACTCACCCGAAAAGTGAGCCGTTTACAATTACATGCTAAAGAATTATCACTGGTTCATCCCTTTACTAAGGAGACTATTTGTGTGGAAGCTCAGCCTTTATTATCCAACCAAAATGATGACTTTTCTGGAAAATAAAAATCAATACCCACAGAAGTATCTTCAACTTGAACGTCTTTAGGTAACCTTAAGAGCAAATAAACATAATAAAAATCACCAATACAAGCAGAACTATGGAATGTTCCTATGATAATGAAAACTTCCGGAGAAAGAACGTTCATCCATAGCAAGATGACTAATAATAAAGTAATGACTACAAAAGGAGCCAATACGATGACTAAAAACGGGTTCTTACGGTATAATGAGCCAGGACTCGTTGCATAGGCCATTCCACTTTTAAATCCAAAACGGACCTTTCCTTTTGGATTAAACCATTTAAAGAAAAAAGCATGAATTACTTCATGTAAAAGCACAAAACCAACAAGTAAAATTAAAATAAAAAACAATTGCCTAAGAGAATAATTGAATGTGAATGATGGCTTTAAAAAAACCGCAAGAGCTATAAATAAAAGAAAAAATAAAACGGTTAAAGCAAGTGACCAAAGATTTAATTTTTTTATTAGTTTTTCGTTGTCTAAAAGATTTAACGAGCGGTATAACTTCAAATGATTCACCTCTTTCAATTCTCATTTTAGCCTATTTAATTCATCTTGTATATCTTGAAATTTTATCATTAAAGGAGTTACTATGTTATTTATTATTGAAACATTTTTTATTTTTATAATCTCAATTAAAATCGCCGCCCTTGCATCTGTTGGACTTCTGGTTGTTTTTTATAAATTAAAACAGCGATTCAGACCCTTGACTTCATTAGAATGGGAAGCCTATTTCCAAAAAATGACTGTCAAAAAAATGTTCAGCTCTATGTACCTTTCTTTTTTCATCATGCTTAGTGCCATTGCTGTAATTGATGGTTTTATCTTTTGGGAAAAGAATTTTATTTACAGTATCACGCTAATGTGTGCTGGTATTTTTCATATCGTTTATAAGTATCAAACTAACAAAAACCAATTAAAAAAAGTATTTGAAAAGTTTCCAAAAAAATAATCTAAAAACTTTTTTGATTTTTCTCATTTGGAGAAGAATTAAAAAAGTTTTTCTATTTGAATGACCACGTTCAATTTACCTTAAACAATTGATTATTCTTTTGGTGCCTTTCTTAAATTAACTAACACGAGTGAGTACATTACCCCACCAAAAAAACAGCCTCCTATAAATAAACCGATGACTCGAGGTAGACTAACTAAATCCTGCCACTTACCATCAAAAATCATGATATCAACGATATCTTGAATCACAAAAAGTGACATAAATAAAACAGCAGATAAAACGGCTTTTTTCTTCATTCTTCTTTTGACTTTAGGCTCCTCTTCTTCGGTCACCTCATACTCATCTAGCTTACGGTCGGAGACAGCTAACAGCAGATAGGCTGGAATGATAAAGGCAAAAACGATGGTATGTACACTGAGTAAGGTCCATAATGTAATAACTGGATATTTTATTGCAACCATAAAAGCAATCATATTTGAAAGCATCAAGTACCACCACAACCAAGCAAAAACGTTGGCTCCTATCCGATTTGCCTCTTGCTCACGATACTCATCAAAGACTCCATTAATTCCTAATAAGCGCTTCAATAATTTTTGTGTCATTGTTTCTTTACTTTTCATCTTTTTCTTCCTCCCAAAACAACTGATTTAAATCTGTTCCTAATACTCGTGCTAATTTAATACACAATTCTAACGATGGGTTAAATTTATTATTTTCAATTAAATTCACCGTTTGCCTAGCCACTCCTATCTCTTTGGCCAATGCCAATTGTGACATTTTCTTAATCTGACGATAGTCACGGACTCGATTCATTGCAATCTCCTTTGTCATATATATATGACTTAATTCTATGCTCAGTTTCATAGAAAGTCAAGTATATGTGACACAATAAAAAAATAAAAAAAGGATAACCTTTCTAGGCTACCCTTTTTAATTATTTTTGATTAACCAAGCGATACTGCTTTTTAGTAGCTTTATACAATTTTTTTAATTCTTTCTTATTTTCAGTTAAAAATTGATTCACTACTACTATCGTTTCTGGCATCATTAACGTGCCTACATTATCCTGATCCGGAATCATCTGGATTTTTTCGTCAATTCTAACATCTCCAGAAATGGATTGATTTTTAGTGAGTGGGACACTAGCAAAGACTTTATCCTGTCTAAACATTAAACTCACCTTAGATGTCGTCTCCTCTTCAAAATAACTCATGATCCAGATTGGTTCTTTCCTAAATAAAGAAAAACGAACTTCTTCCTTTAAATTAAATTTAGGCGCCATCATTGTAATTGTCCCTTCTCGGTAGATAAAACTATCTTGAATAGGCTCCCAATTTTTTTCCAAATATTGATAGTCTTTCTTAACAATTATTAGCCAAATCACGCTCACCGTAAACAATAGTAAGACTGTAGAAACAATCCCAATAAGTAGACCTTTATAATATTTTTTTGCTTTGACATCTTTAGTCGTTTGTTCAACCATGGCCATGTCCTCCTTTAATAAAATATCCAGAGACAAGTCATATAAGTTACTTAAATCAACCACAAAAGCTAAACTTGGTAGCGTTCGCCCGACCTCCCAACTTGAAACGGTTGTTCTTGATATATGTAAAATATCTGCGACTTCTTGCTGTGTATAACCTTTATTCGTTCGAGCACTTTTTAAACGTTCATTTAGTTCCATTCAAACTCACCTCCTTCTTTTTATTATGATATTTTTTTAAAATAAACATAGCTTTCATCTGTGGCTAACCTCAATTTTATCTTGCTACAATCCGTAGCATCCTTGTTAACACTAGCTTTCAATAAAATTCACAGCCGTTGGAATAATCTTTTATTACCAGAAAACCTCATGTTCTCTTTTATAATAAAAGAGAACATGAGGTTATTTTTTTAGTAAGCTTTAGCCCAATGCATCATATATTTCGCATCTTCACCATTCCATAAATCTTTAACACCTGTTAAATCATCATTTTGACGAGCGAAACTCCAACAACGAGAAGTGGCACCACATTTTTCTTTAATCATTTCTTCAACAGCAGGATCCCCTGACCAAGGAGCGATCACGAAACCACCTTCTTCAATCAGTTCAAAGAATTCTTCTGCCGTGTGGGCTTCACGTGTTTTTTCATCTTGACGAGCCTTAGCAGCAACAAACATATCTTGATGAATAGTATCTAATAACGTTTGAAGTGTTTCATTTAAATTAGAATCTAATGGTAATGTTACTTTTTCTAAAGTATCACGACGAACGGCTACCACATGTCCAGCTTCGATATCTTTCGGTCCAATTTCTAAACGAATTGGATAACCTTTCATCTCAGCTTCACTAAACTTCCATCCTGGTTGTTTATCACTAGAGTCAACTGCGACCGTCATGTCTGTTTTTAATTGATCACGTAACTCATATGCTTTATCAAGAACGCCTTCTTTATGTTGTGCAATTGGTACAATCAAGACTTGTGTTGGTGCGATACGTGGAGGTAAAACTAGACCACGATCATCACTATGAACCATGATCATCCCACCAATTGAACGCGTTGTAATTCCCCAAGAAGTCGTAAAGACGTTTTGTTCTTTACCTTCTTTATCCGCATAAGTAATTTCGAACGCTTTACCAAAGTGATCACCTAAGTTATGTGATGTTGCGATTTGAAGCGCTTTTCCATCATACATCAAGGTTTCATTTGTATATGTTTTTTCTGCACCTGCAAATTTTTCTTTCTCTGATTTCAAACCAGAAACTACTGGAATCGCTAAAATTTCTTCACAAATATACACATATAATGCTAACATATCTAATGTTTCTTTTTCTGCTTCATCATGAGTCGCATGAGCAGTATGACCTTCTTGCCAGAAAAATTCAGTCGTTCTTAAGAAAGGACGCGTATTTTTTTCCCAACGCACAACACTTACCCATTGGTTATATAAAATAGGTAAGTCACGGTGTGAATGAATAATTTTTTTGAAATGTTCACAGAATAGAACTTCTGAAGTCGGACGAATAGCTAAACGTTCTTCTAATTCTTTGTCGCCACCGTGAGTTACCCACGCAACTTCTGGCGCAAAACCTTCAACGTGTTCGGCTTCTTTTAATAACAAACTTTCTGGAATAAACATTGGCATTGTCACATTTTGATGTCCCGTTGCTTTCAACTTAGCATCAATAATGTCTCTTAAGTTTTCCCACAATGCAGTTCCTGTTGGGCGTAAAATCATGCACCCTTTCACACTTGAATAATCACATAACTCAGCCTTTAAACATACATCTGTATACCATTTGGCAAAATCGTCATCACGACTTGTTATTTGTTTAACAAAACCTTGCTTTTTAGCCATTTTTTTTCCTCCTATAGTGGTCATTTAAAAATAAAAAAAACTACTTTGACGCAAGGACCTAAAATGGCGGTACCACCTTGCTTCAAAGTAGAGTTTACTTTACAACTTATGTGATGATAAAGGTATCAAACCTATAAATATTATCTCAGTAGGCAGGTTCAAGGGCTTATACGATAAAGTCTTTTCAGCAAGCGACTTCTCTCTAATCCAATCGTCAAGATTCCTTTACTAGTCCTAAAACATTTCTCTCTATGTATACGGCATAGTCAAATTGAATAGTAACATTCTTAAAATCAATTGTCAATTTTACGTTGGTACCTTTTTTCTTTAAACATATGTTGAAAAGACATCCACGGATGATAGAGTAACATTCGCGGACCCGAGTAACGCATAATTTTTTGCATTTTCAAACGATAACTTTTTTTATAACAATGAACAGGACAGACTTTACATGTTGGTTTTTCTTCACCAAAACAACAAAAATCAAGGCGTTGCATCGCATACTCCATGACTTCTTCTTTTTCCTCTCTTGAGGTTTCATCTTTGAATTGACGATAATAAATTTCAATCATCGCTTGGACTGTTTTTCGTTCAAATGTTATCCGAGGTCCCTGATTTTTTTCTTTCATTTACTGACCTGACTCAAGCCGATTTTTAAGCTTCTCAATATCTAAGTTAGCATACCGATTGAAAAAAGGGGCCAACGTTTCAAAGACCCTTTGATTTTTACCGAATTCATCATTTTCGACTTGTAAGACTAAAAGAGGTTCATGCAAACTCAAGCGCACCCTGTCCCAACGGTGAAGTCAGTGTCACACGAATACCTTCATCTGTTTCTGGATCTTCAATCATTCCTGCCGTTTCTTTTACAAATGAAGCCAACTCATCGATGATTTTAACCCCATATTTTCGATCATCAACCTCACACATCCTAAAGCGAACTTCCTCAGCTTCAGCAGGCTGTTGTAATTGTGCAATCAGATCACTAATGGTTTGATTTTTTTCACGTAATTTTGGTAAGAGCATCAAAATTTTAGCAATCACATAAGCACCATCATCAAGAAAGTAATTCTCCTTAAATGCAGCATGACCACTCGTCTCAATCGCTAGTGGCGTTTCAATTCCTTCTTGATTGAGTTCGATTGCTTTATTAATTACATTTCGATATCCACATAAATAACGAACTTGATGACCTCCTAATAATTCAATAAAATCCTTTAAATGACTCGATGTCGGTGAATTCGTGACAATCGTACTTCCTGGAACCTCTTCCAGAACCATTGTTGCTAATACGGCAATTAAATTATTGCGATTAATCACTTGCCCTGAAGCATCAACAACTGCCGCTCGATCAACATCCGTATCAAAAATAATACCCAAATCCGCTTTTTCCTTCAAAACAGCCGATTGAATACTCGCCATCGCTTCTTTATTATCTGGATTTGGCATGTGATTAGGAAAATGACCATCCGGCTCTAAAAATTGACTGCCTGCGGTATTAGCACCTAGTGGTTCTAAAACAGCCGCTGCAAAAAAACCTCCTGCCCCATTACCGGCATCGACAACTAGATGAAATCCTGCCAAAGGTTGAGCCGTACCTGTCCCTTCTTGGATTTTTTTTACTAAATCTTGCGCATATAAAGGGAGTAACTCTTGAGCAGTCACGCTACCAATATTTCCTTTTTCTACCTGGTAAGTTGCAGCAGCGGTCAAGATCCATTCGATATCTTCATGTTCAGCACCGCCTTCTTTAGTAAAGAGCTTAATCCCATTATAATAAAAAGGAAGATGACTCGCGGTAATCATCACACCGATATCCGCTTTGGTTTCCGCAAATTGAGTCGCCATAAATAAAGCGGGTGTCGTCGCTAAGCCAACATCTAAAACCGTCACTTCTTGTGTTAAAAACCCCTCGATTAATCCCTGTTTTAGTTCACTTGCGGATAAGCGACTATCATGACCAATCGCTATTTTTAAGGGTGACTCTAATTTTTCTTTTTTTTCATCAAACCATTTTAAAATTCCTTGAGCAATTACATTCGTAACGTCTTTAGTCAGGTTTGCCTGACCTTTTTCGGTTGAAATCGCAATCCCACGAATATCAGAACCGTTCATTAATTCTGTTAGTGCCATATTTTCCTCCATCTCTCTTTTAGAAAAGGGTTTCATTTTTATCATTATAACATAGGATAAAAATAGAAAAAAGTTCGTATGAGAGCCAGCTTTCTGACCTCATACCAACTTTTATTATTTTAAATTTAGTGGAAAACTTGATAACGATCTGTTTCATCCATAAATTCTTTTTCACCGGCATCCGCTTCAATTGAACCAAAAACAAGTTGTGCACGTAAGCTCCATGTTGTTGGGAGAGACCATTCTTTTTGAACAGCTGCGTCAATCAATGGATTGTAATGTTGTAAATTAGCACCAAGTCCAGCTTCTGATAAAGCTAACCAAACGTTCGATTGCGTTAAGCCACTTGCTTGTTCAGACCACACTGGAAAATTATCGGCATATAAAGCAAATTGCTCTTGCAACCCTTTGACAATATCAGTATCTTCAAAGAACAAAACAGTCCCTTTGGCTTGAGAAAAACCTTGTAACTTAGCTTGAGTATTTGGAAATGCTTCTGGTGGCGTTACCGGTTTTAATGCTGTTTCTGTGAGATCCCATAATTTTTGATGAGCCTTATCAAATAAGATAACCACTCGCTGTGTTTGTGAATTAAATGCTGTTGGTGAATGTTTAACAACTTCTTTGATTAAAGATTCTATTTCTTCATCTTTTAAAGATACTTCTTTTCCTAAAGTGTAAATTGAACGACGTTTTTTTAATATATTCATAAATTCTGGCATGTATTGCACCGATCCTTTTCTATTTAAATGAATTAACTTAACAAATAATAGTATACATGCTTACTATTTGTAAGTAAAAAGATATGCTCACTTTTTTAATTGTTTTTTGCGAGATAATTTTTTAATCCGGGTAAACTTAACATGACTACAAAACTAATCAAATAAATGATAGATAAAAACATCACAACTACCATTAATGAGTATTGATCCATTATAAAGCCAATTAAGACTGATGAAAAGCCACCGATTGCTCGACCAACATTCATAATAAAATTGTTTGCCGTTGCTTTAATTTCTGTCGGATAAAGCGAACTAATAATCGCTCCATAACCACCATACATCCCGTTAATAAAATAGCCGACAATAATCGCCGCTAATAAAAGAGACCATTGCCCCTTCGCCAACGTCAATAGATAGACTGTCACCGATGAAGCCAATAAGAAAATCCCAAAAGAAAGACGAGGACCTAATTTATCCATTACCGTTCCAAAGGTTAACATTCCTAAAGACATGCCAATAATCGTACTCACCATCCAAAGAGAAGAACCTGAAACCGATAAGCCAAGTTGTTGTTGCATAATGGAAGGGAGCCAGTTCATTAAACCAAAGTAGCCCGCAATCTGAACCGTTACCATCAGCGTTAGACCCATCGTTTGCCACGTTGTCTTTTTATCTTTAAACAATAATCCTATTCTAGGGCGTTCATTTTTTGTTTTTGTTTTTTCAAAAACTTCAGGTTCTTTAATATCACGGCGGATCCAAAGAACAAGTAGAACAGGTAGAACCCCGATTACATATAACATCTGCCAGCCAAATCTTGGAATAATCAGAGAAGCAAGTAAAGCGGCCATGATTGCTCCAACTTGAGCACCTATTGCAACCACAGAAGAGGCTTTACCTAAATTCTTTTTATCAAATGTTTCGGAAACTAGAGACATACAAGCCCCATACTCTCCACCTGCTCCCAATCCCGCAATAAAACGAAAGAGATAAACTAAATAGATATTTGAAGCAAAGAACATACAAAGGGAAGCGAGACTAAAAACAATAACCGTATAAGAAAAAACTTTAACACGTCCAACACGGTCGGCCATGAGTCCAAAAAAAATACCCCCAACCAACATTCCCAAATTAGTTACTGTCGCAATCAAACCTGCTTGCGTCCCACTAATATGAAAAGATTGAATAATGGAGGATAACGAAAAAGCTAAAAACATAATGTCCATATTCTCTAAACCAATTCCTGCTGCGGTGGCTAAAAGCACCTTCTTTTGTTCTCTAGACACGAACAATCAACTCCCTTTTTTAAGTATTTTTACTATTAAACCATACTTTCAAAATTTTGAAAAGAAATTTTTTTAATTTTCATGAAAAAAGGAGAATAAAAATAAAACAAAAGGCTGACCTTTTATCGGCCAGCCTCCTTCTTTAAAACGATTATCTCACTCTTATTTAAACCTCAATTTTTTGATTTCTTTTTCTTAGCATAACGAACTGCTTCAACTTTTGGGTATTGATTAAAATAAGGTTCTGGGTATTTCTTGAGCCACTTACGTAAAATATCAATTGTAATCATCGCATACATTAAAAATACAACGATCGACAAAGTTACTTGAATCACCACTAGACTTTTATTCATCGTTTGTTTTGTATTAATTAATTGTGTAAATTCGACAAAGGCACCTGGTAAAAAAATCAAAAGATAACGTAAAAACAAAGGTGAAATAAAGGTCTTTGCTTGATCAACTGGCTGCAAACGAATCCGAACAACTAAACCACCCAATGTTCGACCTTTAAAAAATAAGGGCATAATAACGACTAATAAAAAGCCCCATAACAAACGATCGATTGCTACCAGTCCTGTGTGAAAAGGTAAATGTGCTAAAAAACTAGCCACACTTAAGCTTAACCAAACATCAATCAATTGGGCACCATATGAAGCTAACTGATTTGGACGATATTTCTCATCATGTACTTGAAGTTCCTCTCGATTTGGAATAAAAAACAAGAACAAAGGAGCAACGAAAAAGCCCAATAACGTTCCTGTTGTATTCATCACAAGATCAACGGTATCAAAATAACGATAAGGGTGGTCAAAATAGCCAAAGAAAGCAGTAATCTGAGAAACTTCAAAAAATAAAGAAGTACCAAACCCTCCCAATAATGCCCAATACCAACGGGAGATCTTTTTGACAAAGTAACGAATATAAACGCCTAACGGCACCAACAGTAAGACATTAAAAAAAACTTCTAAAAATGTAAAGGATTTTATCAATAATGGATACGTATTAGAGGCACGCCAATCAAAACCTGGTACTTGTTGAAAGGTCTGTAAAAAATGTAAAGGGTTCAACTGAACTCCAGTCCCTTGTAAAAGAGGGGCATTGTGTCGCGTTTCTGGAAAAGGCAAACTGACTAAGAAAAAGGCTGTTAATCCATAAAAGATAAAAGAAAAAATCATGAAATTTCGCCAAAAGTTTAAATACCCATGCTTTCGATATTGATAAATAGCCCATGGAACCGTTCCTAAAAAAGCCAATACGATAAATGTCCCTAACGCAACCATAATCGGTGTCAAATAGGTCCGAATCATTCAAAGCACCTCTTTTCTTTTTTTAAGTATATTGACGCCACTTTAACAAAAAATGTTCAGTTTTGTCAATGACCCAAAATAATAAAAAAGCCACCAAACTCAAAATAAAAATACCGCTATACATATCTAGATAATCTAATCGACCCCAAGCATCCATAATAAAATAACCTAAGCCATACTGAGTTCCATACACTTCTGTAAAAAACAAAATAGCGATTGCTGTACCTAAAGCGACTCGAATCGCACTTAAAACAGAAGATAGTGCATTGGGCAGTGTAATTTTTTGAAAAATCTGCCATCCACTAGCACCTAGAACACGATAATTTTCATAATAGCTTGTCGGAATCCCTTTAACTCCATCTCGAACCGAAAGAATTACTTGAAAAACAACAATTAAAGCGATCAAGATAATTTTAGATAAATCACCTAAACCAAATAACAACATAAAAATCGGCAGTAAAGCAACTTTGGGAATAGGATAAGTTAAGTAAACCAAGGGATCTAGCCACTGATTCCACTTTTGTGAGCGTCCCATCAATAAACCGATTCCTGTTCCCACCACAACAGCTAACAAAATCCCCCAAAACAGACGAACTAAGCTATTATACAAATGATAAAAAACCTCTGTCGGATTAAGTGTTAGAAGATGTTTAAAAACAAGCAAAGGACTAGGAAGCATCGATTGATTTAGCCACTTACTAAGTAGCGTCCAAGCGATTAATAAACCGAGTAAAGCTAAAAAAGTACTTCTTGATTGCGATCGCTTTTTTTTCATCCTTGTCGTAACTCCTCTCGAATCGATTGAACCAACGGATAAAAAGCAGCATGTTCTCGACGTTCCTCTGGTAAATAGTTCACGCACGGGTTTTGCCAAACTTTTTTAATCGTTGCAGGTTGCCCAGACAATAAGACAATGCGATGCCCCAAATAAACAGCTTCTTCGACATCATGAGTAATCATCATGGTTGGTACCGGACGTTCAGACCATTGTGTCAAAAATAAAAGCTGGATTTTTTCTCGTGTTAACGCATCTAAGGCTGAAAAAGGTTCATCTAAAAATAAAGCATCCGGATCAAGCAACAAGGCTCGAGCAATTGAAACACGTTGCTGCTGTCCGCCACTTAATTGACTGGGATATTTTTTCAGCACTCGCTCTAAATCAAGCGTTTCAACTAAATGATCGAATAATTGCTGTCTGGAATGCGTCCAGTCTTGATGTCTTAAACGAATACCTGTCATAATGTTTACCTCGACAGACTGCCAAGGTAATAAGCCATAATTTTGTGGAATCCATCCCAACGCATGTTTCTTAGTTGAGATGGGCTCATGATTCAATAAAACCTGGCCTTCTGCCAAAGGAACTAACCCCATCACGCCACGAATTAAAGAAGATTTACCCGTTCCACTTGGTCCAATAAGGGTGATTAGCTCTTCCGTCGCTACGTCTAAACTTATCTTCTCCAAAATGGTTTGGTCTTCATACGCTAGCCTAATCTCCTCTAGACGAAGCATGCTCTCTCCTCCTTAATCTTTAGTTTCTGATAATAGGGAACTTAAAACATCATTGGTTTGCCATTTCTTTGTTAAAATCCCTTGTTCTGTTGACCAATCAAAAGCCGCTTTTAACTGGCTTTCATCGACTTGTTTCGCATGAACATATTTAGGTAATTCAACCTGATCTTTAATCTCTTGAGAAAAACCGATATTTTTTTCTAACACATCATAATAGTCATCTAGCTCATGTGTATTTAAATAATCGACCCCCTTATCGTAAGCGCGATAAAAGGCTTGAATGGCTTTTTTATTCTCTTTCAAAGCTTGAGCAGTGAAGGCAAAAACCGTCGTCTGAATGTCTAATTCATTACTATTCGCTAATTCAGTTAGACCACTAGCTAAACCAATCGTTCGAAAAGGCTCAGGAACAACAGTTGCCGCAATTTTTTTGTTTTTTACTAATTCTACACGAACTGGAATCTGTGGAACTTCTTCAAACCCTAAATCATTAACACTCAGACCTTCTGTTTCCACGGCTTGATCTAAAAAATAAAAGGGTGCCTGATTTTTCGCATAGCCTACTTTCTTATCCTTTAATTCCTTCAGCGATTTGACAGATTCATCCCCTGTCAAAATTGAAAATGTCCCACTCGATTGACTAACAATTTTAGCCTCCAAATCACCCATTTGATAAGCACTTACTGCTATTAAGTCCGAATTTGCTCCTTCTAAATGACCACTTGAAAAAGCCGCATCTCGATCTTTAGGAGATTTAAAGCGTTGTAAATCTAAAGTAAGGCCTTCCTCTTTAAAATATCCCTCTTTTTCAGCTATATAAACAGGTAGACTATCCACCGCAGGCATTGCTCCAAAACTTAGAGATAATTTCTCTTGATTTTCTTGTTTCGTTACCGATTCTTTTTCTTTCGGCTTAGCCGTACACCCCGCTAGAGCAAAACCCAATCCTGCAATAATTAAACCTGATACTAATTGTTTGTAATTCATTTTTTCCTCCTATGATACTTTAAAATTTGCCACGTCTTTCATTATACAACAAAAAAAAGAAGGGTCGAAACAAAATGCTAGGCAAGTTGTTTCAACCCTTTTAATTTTTAGTCTTTTTCTGTTTCTAGAACCTCGCCTGAAACGGCATTAACTTTAACGTTGGTTTCTTTCAAACCATCTTTAATTTTAATATCCCAAAAAGTAATCGACAACTCTTTATCGAGTTCAGCTTCCGTCGCATGTCCTGTTCCCACTTCTTTTTCAGCAATTTTTATTGCTTCTTCTGGGTTCATTACCTTAGCTAAATCAAGTCGTTCAGCCTCACGCTGCTCTTTCCCTTGTTCTTCGGCATCAATCTTTTCATCGCGACCTTTTTTTATTTCTTGTGTTTCAGCGTTTACTGAAATCTCATATTCACGGTCGTCATCGCGACCTTTGACATTATAATAAACATCACCCAATTTAGAATCTAACTCAACACTCGTAATATCTGTGTCTGGATACGTTTCTTGGTACTTATCAACGGCTTCCTCTAAAGATACTTTTAATCCTGTCAATTTTGAGTTTTCATCTTTTTGCTTGCTTGCTTGTTCTGTTTTACTATTTGACGATTGTTTATTCCCTGTTTCATTTGCTTTAGAACAAGCCGCTAACGATAAAGTCGTTGCTAAAGTTAAACCGATTAAGAGATATTTTTTTTTCAATGTTCTTCCTCCTTCAAATTAGTCCACTTTAGTTTAACAAAAAAAAGCTAAATACTCTCGTTTTATGAATTAAATAAAGAAAAATTTATTTTTTAAAACCACTCTGAATTAAATTTCAGAGTGGTTTCCTTTTTAACCTCTTTTTTTTGACTTAGCGGTTAAGATCAAGCTAACAATTAAAGCAATCAACCCAATTAGAACTAATAAAGAACCAATCGGTAACAAGAAAAAGAAAGGCTCTGATAATTGACCTGATGGAAGGACTTCACTTGGCGCAAGTTTTCCACCCATTAAACAAACCACACCAATTAATAAAATAATGATTGAAACGATAATTTTCTTCATATTTTTCCTCTTTTCTTTTTATAAAATATCTTCTTTTTCAAAAATGAGACTCGCGATGATTAACATTATCAATAAATGACATAAAATAAATAAAACCGACGTAATTAAATTAAATGACATTGGCGGATCACTCATTGCCAATTGTGAATCATAGTTTTTCAAAGCAACATGCTTCAATATAAAAAACCGATCTGCTTTTTTTAAAATTAATCCAGAAAGATTCACTAGTTGTGCTTGAAACAAAAAAAGTAGTAGTGTCACCAAGGCAGGTAAAAGCGTCGTTTTAAAAATTACCACTAGTAAACACGCTAAAACAACATAAAATAGAAGGGGAGAAAACTCATATGCTGCTAGTTTAAGTAAAGTTAACCAACCAATTTCTTTCGTGTCCCAACCAAATAAAATTCCACCAAAAAGGATTGAAACTCCTGCTGCTAGAACCTGATACAAAATAGACAAGGTCAAGACCGCAACAAGCTTAGCTATTAAAATCGCAACACGTTTTCTAGGTCGAATCAATAATTGTTTAATAGTTCCCTGTTGGAACTCGTTTGAGAAAGACTGAACCATCAACGTTATACTAAACATCGTTAGTAAAAAAAAGGTCACACCAAAATTAAATTGCGTATACGTGGCTGCATTTGGAAAACGTTGCCCTATTGGCTCCCATGAACGGATAATAAAAGCACTCGCTAATTGTAAAACTAGCAAAACAACTAAAAAGATCAGATTATATTTTCTAACCGTTATTTTTAACCACTCATTTTTTATCAAATTAAACATCAGAAGGTAAACCTCCTTTCGTCATTTCTAAAAATTCATCTTCCAGCGTCTTAATTTGAGGAGTTACCTCATAAACACGGACACCTTGGCTAATTAATAACATTAAAATATTAGGGATTTCCCCATACTCACTATCAATCTCAATGCATTGGTTATTCACTTTTTTAGCCTCAAGTAACGTTAAGGCAAAATCTGGATTATCGACAATCACTCGAATTTTATTTTCCGTTTGATGCGTTTCATGTAAATTAATTTCTTTAATAAAATCACCATTTTTAATAATTAAAATCCGATCACACATCAATTCGATTTCACTTAACAAATGACTAGAAACCAAAATCGTCACTTTTTCTTTCTCAGCTAAGTAACGGAAATAATCACGCATCTCACGTATCCCTGCTGGATCTAAACCATTCGTTGGCTCATCTAAAATCAAGAGATTTGGTTGATGAAGTAACGCCTGTGCTATACCTAAGCGTTGTTTCATTCCTAACGAATAATTTTTGACTGGTTTATCAATCGCTTCTACCAAGTCAACCAATTGAATCATCTCTTCAATTCGCTGATTATCAACTTTTGGGGTCGCCATATTAGCAAATAATTTTAAATTTTGACGTCCTGTCATGTATTCATAGAGTTCTGGGGTTTCAACAATCCCACCAATATGAGAAAGAGCTTTCTCTCTTTGTTTTGTAATATCATGACCACAAATTGAAATCTGCCCCCCATTCAATTTAATCAATCCTGTTATCAAGCGTATCGTGGTGGTTTTACCACTTCCATTTGGACCAAGAAAACCATAAACTTCACCTTCTTTTACTTGAAATGAAAGATTATTAATGATTGTTTTTCCTTTAATTTTTTTATGAACATTCTTTAAAACTAAAACATCTGCACTCATCCAATCGGCCCTCCTTTTATTAAATCTAGCATAATTCTTTTTTTATTAAAAAGCAATACTTTTTTATCGTTTTACGATATGTTTTTATTGAATTAAGAATTTCTTAATAAAAAAAACGTTATAAAAAATCAAAAAAAACGATTTTTTATAACGTTAAATTATGTTGCAAACTCTAAAATAATACCGCTCAAAGCTTCCGCAAAACCGACTGCTTTTTGATTGTAGTAATCCTTGAAGCGCTCATCTTCTTGGTACATGAGAGCCAAACCTTGATGATACTCTTTGCTATAAGTCATTCCAAAGTAAGTTAACCATTTTTTGTGCGTTTCAAAAATTTTGAAGCGTAATTCTTTGTTTTGTGTTTCAGACACTAAATAATCACGCATCAAATCGACGAGTTTATTTTCTGTTTTTTGCATGGATTTAAACGTTGATTGATCTAAATTAAGATAATGTTCATTCGATTGAATAATTTGTTGCTCATCATAACGTTCCCGAAGTTCGCGACCATACCTTGTTTCATTTTTAGTTACATCTTGCTTTTTTAATTTTTCAAACTTTTGCTCATCTGACATTTTATTTTCCTCCTCATACCTTTTTAAAGTGTGTTGAAGGATCGCTAATGTTTCGTTGACTTGCTCTCTCTTTTCTAACAAAAACACTTCTTGTTGGTGTAAAAGCGATTCGACTTCCTCTTTAGAAGTGTTTAAAATTTGTTTAATCGTTTCTAAGGAAAAATCTAGTGTACGAAACGTTAATATTTTCTGTAAACAATCAACTTCCGCTTCACCATAAATTCGATACCCTGAGGAATTAATTCGTGCCGGCTTTAATAAATTAATTTCATCATAATAACGTAAGGTTCTTGGACTTATCCCTGAAAGTTCAGCCATTTTTTTGATCGTATATTCCATTGACTCTCCTCCTCCACAAAATTAGTCTAAAGGATACCGTCACGAGAAGGTCAAGACCTTATTTCGTTTTTTTAAATTTTTTCATTTGACGATTAGAAAAGAATAGATAAATAATATAAGTCACAATGATAATCCCTAAAATAATCATTGATCCATTTTTACCCGATAATAAGTGTGCTGTCATTGGGAACCGTGAAATCAAACCGATGCCACCTAGTACGGTAATAAACAAAAAAATCGGATAAAATTCACGCATCTTCTCCTTCATCACAACAAAACTAATTCCACCGACCAAAGCTAGAATAAGAACAATATCAATGGGATAGGGAATAGGTAACATTAAAACTTTCGGCATCTTCATCCAAATGCCAATATAACCAGCTAAGACAATCGTCGCAATCACCCAAAGGAAAATAAAACCAACGATTTTATTTTTACGTAACGGATTAGTAGGTTTCAAATAAATAGAACGATGAACTAAGAAAAAGATAAATTGAACCACTAATATTGACAAAAGACCTGTTACCAAATAGCTTAAAATATTTAATTGGAGTAAGCCAGGTTTCGCTAAGTCACTCACCAATTGAAAAACCCAAAATGCACACATAATATATAAGCTAAATGTTAGCTTCTTTTTGGCATTTTCTTTAGGAAAGTTTTTGATTAACTCATTTCCAACTTGCTGAGGATTCTTACCGAAATAGTCTTCCGCTATTTCACCATTTTTTTGCGCCTCCAAAATATCAACTAGTATTTCATAGACCTGTTGATTCACAACTGCTTCATTGTAAAATATTCCTGCTGTTAAAAGATAACTTCTTAAATCATCGAAATAAGTTACATTTCCTTTTTTTAATTTTTTTTCTAATGTATTGGTCAATTCACGATAATTTTTTTCTTGTTTCTCATTTGTCATTGTCTTGATCCTCCACTTCAATCAATTGATTTACTTTAGCAACTAAAGAAAACCATTGTTCTTTAAATTTTTTCAAATGCTCTTTCCCCTCATTCGTTAAGTAGAAATACTTTCGGTCAGGTCCTTCCTGCGATGGTTTTAAACGGCTCTCAATCAATCCTTGCTTTTCTAACTTTTGTAAAAGAGGATAAATTGTTCCGCCAATCATATTAGGAAATCCATGGTTTCTCAAATACTGAACCAGTTCATACCCATAAATTTCTTGTTGACTAATGACTTGTAAAGCACAACCATCTAAAACCCCTTTTAATAATTGAGTTTCTTTCAAAAGCTCCCCTCTCTTCTTCACACTAGTATGTATTACATCTTACCATGCATTAAAACTAACATATCTTAACTAGTTTGTAAAGCATACTAGCAAACAAAAATAATAGCCTTGGATACTCTCATCATAAGAAATCCAAGACTATTTAAAGTCTAATTTATTATTTTTTAAAAATTGAAAAAAGCGTCTCTAAAAAGCCACCTTCTGTTACTTGAGATATGATTTCTGAAGCTTGCTCAGGTAAATTACCCACGGAGTCTAATAAACCGCTCGCATCAAATTGCGATAACATCTCTGTGGCTTGGGAGCCATAGTCACCTAGGTTTCCCATATTTTCTTCTAGAAAAGATTGTGCTTCGGTTAACGAATTATTTTCTAATAAATTTTGAAATTGAGAAAAAAGCTCTTCAGGTTTCAATTCAATCACTCCTTTTAATTTAGCTGAGTATAACATGAATGAAACACTAAAGTCGCTTTTTTTATCTTGACCTTATTTTTATCTTAATCTTTAGAATGACGTGCGCCCACTTGATAATCAGCTGCATTCTCAAACATATAACGCACAGTTTTTGGTTTTTCTCCTGTTAATTTTTCAAAATCTTGGGTAAATTCTGACATTTTGTCTTCACGGATGGCTTGAGCAAAAGTAACCATTCCATCAGAAGAATAAGGTGCTTTTGAATCTGCTGCAAACAGACCTTCTGTTGTTCTTGGGACACCAAGCGCGTCAAATTCTTGATAATTTTCTTCATCGGTCAATTCTTGATACGTGACTCTTGCACCAGTTACTTGATTACCAATTTCAATAAAATCAGTCATTGTCATTAATTCAGCACCATTAATATTCAAAATAGCTTGATGCTCATTTTCGGCAAGTAAGGCATGTGCCACAGCTTTTGCACAATCTTGACGAGAAATATAAGCCATCTTACCAGCCCCTTGACTATTCTTAAGCACACCGTCCCCTTCAGCGTACATAAAATAATTCGTAATCATTGCTTCAGCATACTGTGAATTTCTCAAAAAGATATAATCTAGACCACTCTTTTTAATATAATCTTCTGTAAAAGCATGATCGATTTTCTCAACACTCGGATTTGTTGGATCTGCTGCATTAACTAAAGAAGTATAAATAATTTTAGAAATTCCTGCTGCTTTTGCGGCATCAATGACATTCTTATGTGCTTTCTGTCTCTTTTCTCCCACAAAAGGCATTGAAATTAAAGCTAAAACATTTCCCCCTTCAAACTGTTCAGCTAAATCTATTGCTTGATTAAAATCAACTTGTTTGGTATCAATTCCTTGTTTTTTATATTTAGCTAAACTATCTGAATCATAACCACAAAAAACCAATGAGCCTTTATCTGCTAATTTAATTAATTGTTCGGCTGCATGACTCCCTAAATTTCCATCGACCCCTGTTAAAATTAATTTTGTCATCTTGAATCTCTCCCCTATCTCTTGATGACCTAATTATATGTGAATAAGTTCACTATCGCCAATAAGAATAGTTTATCTGCCATTGCTTTTCCTTATCTCACTTTTTACATAACGAAGGACTTTATTAATAGCAAATGCCTCTGGCGGACCAAGATAAGCTAAAACAATTTTATAGGTGTGAAGACTTTTTTTTAAGGGAATCAATCTTAAAGATTGATTTTCCACTCCTAGCGGATACGTCTCTGGGAAAAAACCAATCAAATCTTTTGTCTGAATTAAAAACATCTCAGTCTCCGCATCTTCTACTTGTTGAACGATATTAGGTATAAATCCTTCGTTTTCTGCCTTATCAATCATCATTTGATAAGATTTACCAATCACTCTTGGCGATAACATAACCAGCGGATATTGATAGATTTCCTTTATTTCAACATAATCTGAATGATATAACGGATGATTTTCTCCAACCATCACTGCATATTTGCCTTCAGCTAATTCAATCGTTTTTATTTCAGGATGGTCTGCAAATTCTGAATCAATACCAATCGCTAAATCCGTTAGTCCTTGCTTTAAGCTATCAGCTAATGTGTTAATCGCACGTTTCTCTAATTCAATTTCAATATGCTCCATCTCAGAAATATTCTGGATGACTCTAACCAAGCTATTCAGCTCAACAATTGAGTGATAGCTGATTTTCACACTCGTTTTCTCTTGTTTTAAAGCGGTCATTTGTTGTTCTAATTTCAGATATTGAACCATCACTTTTTTAGCTTCAAGATAGAAAATTTTACCAGCTTCTGTTAATTCTACAGGTTTTTTATTTCGATTGATTAACTTGACTTCATATTCTTTTTCTAATGATGCCACATGTTGACTCACAGTTGTTTGTGATACAAAATTTACTGCTGCTGCTTTTGTAAAACTTCCTTCTTCAACAATATCTATAAAATATTTTAATTTATCACTATTCATCGACAAGTCCCCATTATTTATTTACTATCATTAAGTTTAAAGTATTTCTAATAGAAAAGCCAATAGCAAAGGCGCATCCATGATGGATGCGCCTTTGCTATTGGTCCGCCGAATCTTTAAGAGTACAAAAACTATAGTCCCGTTATCTTGTTTTCTTAATTATATCACAAAGGAAGGAGGACTAAAACTTTTTTAAAAGTTTTCTCGTCTTTGTACCAAAAAGAGATTTAATAATAACATTATTGAATCTTTAAGAGTACAAAAACTCCTCCTTCCATTAACTAAAAAGAGTTCATTTAATCCAGTGTCTAATTCATACGTTAAACTCATATGTGCATCCTTGTCAAGCAAACAGTATTCATCCATAGAAGATACCCCCCTTTAATAACTACCGTCTATTAACTTTGTTTCTTCAAAAACACACTTTCTTTAATTCCGTTATTGAATCTTTCTTGAGTTTAAAATATGATTGTATTGGCCAACCTTCTTTATTCTAAAACAATTAAAGTGAATTGACTATCGATTATTAAGCAAGTCTTTTTATCACTTAAAATAAAAAAACCCATTCCTTAAAAGGAATGGGAAATACGGCATAAAGCCTTATTTTTGTAGGTTCTTAAAGATTCAATAACGGTGCGAAGCGTCCTTCACACGCTCATCTTAGCAAAACGTACGTTTATTGTCAATTAAATACTTAGGGTGTTTTCCTTCTCTACTAATATAATAAGGGTTTCCCAAGATATCTGTATTCACTTTAAATATCAGACAGTTTGCTTGATACAACCGTTTAATAAATTGACCACTTGCAGCTACTTTACCATAAACAGGTAACCTTTCATTTTTTGAAAAACGTGGCTTATTAATTGGCTTTAACTCAACATACCCTTTTTTATTAGGGCTATTTCGTGAGCCAAATAATAGCTCAACCTCTTCATCCTTCACTAAATCAATGATCTTAATTCGGTCATTACGATACAAAGAAAACATAAATTCAGCCTTTGCAGAGACTTGTTCTTCTATTTTAATTTTTTCATACTGCTCTAAGAAAAGACCATACTGATTTTTTTCATTGAAAGAAAGATCCGAATATTTTATCCCCATAATTTCATATTTTTCTGTCGTATGATTATAGTAAACGTCTGTTCGCCACTGTTTTAAAGATTGTAAAATAACTTTTCTACCTTTGGCTTCGTCAGGAGTAATATCAAGATGGGTCCCTAATTGTTTATCATAAAATTTCATTTGGCGAATGATAGGTCCATCCCCTTTTTTAGCGTATTTCTTTAAATAGCCATGTTCTTGGCGATAACGTTCAAAAGGGCTCATTGATAATTTTTTAACCCGCTCTCCTGATACCCCATTTTGATCTTTAGGTAAATACTCTTCTAACACTTTTTCCAATTTTTTAAATGTTTGGGGATCATGATGATACATCAAAAAACGGGCTTTATCTTTTTCATAAATCTTAGCAAACTTTTGATAACCCGAAAATGTATAAATATTTTTTATTTTTCCTAGAATATAATCTGTGACTTCTTTATCTTTATTTAGTTTTTGAAGTCGCGTCGCATATAACGTGGCATCACTAATTTTACGATTGACTTTTTTATTAACTTGATGGCTGAATTTCACCATTTTTCGATAAGAATGTTGACTCAATTGTTTTTTCTCAATCGGAAGCGTCAATTGTCGCACTTCTTCAATAAAATTTAAATAGGGCTCGTTAAACGTCGCCGCTTCAAATTCAGTTTGATGTAATCGTTTACTAGCCAAAATCGTAACATCACGACCTTGAACCCTTTTGGGTATAAATACAACATCCAGTTTATCCCAAATATCCAATGTCGGGATCACAGCTAAAACGGCTGCTTTCATCGCATAATAATGATACGTTTCATAATCCCGCTCAAGATCCCATTTTCGACGTAACAAGCTAGTAAACTTCCCCCTAACTATCGCCACTTGAGTTTCCAACTGATTGCCTTTAATAAACTGTTGAAATTCATTAAAAACGATTCGAGACACGTAACGCATGTCAATAAGATTTCGTAAAATAAAAGAACGAGCAACTTCTGGTTCCAACAGATTACTTGTTAATAATAAATAGTCTTTCTTTCTTTTATCTAAACGTTTCATTTGTTCTACTTGTTTTTTAAAATCTTCAAAAGAACGCCCTTTGCCTTCTATTATCATTTCATAAGGAGTCTGCTGATCTTTTAATTTAGCTACTTCTAGAGAACAAAGCACTTTATTATTTAAACTATCATCAAAGCAAAGCGACGTTGGAAGAATTGGATTTATTTCATATTGTTCCGGATTCTTCAACAGAAGCGTTGCGTCTATCTCTTCAGCTGAATATAAACATTCCCCCTGCTGTTGATACCATAATCTAATCTTCGTCAACAAATGTTTAGATCGATAAATTTTTCCCCATAACTGCTCCTCATCAATCTCTGCTTTTGATGCAAACTCAGAAAACGCACGTTCTTTTTCTAAATCAACTTTCTTTTTAAATTGTTGGCTCCGTTTCTTAATTTCCTCTTCACTATCATCTCGAGGCATTTCAAGAGTAATAAAATCGATTGTAGGATATTTTTTATAAAGTTCATTAAAAATTTTAGCCATTTGTCGTACTGCTTTATTGACCATTGGATTATAAATATTTTTTGACAAATATTCTAAATCTAGTTCCGTTTGATTTAAGTAACGATTTTCCTGTTCATCAAGTAAACCCAGCTTCTTTAAAAGATATTCTTCAGATTGATTACTTCTTATTAATTCCGGAATTAACAATTTCATCGTTTTCAAAGAATATCGATGCCACCTTTGTTGAATCCCTCGAGTAAACCAATCTTTGTTTTTAACTATTTTATCTAAATCGATTGCTTTTAAGACAGGATAAGCTTCTTGAAAGTTAGGGTTTTCTAAAAAACGGCGTATCTCACCATTTTCAGTATTTAAAGTTAAAATACGTCCCAACTCATCTAGTAAATCATTCGGCCAGTCACTAATGTCGATATTTTCTTTAAGTAGTTTTTTTTTGATATTCCGATAATTAGCTAAACTATTGATTTTTGGTTTACCTTCTCTTGTTAAACGATATCCCTTAATCTCTTCACTTTCCGTTTGAGCGACTTTGCTAATCAGCTGTAATATATTTACGGATTTCGTTGTTCCTTTCAATTCAGCTAGAATTATTTCTTTATGTTCTGCTGAAAGTTTGCCATCTTTTGTTGATGAAACCGTTAGCTTAGTTAAATCTTCTAAAACATCAAAAACTTGTGCTGTATATGAGTTAGTCGCTGCTCGATACTCTTCAGGAAAAATTTTATCCTTTCCAATTAAAGTTTCAAACAAATTATTTAAAACCGTTCCATCTGTTTTATAGATTCCGTAATTGGTTGAGGACTTTTTCGAACCCGGTCCTTTAAAGTAATCGCGTTTTCTTAAAATTAGTTCATTAACTTCTGTTATCATTTCTAAGGTAATTTCAGGATAAAAAAATTGTTGTTGTTTAAGAATCTGTTCTGCTTCTTTTTGATACGCTTCACTAGGAAAAACATTAAAATAAACATTATTTGTTTCGCTATCAAAAACTTCTCCCCGAACTTTTCCCAATGTATCCAATCGCTCGAGTTGAATCTCTCCAGGTGTTTTATTTTGCAATAAATATTGATTTTCTTTTAGACTCTCTTGATAAGACACTCCACCCGAAACTTCTTCTTCAACATCTTCTAAATCATAGCTAATTCCCCGTCGTTTAACTAAATGATAAAGAGCAATCGCCAGTTCTTCGCGTGTTAACTTTTCAGTTAATCCTTTGACTCGTAATTCATAAGGTGTGATTATTTCTTTTATGTGTTTTGTCGGATAAGGAAAATTAAATTGAGCTAAAACTTGCTTTAAATCTCGTAATCTCGTTTTACGACGACGAATCAGACGTCGAGCTTGGCGAGCTCTCCTACGTTCAGTATTTTCAAGTGGATCCGCACTTGAAAATACTCTAACACCTGTTTCTAGCACTTTTCCACTTTTCGCAGATAAAACAGTCCAACCGATTGAGGAAACGCCGATATCAAAACCAATATTCACTGTTTGCCTGTGTTTTTTCATCTACAAATCACTCACATCTCTTTTTTCTTAATTATAACAAATACAAAAAAACATAGATAGGTACTATTAATTCTCGCTTGTTTCGCTTTATTCTAAAAACCAAAGACTTGTTTAGTAAACTTAGTTAGCGTACTATTAAAGGTATTAAAGAGAATAGGAGTGACTAATATGAAACGACGTCGTTCAGCACCACCTAAAAAATTAAAGGGGTTACAAAAACTTGGTATTATTCTTTTTTTATTAATTGCCATTATCTACGCTACCGTTTTTTTAGGTCATCGTCTGTTTTTTAAACCGCCCTATTCAGCCAAACCGACCATTCCTATTATTGAAAACACTCAATTTAAACTAGGGGCTGCCGCCAAAAAGCAACCCCAAAACACGAAAGAATACCTCACTATTTTAGCAAAACAAGTCAAACTTTATAATCAAAATCTAGAACAGTTTTGGCCAGATAATCCACTTAAAAATTATGAGCTACTTGCCCAAGATATCAGTAATAAAAAAGCCTCTTTAATTTCAACCAAAGGACAAATTAAAAGCCTTTCTAAAAAAGAATTTAAATCGTATGACGTTTCTTCACTTCCTTTTGATGGACAATGGGCTTTTTTTGACTCAAAAGACCGAAAAGGGGCCTACGTAAGTATAATGCCTCAAAACATTGATAATTTTTATTACTTCCAAAAATATGAACACTTAGGAACTTATGACCAATTTCTTTCTTATAATCATGAACTTTTCCATAAAGTCACCCAAGAGAGATGGGCAGAAACTAGCTTCACAGATAATAATCGTGAAGAACGCTTAGAGGATAAAGCAACACGCCGACAAAAAATGTTACTTCAACAACAATTAAAACTAGCAATTAGTGAAGAAAATCATCGTGAAAAACATATTAAAAATGCTCTGGCAACATACCAAGATTACCGCGAATCGAGCCCAAAAGATTATAAAGAAGCGTTGCTATATGATCGTTTAGAAGGAACTGCTTACTATTATGAACTTCTTTCTTCACTTTTTGCTAGTTACCCAGAACAAGTGACCACTCATGAAGAAGCGTTAAACGCTCTAAAATTATTGATGGCAGATGATAATCCCGCCTATCGCATGACAGGATTAATTTCTGAAGGTTACTCAACTAATGCTTTTGCTGGCATTCTTTTAGATCTTTTAGCACTTGAAAAAGAACAAGATCCAAACCAATGGAAGATGATAATTGAAAAACAAGGCGATACCACCCCACTTCTATTACTTGAAAAAGAATTTAGCAATGAAAAACTACCGATTCCTAGCGAATTACCTAGTGAAAAAGACTATGAAGATTGGGTTGAAGAAAATAGAGCCCTCTCACCAAATGCAACTACTACTGAAAATATCTTTACTATGCTTTATCATTTTCTTTATTAAAGATAAGATGGCCAAAAAATCCCTCTGTCAAATGATTTAAAAATCATTTGACAGAGGGATTTTTAATTAACAAAATTAAAAGATAACACCACTTTTCCAAATGTACTATTATGCTAAAAAAGAATATTAAGACAAATGGTTACAATCTTATAATATTAATGATAATATTATGTGTATTAAGTTCGAGAGAGGGATTTCTATGAAAAAAAAACCTTTAATCTTTATTTTACTCCTATTTCTTTTTTTATTGATTCAATCTGAAAAGGTCACCGCTAACACAACAATCCTTAATGCTCCAAATTACGCGACTAAAGAAGAAGGAAATATTATATTTGCTGAAACAGGCAGATATTCATTAGGTTCTTTTGGTCATAATCAAGTCGAAGCCGGTGCATTAAGAAAAAGGTATAGCGGCAATAATAAAACGTATTACTATGATTATAATATGGCAGATAACGAAGGAACAAATACCACAAATGCAACAAGTGCTGTTTATACTCCAAACGGGGAAATAAAACAAGCTTTTTTCTACATCTTAGAAAACGAGAATAGAAATGATAATGTTAAAAACACTACTTTAACAGGTCCAAAAGGAGGAAAGTTGATCTTTTCCAGTAACAAGTATAGTGGTGGTGCCTATGATGTGACGACTTTTTTAAAAACAGAAGGACCAGGTCAATATTCTTTCGATAACTTTAATGCAGGAATAACTCGTAAAGATAATCATGATAAATATGCCGTCTGGAACATTACTTATGTTGAAGAAAAAGAGGACAATCCAATTCGTCGGACCGTATTAAGCTATTTTGGTATAATTAAATCGGTTACACAAAAAAAACCTTTAGAAGTTTCAATCGGTGGCGAAACAGGTTTTAAAGGTTCAAAGAAAAAGGGAAACATGCGAAATAGTATGGTCTTTGTCGCTGGTGGAACTGAGACTTCTGAAAAAAATGGTGGTAAATATAAGGAAGAATTTCAATTTAACTCCATTTTACTAGACCAATCAAGCAAAGTTACTAAATATGATAAAGGTTTTCGAGTATTTGATGCTTTAAACGAAACTTATACTCGTGATGGTAGCTTATTCCGTGATTATGAGTTAACTCCCTATCCAGAAATTATGGAATCTGATGTCATTATCGATAATAATTTAACTGAAGACCTTATTCCTTTGAATACTTATAAAGTCACCGCTAAAGCCCAACCCAATCAAAGCGGGACAGACACAAATATAAAAACAGGTATATTTGGCTTAGGCTTAGAAATGGAGCAACCTGATGTTTACTTTCGCACACGTTGGCAAGACTGGTCAGTAATGCCTAGAAAATTAGGACACTCTAACCAAACACTGACAGTCGATTCCACCGTCGCTATCCAAACAGACGAGTTAAAATTAAGTAATAAATACCTTTTAATACAACTAAAAAATAGTTTAGTAAACAGCGATATTTTAGAAATTATTCCTGATAGTATTAAAGTCAACAATCAAGCAGTAGAAGCCATCAAAACAAACAAAGGTTTGAAAATCCCTTTAAATACTAAGGAAAATTATATCACTGTTTTATATGATTTAAAATTAAAAAACACCGCTGAAGCAGCTTACGAACGACTCGCTAATTATCTAAAAAAACCGGAAGACAATCTGATGTTTTCTCTTATCTATGATTTAACTTATCCTGACGGAACCATTGCCAAAGCAATTGAACATGATAATCGAGAGTATTTAACCGTTATCCCAGAGGTTGGTAAAACAACGTTACAATTTTTAGATGAAACAAATCAAAAGAGTCTTAAAACGCCCGAAATAACTTATGGTCTTGTCGGTACTAACCACGCTACTCCTGATCCTATCAACATAGTGAACTATCGTTTTTCTAATAAAAAAGGTAACTTTGACGGTCTTTTTGAGATGCCTACAGCTACTAATTTAGAAAAAAAACTCATTTATTATTATAATGGTTTTGTTACAATGCACATCAAACAAATAAATAGCATTGACAAAACAGCGGTTTACCAAAATATTACCACTAGTGAAAAAACTAAAAATAATTACACAACAAAAATAGCAATTAATGATGATATTAAAACAAAATTAGCCACTATTTTTAAAGCCAAAGAGCTAACACTCGGTTTGACTGGCTACGATGATATGGCGATTGATAACTACACTGTGAACAATACCAAAATAACAAACGCACCTAACGCTGACTTTACTGTCGTCTATACTTATCAACCGCAAACTCGTTTGGAAGCCATACCAGATTTAGATTTTGGTCAAATTAAGGTAGCAAATACTAATAAGGAGACAAAAAAAGTAAAAAATGAGAACACTTCCTTAAAGGTTATCAATACTAACCCTAGTCGACACATCAAAATTGAACTTTCCTTGCCAAGTGGGATTATAAACACTACAACAAATACCCCATTTTTAGGACAATTATATTTAAATAATGAACATGGCAAAACACCGATTTCTAATATCAATCAATCACTTAAACAACTAGAAAAAGGAACGCCTTATATTGATTATGATTTAAACAATGACCAAAATTATTTTGTTTTATTACAAAAAACAGGAAATTTAGCCCATCAGTATCGAGGGACTTTAGTTTGGACGATTCTAGATGCTCTTTAATCGTTCATCGTAAAAAGAATGACTAAAAACGTCAACTCATGAACACAACTTTAAGTAAAAAAACAATTTTAAAATGCCGATTTAAGACTGAAAGAACTCTGTCTTAAATCGGCATTTTTTTAAACTTTATTAATTTAATCATAATCATAATAAGGTGTTTCGATATCTAACGTTTTCTCTTTTATTACTTTACTCGTTTTTTTATTCACTAATTTCATCGTATTGTCCCATTCTTGAATAAAATAAACATCTCCCAAATCACTAGCAATTAGTGCATTATCACTTAATTTTTGGCCATCTTTATTGTAAACACGACTCCCTTTTTTTATATCTTTTTGATCATTAGATACCATCAGAAAATCAACAGAGCGACGATCAACTGCTGGGTAAGCTTCTTCTCCGCCTTCAATTACCTTACCCGTCGAGTCCACGATGTCCATCAGGCCACTTCCCATTTGGCCCGTTGAAAATAGATTGGTCTTAGTCAATGGATAGATCGAGTGGTCAAAATTCTTAATGACTTTACCTGTGACATCCATTAAGCAATACTGTTCATTCTCATCTTGAGCCGCTAAGATGCCTTTTTCATTAGGTGATAATAACATTTTATACTTCGCTGGAATGATAATTTCACCTTTTCTTGACATCAAACCATAACCATCCTCACCCGCACTAAATGAAATATATTTACCATCAGCACTATAAGTTGGAATGGTTACAGAAAAGGGTTCGTGTTCTACTTCTAACTGACTGTTTAAAATCCCATATTTTCCATTGCCACTTTTAAAAATAAACTTATCAGGCTGATGATAATCTGGAGTGACGAGTTCACTGGCAATATTTTCCTTCACCATATTACCTTTTAAATCTAAAATATCTGATTTGGCATCTGAATCACCTTGGAAGACTGAAATGTAACGATCGCTGATGACTGATAAGCGCTCATAATCTGGTTGAATTAAAACTTCACCTTTTTCATTAACAACCCCCCAACGATCATACGCATTCATAAAGGCTCCAATTTCACGACCAAAGAATGGCATGTAAGTTACTTCTGCTAATTCGCTAACGACTTCACCTTTAGCATTAATTAAACCATTAAAGTCGCGCCCTTCATCATCATCAGGATTGTCTCCATAAATACTCAAAATGCCATTTTTAGAGATAATGTCTAAAGCATCCCCACCATTTGAATTGAATAAGCCAATTTTATATTTTCCCATTTCGGTGATAGTTTTTCCATTCTTATCAATTAAACTAGTTTCGCCGTCTTTATTTCCCACTACAGTAGTGCCAATTGGGGTTCGAGCTAACTGCCAATTACCAATGTTATCGGTTAAAATTTCAAAGTTACGATTCATCAACCCCATACCATCCCCCACTCGATACATAAAGGTTTCATTCATGGCTTCTCGTTTTTTCTCTTGAACTTTCTTTCTTTTTTTAGCAACAACTTCAGTATTATTTTTAGATAAATGAGCATAGGTTAGCCAGCCCCCTCCAATAAGAGCCGTGATACAAATACCGCCAATTATCCATTTCTTAATACTCGGTTTTACTGGTTCTGTTTTTTTAAAAACCGGCATCGTTGGATCCACTTTCTCAAAAGAGCTTGGCATTTCATTATTTTTTGGTTGCTTACCTAATTCTTTTCCTATTTTCCCCCCCACAATTCGTACAAAAAACAGCGGTTTTTTCTAACTCATTCCCACAATGTGGACAATATTTCATAAAGAACTCCCCTTTTTCACACTTTTATGCTTTTTATTATAAGCAATAATTCGTTAACACGCAATGCTCCCCATTTTTTTGAAAACAAAATTAGAACCTTTTATTTCTAGCTTACTCACGCTGATAAAGTTTTAATCCCTAAGAATCAGTGTCCTTTAGTATACCCCCAATGGTACAGATGCTAGAAACCCTAAAATAAAACACCGTTCTTAATAAGTTGTGGGAACTTATTAAGAACGGTGTTTCCTTTTATTTTTTTATCACCATTTCAATGGCTTTTTCTAATCTTTTTTGCTGTTCTAACTCATTTTCTACTGGATTGAGATAACAATCTTTCATATTTTCAGCGATGACTAATCCCATAATGCGATCGATACTCGAACGAACAGCACTTAATTGCGTGACAACAGCTAAACAGTCTTGGTCCTCTTCAATCATTCGCTGAATACCCCTTACCTGGCCCTCAGCACGTTTCAAACGGTTGATAAGCTGTTTGCTACATGTTGCTTTTTCTTTACTCAATTGGACCCCTCCATTGACTCATACCACCTTGAACATTAATCGCTTCAATTCCTATTTGTGATAACATCATGCCGGCCATTGCCGAACGTCCTCCTGAATGACAAATCAAATAATACGTTTCATGAGGATCAAATTCTGCCAAGCGTTGATTGAATTCACTTAATGGAATATTCGGGACACTCGGGATATGACCGGCTTTATATTCATCAACTTCACGAACATCAATCAAATGAAGGTTTTCATTTTCTATTTTTTTTGTTAATTCTGCTAGATTAATACTTTGACTCATGCTTAATTCCCCCCGGTTTGATGGTTTGATATAAAGCAAAACCACCATCTAGATTTTTAGCTTTAAAACCATGTTGCACTAACATTCTTTCTGCAATATAACTACGTTGACCACTATGACAGCTGATAACATACGTCTTCTCTTTTTCTAATTCATTCATTCGAGCTCTTAATTGATTCAATGGAAGATGGATCGCTTCTTTAAACTGACCACTTGTCACTTCATTATCTGTTCGAACATCCAAAAGAACCTTTCCTTCGCTTAATTCTTTTTCTAATTCATGCCACTGAACACCTTTGCTTAAACCTTCCATTAAATTAAGCCCTGCATAACCAGCCATATTAACCGGATCCTTAGCCGATCCAAAAGGAGGCGCATAAGTAAATTCTAATTCTGGTAAATCCTCAATCGTTAGCTTTCCTTTAATCGCTGTCGCAATGATATCAATTCGTTTGTCAATCCCTTTTTGACCGACACTTTGAGCCCCATAAATCTTACCAGTAACTGGATTGAAAATGACCTTCAAGATGACAGGTGTTGCCCCAGGATAGTAACCAGCATGACTCTTACCAAAAATATGAATCACTTCGACAGGTAAGTTTGACTGACGAACTAAGCGTTCACTTAACCCCGTTGATGCCGCGGTTAAATCAAAAACACGAACAATTGCCGTCCCAATACTGCCTTGATTTTTGCGCTTTTGCCCTGCAATAACATCTGCCACTTGACGCCCTTGACGATTCGCTGGAGAAGCCAAAGCAATCATAGCATCTTCATCTGTAATTTGCTGTTTTACGACAATTGCATCCCCAACAGCATAAATATTAGAAAGATTGGTTTCATAATTTTCATCGACCAAAATCCCCCCACGTAAACCTAATGCAATACCAGCTGTTTCAGCTAATCTATTTTCTGGGGTCACCCCAACAGATAAAATCGTTAAATCCGTTGTTAACGTTTGACCATCTTCTAAATGAATCGTTTTCCCTTGATTTGAAAAAGCTGCGGCTGATTGACCGACAATGACCCGAATTTCATTTTTTTCAAGTTCATTTTGAACATATTTTGCCATTTCTTCATCCAAAGGTGGTAAAACATGGGGTGCTTTTTCAATTAAAGTAACGTCAAGACCCCGTTTTTTTAAGTTTTCGGCCATTTCTAAACCAATAAAACCTGCTCCAATCACGGTTGCCTTTTTGACGTCATCCTTTTCCAAAATTTTCATAATTTTATCTAAGTCTGGAACATTACGTAAACTATAGGCTTGCTTTGCTTCTTCCAAACCTTTAATAGGTGGGACAAAAGGACGTGCTCCTGGCGAAAGAATTAGAGAATCATAACTTTCTGTAAACGTTTCTTCCCCATGCTTAATCGTTACCGTTTTAGCAGTAGCATCTATCGCTAAAGCCTCATGAAAAGGCCGTACATCTAAATTGAAGCGAGCTTTCAACGCTTCTGGTGTTTGCACCAAGAGAGAATCACGATCACTGATTTCTCCTGATACATAATAAGGAAGACCACAGTTAGCAAAAGAAACGTAAGGCCCTTTTTCTAACACGATAATTTCTGCTGTTTCATCTAAACGTCTTAATCTTGTCGCTGCTGACATTCCACCCGCAACGCCACCTATAATCATTATTTTTTTACTCATTTTTCTATTTCCCCCTTTTAATTGTTCCTGTCCATTGATTCATTCCACCACGAACATTAATCGCTTCTATCCCACGAGCTCGTAATGTTTTTACAGCTCGTTTGCTTCGCATGCCAGATTGGCAAATCACATAAACGGGAGCCTCTTTTTTAGCTTGATAATTAGCTAGCTGATTAGCTGATAAATGTTTTGCTTGAAAAAGATGTCCCGTTTGAAATTCCGATTGTGTCCGTACATCTAAAATAACTGGCTGACTTGCCATTTTTTGTTGTAATTCTTGTGTTGAGATACTGGGTACTGATTTAAAAAATCCTAACATAAGTCCATCTCCTTAAATAATTAAATACCTATAGGGGTATAATAAATGAAGTTGTTTTCCCTGTCAACTTATTCGATTTATAAGATGACAATCATGATATACTTAAACTAAAAAGGAAGGTTCACTATGAAAATAAATCAAAAACATCTTAAGTTTATTGGTCTTTTTTTAATTGTTTTATCTTGTCTCACCATTCTTGCTTTACCAATTCTTGCTTTCCCCAAAATCTTACCCTATCATGATGTTGATACTTTAGACTATTATTTAAAAACCATTCTTCGTTTTACGAGTTACCTAAGCGTGTCTCTCATTACTACGGCGATTGGTCTGAAATTAACTTTCCCTAAAAAATAAAAAGAGGCTGACCCAAAAGTCTCTTAAAATAAAACAAGCATTCAAAAATGACTAACGTCATTTCA